>CAZFQJ010000001.1:0-30986 GCA_964520875.1 uncultured Lachnospiraceae bacterium
TGCCGAACACAGAGCCTTTTTCGCGTTCGATCTCAAAGTTTCCGAACCACATAAGCTTACGCATAACGCGTCCCGCGTCCTTCTTCATTACGACGAGCGTAAGCTTTTTCATCTTACTTACCGACATGCTTTCGCTCCCTCCGACTTTCGCGTCCGTTCATTCGTTTATCACGCTTTTTACTATCATATCCACCGCACGCTCCATGTTCTTTTCCGCCCTCGCGGTCATCTTCGCCGCTTTTTCATACGCAAGGATACGCGCCCTGTCTACTTCGGCTCTCGCTTCGCTTTCGGCGTTATTTCGCGCGGTTTTTATCTCTTTTTCCGCCATTTCAACGAAGTGAAGACGTATCTCTTCGCTCTCCGCTTCCGCCTTTTTAACGGCAGCTCTTGCATATACGTCCGCGCTTTTTCTTATCTCCGAGGCTTCAGCCTCGCTCCTTAAGATCTCATCTATGATCCTTTTCGACATTCTTTTCTCCGAAAATATTGTTTACCGTTTCTTTTGGTTCGGCTCATCATGATTTATCTTGCGCTTTTAAACGTCAAAATATTTCCGATATCCGATATATTTTGCGGCAAAGCCGAATTTTTTTCGTCGACATCGTAATAAAAAGTACCGTTTTTATCGACAAATATACCGTCATGCGCGCGTTTTCCGCGTTTTTTCCTTATACCGAGCGTCGTCTCGTCACACAGAAGCCCCGTAAGCCTATCCCATACCGTATATTCGACCGAGCAGGCGATCGTTCGAGGCAGAAACGCTCTCTCGCTTTCCGTTACGCTCGCTTCCGTCCTTACGCTCACGCTATTTCCGTTCTCTCCGCATACGGTGATCGAAAGACGGTATACACGTCTCGGAAAAGCCGAGCGTCTGCCGCCGTTTCCGACATGCTCCGAAAACCTTTCTTCATCGTTTTTGAACATTTCTTTTCTTACGCTTTCCGCAAAGCCTCCGGATAGCTTTTCGAAGATACCGTCGCTCCTTCCGACCGTCTCCGCTATCGGATATCTTATATACATTTCGGAAATATCGACGCCCTTCACCGTATTTTTCTCGGAGATCTCGCGATAGATATCGCCCATATTCGTTTCCTTTCGTAAAAAAAGGGAACTGCTTTTAACAGTTCCCATAATATTTCAATGTATTTTATCCCCGAAAGTCCGTTTAATGCAAACCGTTACGATAATATTGTATGCAAAAAACGGTATCTATACACTTTTTAAATTTACGAAGCGAGATATTTTTCAAGCGCCGCTATCTTTACGCAAAGGCAAAGTATTGAAACGGCGTCCTTAAGCTCCGATACAGGCGGATAAGAGGGCGCTATGCGGAGGTTCTTGTCCTCCGGATCGATACCGTAGGGGAACGGCGCGCCGGCGGGAGTCAAGGTAACTCCGACCTCTTTTGCAAGCGTATAAACGCGCTTTGCACACCCCGGAAGAACATTAAGGCTTATGAAATATCCGCCCTTGGGGTCGCTCCATTCGGCTATTCCCTTACCGCTAAGCTCTTTGTCGAAAGCCGTAAGCACGGTCTCAAACTTCGGACGAAGTATAGCCGCGTGCTTCTTCATCTGCTCTTTTATTCCGTCAAGATCCTTAAAATATCTCGCATGGCGGAGCTGATTTATTTTGTCGAAGCCTATCGTCTGTATACCCATGCTCTTCTTGGTCTTGGCTATATTGGCGTCCGACGCCGCCATAGCCGCTATTCCCGCGCCCGCAAAGGATATCTTTGAGGTAGACGTGAACATGATCGGAAGATCCTCGTTTCCATATTCGCGGCAAAGCTCAAAGAGGTTCGGAAGCTCTACGTATTCGTAAAGATCGTGAACGGCGTATGCGTTATCCCAAAAGATACGGAAGTCGTCCGCCTTGGGTCTGAGAGCCGCAAATCGTCTTACGGTCTCCTCGGAGCAAACCGTTCCCTCAGGGTTTGAATACTTCGGAACACACCATACGCCCTTTACGCTTTCGTCCTCGGAAACATACTTTTCTATAACGTCCATATCCGGACCGTCCTTGGTCTGCGGAACGGGTATCATCTCTATACCCATAAGCTCGCATATGGCGAAATGTCTGTCGTATCCGGGTGCGGGACAGAGAAATTTTATCTTACCCTGAGCACCCCACGGCTTTTTGCCGCCAGCAACGCCGAAGATCATCGCACGGGATATCTCATCGTACATGAGATTTAAGCTGGAAGAGCCGCCGACTATGACGTTTTTGGAGGGAACGCCCAATATCTCGGCAAATAACGACTTGACCTCCGGAATACCGTCAAGTATTCCGTAGTTACGGCAATCCGTTCCGTTTTCGGAAACGCAGTCCGACGCCGTCTTTACGCAATCGAGCATACCGACCGAAAGATCGAGCTGATCAGCGCCCGGCTTTCCTCTTGACATATCAAGCTTAAGTCCCTTGGCTTTAAAATCCTCATACTGTTTTTCGAGAGCGGAAAGCTCCTTTTTCATATCTTCCTTTGAAAGCTGCGAATAACGACACATATATTTTTATCTCCCTATCTGATTTGATCCGTGCTTATTTGCGTGCGACGCCGCTGTCTCTTGCCGCCTGTGCGACCGCACGTGCGACCGCGCCGTGTACTCTTTTATCGAACGCCGCCGGTATCACGTATTCCGGCGAAAGCTCGTCGTCGCTCACCAGCTCCGCTATCGCGCGTGCGGCCGCGAGCATCATGTCCTTATTTATATCGCTCGCCCTTGCGTCGAGCGCGCCTCTGAATATTCCGGGGAACGCAAGAACGTTGTTTATCTGATTTTGATAGTCGCTGCGTCCGCTTCCCACTATATAAGCGCCCGCATTTTTTGCGTTTTCGGGCATTATCTCGGGAACGGGGTTCGCCATAGCGAACACGACCGAGCCGCTTGCCATAGATCTCACCATGCTCTCGCTTACCACGTTCGGAGCCGAAACGCCTATGAATATATCCGCGTCCGCCATAACGTCCGCAAGGCTTCCGGTCTTTTTACGGGGATTGGTTATCTTGCTCATTCTTATCTGAGCCTCATTAAGCCCGTCTGTTCCCTCGCATATCGCTCCGACCTTATCGCAAAGTATAAGATCCTTTATCCCGTAATCGAGCAAAAGCTCCGCTATCGCTATTCCCGCAGAGCCTGCGCCGTTTATAACGGCTCTTACGTTCTCGGGCTTCTTCTTTGTCAGTCTAAGCGAATTCATTACAGCCGAGAGCACCACGACCGCCGTTCCGTGCTGATCGTCGTGGAACACGGGGATATCGCATATCTCTTTAAGGCGCCTTTCTATCTCAAAGCACCTCGGAGCCGATATATCTTCAAGGTTTACGCCCCCGAAGCTTCCGGCAAGAAGCGATACCGTCCTTACTATCTCGTCCGTATCCTTGCTTCTTATGCAGAGCGGTATCGCGTCAACGTTTCCGAACTCTTTAAAGAGGACGCATTTGCCCTCCATCACCGGCATGCCCGCCTCCGGACCTATATCTCCGAGCCCGAGCACCGCCGTTCCGTCGGTTATGACCGCGACCGTATTCCACCTTCCCGTAAGCTCGTATGAAAGCTCGGGATCCTTTTGTATTTCAAGGCAAGGCTGCGCAACGCCGGGCGTATACGCAAGAGAGAGCGACTCTCTGTCGTTTACCGTTACCTTGGTCTTTATCTCCAATTTTCCCTTAAGCCTTGCATGGAGCTTTAACGATTCCTCTCTGTAATTCATAGACGTATGTCCGATCCTTTCCGAGCCTCGGCATAAGCGCGCTCTGAGTCATTTTTTTGTTTTTATCTGTTTTTTATAATCTCGCGGAAGCATGCCCGCGTAATTTTTGAATGTCTTTGAAAAATGCTTTGCGTCGGTAAACGAAAGCTCATCAGCTATCTCCGCCATTTTCTTGTCCGTATCGGAAAGCAGGTGCTTTGCGTACTCTATCTTCTTGTTCAGTATATACTGCATGGGAGCCATTCCGTAACTGTCCTTGAACATTCTGAATATCTGAGTCTTGCTTACGAAGAACATAGCGGAAAGCTCGTCAAGCGTAAATTTTCCGTCGATATGAGTATCTATATATCCGCGTATGAGCGAAGCCGTATTCTTACGCGCCGTATCCTTTCCGGACGCCGCCCTTGCGGCTTTGAAAAATATACGGTGGAGCGCCATTAGCGCGTCGCCCCTCTTTTCCTCGGCGCTTATGTCATTCGACTTTAAAAGTCTGCGTATCTCGAACATCTCGCCGGCTATATCGACGCCTCTTAGTACCTCGTTTCCGTGCAATCCGTACACGCTTGCGAGAGCATAAACGAGCGTTCCGTAAGCAAACACGGCGGCTATCTTGCTTTCGCTTTCACTATCCGCAGAAAAAACCGCATCCGAACGATCTCGGACTATCATAAAATCGCCCGCAGAAAAGACCGTAAATCTTCCGCCCGCCGTCAAACCGCGCTCTCCCGAGATTCCGCATATGAGCAATATTCCTTTTTCCGGAAGCTCCGAAAAATCCGGAAGCCCGTCGTAGTTTATTATACCAAAAAGTCCGTTTTCGTCGGACAGATCATTACCGAAGGTATCCCCAATATACATTTTTACGTCCTTTTCTTAAGCACCCGCACGCCGCCTCGGACGGCGTTCACACCGATATATCGCATACCTAATTATGTTATCATATTTTGCTCCGATTGTCAATCACAGAAAGCAAATTTGCTTCTTTTACGCATATTTTTTTATTTTATGACTACCATAAGCATAAACAATAACATGATACAAAACGGAGGTCATCGTATGCCCGAGAGCGATATACTCAGCGGAGATCTGGATTCGGATATCGAAAAAATAGATAAAATAATGCGTACCTCGGAGAGCTTCGACCTCGTAAAGCGCGTATTGACTCCGAAAAACGGTCAGCGGTGCGCGTTTTTCTACGTTGCGGGATTCGCCGACGGTCAAACGGTGCAGGATTTTATGCGTTACTGCCTGACCTCGGACATTACGGAATTAAGGGACGATACCGTACCCTATGTCGAAGCGTCGCGTTCGGAAGAGATACCGAAGATAATAAAGGGCATACTTGCCGGAATGACCTGCTTTATAGCCGAAGGACAAAAAGAAGCGCTCATCATGGATATGCGAAAAATGCCCGTCCGAGGGATAGAAGAGCCGGAAAACGACAAGGTCCTGCGCGGAGCGAGAGACGGCTTCGGAGAGGCTCTGCAGCCCAACGCCGCGCTAATACGCAGGCGTATACGCGACCCCAGCCTCACGTTTTCGGTATACGTAGTCGGAAAAGAGACCAAAACGGACGTCTGCGTCTGCTATATGGAAGGAAAGGCGGACAAAAAGTTCGTCGATACCGTTAAAGAGCAATTAAAAGAGCTAAAGCTCGATAACGTAAATTTTCACGGTGAGACGCTTACGGAAACGCTGATAAAAAAGAGGTGGTACAACCCCTTCCCCAAGGTGCGTTATACGGAACGCCCGGACGCCGCGGCGGCTTCTCTGCTTGAAGGAAGCGTACTGATACTGTGCGACAATTCCCCTTCCGCCATAATACTTCCAACCTCAATATTCGATTTTTTTCAAGAGACGGACGATTTTTGCTTTCCGCCGCTTACGGGAAGCTATCTGAGGATAGTGCGCTTTGCGGTATACCTTTCCTCTATATATCTCACCCCCGTCTGGTATTGGCTTATCGGAATGTCCGACTCGCTTCCGCCGTGGCTCGGGTTTTTACGCCTTTCACAGGAATCGGGAATACCGGTATTCTGGCAGCTGCTGATCATAGAATTTGCAATAGACGGAATGCGCTTAGCATCTCTTAACACTCCCGATATGCTCGGAAGCTCGCTGAGCATAGTAGGGGGACTGATACTCGGAGATTTCGCCGTCAGCGCCGGGTGGTTTTCTCCGGACGTCATACTCTACATGGCGTTCGTAACGATAGCGAACTTTACTCAAACGAGCTACGAGCTCGGATATGCGGTGAAATTCATGCGTATGCTCATGCTCGTGCTCGTACACCTTATAGGCGGTATCGGGATAATTCTCGGCACGGTGATCGTTCTGTTCCTTATCCTGACGAACAATTCGATAAAAGGAAGCCGAAGCTATATCTACCCGCTTTATCCATTCAACGGCAAAGCTTTGCTGAGTCTTATGATAAGACTGCGAAGGCGGCCCGATGAAAAAAAGTAAAAGACAGTCATTTGACTGCCTTTTTGCTTTTAACGAACCAATACGCCCACCTATTAGCGACCCAAAATATACAGAGATATACGAACAGATTGCCGACGTAAGAATAGAGCGTCCTGTCGCTTTTCGCGTATACGGTCTTGCAGGCGTATCCCTTGATCAGCGGCTCTATCTCGGTAAGCTTGACTCCCGTCGGCGTGATGATCGACGATACTCCGGTATTCGCCGCTCTTATCACGTATCTTCCCGTCTCTATGGCTCGCAGAGCCGCGTGCGAATTATGCTGATAGACCGCCGCCGAATCGCTGAACCAAGAATCGTTTGTGGAAAGAGTTATCAGCTCCGCGCCGTCGCGCACGGCGTCAAGCGCAAGCGTTTCGTAGATCGAATCGAAGCATATTAGACTGCCTGTCTTTCCGTATTCGGTATCGAAAACGTTACTGTCGCTTCCCGGAGTAAGCGGATCGGAAAGAAGATTCATTTCGGAAAGCACGGGAAGCACCGCGTTTACAAAGCCTTCCATTGGCGTATATTCGCCGAACGGCACGAGACGGCGTTTATAATAACATTGGTCGTCCACCGTTCCGTCCGAATGAAATACGAATATGGCGTTATATGAGGTACACTCCTCGGTATCATCTTCGTAAATATCGTCAAACGCGCCTACGAACAGAGTTATGCCGTAACGCTTCGCAAGGTCACTCAGATCGTTCATTATCTTCGTGTTATATCTTATACTCGTCGGTATAACGGTCTCCGGCCATACGACTATATCGGCGCCGTATTCCTCAACGCATTGCTCCGTAAGCGATATATAAAGCTCCGCCGAGGCTTTCGTTGAGCCGTCCGCCCATTTGTCAAGCGACGATATATTTCCCTGTATCACCGCCGCCTTTATCGGTTCTCCGCTCTCGTCATTTTTGACCGCCATTCTTACGACCCCGAACACGGCGTTAGATACGAATATACATAAAGCGACGGACGTAAGTATAACGCTCTTTTTGCTTTCAAAGAACCGTCTTATCTCGCGACCGTTCTCTTTAAGCTCCGCATAAGATGCCGCAAGGAACGCGTTTACCGCCACTATGAGCGCGCTTGTAAACATGCTTCCGAAAAGCGACGCGCTCTGCTGCATGAACGGAACATAGCTCTGAGATACCGCCATTCTCGCCCACGGAACTCCTCGCCAGAAAAGCGTTTCCTGCCATTCGAATATCACCCACATAGCGGTAAATAACAAAGCGCGAACGTAGGTCTTTTTCCCCTCGGGACGGATAAATCTGTAAAAAAGCGGAAGAAAACCGAACTCCGTCGATTGAAGGAGCGCAAGCCCCACCCAACAAAGAACTATGAGTCCTATCGCGCCGAGCGTTCCGAGATCCTCAAAGACCGGATAAAGATTCGCAAACCAATGGTACATCACGCCGAAATACCCGGCGCCGAACGTAAATCCGTTAAGATAGGCGCGTTTTCGCGTGACACAAGCTCCGTATCTTATCTGAAAGTATATCATCGGAGACAATCCCACCCATGATATGAGCCATAATTTCGGAAAAACATACGGCAAAGCCGATATAATTCCGCTGATAAAAAAGACGATCGTCATCTTTCTTACCGTCTTTTTTTCGGTACTGTTTTTTTCGATCTCATTCATAATACATTCCCCGTATCCGAAAACGATAACAAAAAAGCTGCTTTGAATACGCTAAGCACTCAAAGCAGCCGTTCACCTTTGTCCTTACTCTGCCGCGTAAACGCTGACGCGCTTTCTTCCGCCCGCAAAAGTCTCGAACTTTACGTTACCCTCCGCAAGAGCGAAAAGGGTATCATCGGAACCGATACCTACGTTGGTACCGGGATGGAACTTGGTTCCTCTCTGTCTGACTATAATGTTACCGGGAATAACGTGCTCTCCGCCGAATTTCTTTACGCCGAGACGCTTAGACTCACTATCACGGCCGTTCTTGGTAGAACCGACTCCCTTTTTATGTGCGAAAAACTGTAAACCTAATCTTAACATAACAACCGTTCTTCCTTTCTTCGGAAGGTCCGCCCGAAAAGAGCACGAGCCTAACCGAAAATTCATTTGTCGGTCTCTTCTACCGACAGATAATCGTAATAGTCCTCAAGCATGTCCATGAGTTGTATGAAATACCCCTGGAGAAGTCCTCCGATCGCAAACCTAACGGCTGCGTTCTCCTCGGACGTATCCAGAACTGCGGGGATCTTCACCGTTACGTCGGTGGAATCCTCGTCGATAGTGTATTCGACGTCCGTCGCATACGCGACCTCGACCGTATTCACTATCAGCATGGTCATTGCCGAAAGCGCGGAACAGACTATGTCCTCTCCCGCGTCCGCGTAGCCGGAATGTCCGGTTTCTTTAAAACCGTAATACACGCCGTCCCGCTTAAAAAACGTGATCTTCGTCATACCTTGAAGTCCGAATTACGCGCCGATCTTTGTGATCTCGACCTTCGTATAAAGCTGGCGATGACCGATCTTCTTCTTCTCGTTCTTTTTAGCCTTGTACTTAAGAACATAGATCTTCTTGCCCTTGCCCTGCTTTACGACCTTAGCCTCAACGGAAGCTCCGTCAACGTAGGGAGCGCCTACCTTGAAGCCGTCGTCACCGGAAATAGCAAGAACCTTGTCAAATTTTACGGACGTATCTGCTTCAGCTTCTATCTTTTCGATGAAGAGAATGTCGCCCTCGCTGACCTTGTACTGCTTTCCGCCTGTTTCAATTATTGCGAACACGAAAAGCACCTCACTTTCTTATATGCCATATACGGCAAAATCTCGCTGATTCGGGTAGACGCGCCTCGACCGTACAGTCTCCTCGCGACGTTTGCGACCGTTTTCATGCGGCATTGATCATTTTACCATATGCATAACCGATTTGTCAATACCGAAAACGTTTTTCTTTGCCAAAGCAATTGTAAATTTTTTATGACTCAGTCTCCCGCAAAATGAATAAACGTTTTAAATATTCGCTTTTTTGACATCAAAATTACAAAAATCGGGGCATTTATTTATAAATATTCGGAAAAAAGTCCGAATTTCCTCAAAAGCTATTGACAAAAAACAGGAAATGTTGTATCATAGGGTCACTTATAAAATACGTTTCATCGAAAGGAAGTTCACCATGAAAATGAAAAAGACACTCGCACTCGTTATGGCTATCATGATGATAGTCGGAACGATGGCATTCACCACATCGTGCAGCTACAAGGGCTACGATTTCGATAACGACGACACGCTCGTTATGGTAACGAACGCCGCTTTCCCGCCCTACGAATACACCGATCCCGACGGACCGTTCAACGGTTACGCCGGAATAGACGTTGAGATCGCAATGGAGATCGCAAAGCGCCTCGGCAAGACCCTTGAGATCAAGGACGTCGAATTCGACTCCGTTATCAGCGGTATAAACACCGGTAAGTACGATATCGCTCTCGCCGGTCTCACCGTAACTCCCGACCGCCAGAAGAGCGTAAACTTCTCCAACTCCTACGCAACGGGCGTTCAGGTAATGATCGTGAGAAAGGACAGTGCTTACACAAGCATAGACGATTTCTTCAACTACGATGACGACGGCAACCCCGTTTCTCTTAAGAATACCGACGTTAAGATCGGCGTTCAGAAGACGACGACCGGCGACATATACTCTTCCGACGACATTACAAACTTCGGATTCAACGAATTAAACGATGACGGAAGCGTCAAGGGAACCGACAGAGTCACCAAATACAACACGGGAGCGGACGCCGTCGAAGCTCTTAAGACCGGAAAGGTCGACGTCGTAATAATCGACAACGAGCCGGCAAAATCCTTCGTTAATCAAAATTCCGACTCTATCCGTATCCTTGAGACTACCTACGCCGAAGAGGACTACGCGATAGCGATCAACAAGAAGAGCACCGTTCTTCTCGAAAAGGTAAACGAGGCTCTCGCGGCTATGAAAGCCGACGGAACTATCGAAAAGATAGTAAGAAAGTACATTCCCGTCGAAGAATGATCTGTTAAAAATACTTTCGTTCAATGGCAGCGGCGATATAAATATTGCCGCCGCCATTGCTTTATGTAAATACTGAAAAATCAGAGGAAAAGCATAGTGGAATGGTTTAATTCTTTAAAAGACGATTTTATTCTCAATTTCGTTGAGAAGGCGAGATGGAAGATGCTCGTTCAAGGTCTCGGCAAAACGTTACTGATAACCTTCTTTGCCGTGATCATAGGCGTTATCATAGGAATACTGATCGCCTCCGTCCGCACGACATACGACAAGAATAAGGAAAGCATGCAAAATAACGGCGGCGTAAAGTACCGCGTGATGCAGGTACTCAACGCCGTATGCAATCTGTATCTTACGGTCATACGCGGAACGCCGGTAGTCGTTCAGCTCCTCATATTCTATTTCGTAATATTCACCTCGGTCGATAACGGCGTCATCGTCGCCATACTTGCTTTCGGACTCAACTCCGGAGCATACGTCGCCGAGATATTCAGAAGCGGAATAATGTCGATAGACAACGGACAGTTCGAAGCCGGACGCTCTCTCGGATTCAATTACCCTCAGACTATGATCCATATCATAATACCGCAGGCGGTAAAGAACGTTCTGCCCACGCTCTGCAACGAATTCATAGTTCTCCTTAAGGAGACGTCGGTCGCGGGATATGTGGGAGAAATGGATCTGACAAAGGCGGGCGACCTTATAAGAGGCGCAACATTCTCCGCATTTATGCCCTTGATCGCAGTCGCGCTCATATATCTCACCGTGGTAGTGATACTCACCAAGCTCGTAAAGCTCCTCGAAAGGAGGCTCCGCCAGAATGAACGCTGAAAAAACAACGGAAAACTACGTAGTCGTAGAAGCAAGAGACGTAAAGAAATATTACAAGGGAGACAAGATAAAGGCTCTCGACGGCGTTTCCATGAAGGTCAAAAAGGGAGAGGTCGTAGTTATAATCGGTCCGTCAGGAAGCGGAAAATCGACCTTTCTGCGTTCTCTCAATCTTCTTGAGATACCGACGTCCGGAAGCATACTCTTCCACGGAACGGACATCGCCGCAAAGCATGTTGACATAAACGTGCACCGTCAAAAAATGGGCATGGTGTTCCAGCATTTCAATCTTTTTCCGCATATGACCATATTAAAGAACCTTACTCTCGCTCCGATGAAGCTTCTCGGAAAGAGCAAGGAGGAAGCGGAAGCGAAGGCTCACGAGCTTTTGAAGCGCGTCGGTCTTGACGAACGCGCGGACGCATATCCGAGCCAACTTTCTGGCGGACAAAAGCAACGTATAGCGATAGTACGCGCGCTCTGCATGGAGCCGGAGGTGATGCTCTTCGACGAGCCTACCTCGGCGCTCGACCCCGAGCTTGTCGGAGAAGTCCTTGACGTCATGAAGACGCTTGCAGGCGAAGGAATGACCATGCTATGCGTAACTCACGAAATGGGCTTTGCGCGCGAGGTCGCGGACAGAGTCGTATTCATGTGCGACGGAACGATAGCGGAAGAGGGAACTCCGGAGGAGATATTCACAGACCCGAAGAACCCGAGACTCAGACAATTTTTACAGAGCATACTTTAAAATCAAAAAAGATCTCGCGGCGGAAGATATCCGCCGCGAGATCTTTTTATTATCGCTCGCGAGCGCTTTTAAAACGGGCTATCAAAAGCGAGATCACGGCAAACATCATTACGAGTATACTTATGAACTGAGAGGTAGAAAGACCGAATACAAAGCCGCGTATATCGTCTCCTCTCAAAAGCTCGTCAAAGAACCTGACAAAGGAATACATGATAAGATATATATAAAACGTTCTTCCCTTCGCTTTACCGTTCTTTAAAAGAAGGTATATAACGAGCGCTATGCAAAGATCAAGGAACGACTCCAAAAGCTGAACGGGAAAACGCCTTACCTCTCCTATATCGGTCAATGTATTTCCGTGAGCGCAGAATCCGATATCGGATTCTATACCGTAGCAACACCCTCCGAAAAAGCACCCCACCCGAGCAAAAGCATGAAAAAGCGGTGCGAGCAGAGCGAAATTATCGATATATATATCCTTCGGAAGCTTAAATATCCTAATATAGATAAGACCGAACAAAAATGCGCCGATAAGTCCGCCGTAAAACACCGAGCCTCCGAATATCCGCCCGAGAAGCGCTAAGGCTTCCCCAAGGCTCTCGGCTTTGAAAACAGACGGTATATACCGTGCGTTGACCGCCCCGTACATAATGTGTCCGCCGACAAGCACGCCTCCCCCGACAAAAAGAAGGAAGAGTATAGCGTCATTATCGTCATGACCGCTCTTTTTTATCCTTACACAAAAAACATAACCGGACACAAGTATACCGATCGCAGCCATAACGGCGTACATCGATATCTCTTTTCCGAATAAAACGATTACAGGATACATTTTCACCTCAACGAAAAAGCGGCGCTCTTGTGTTTTGCAAAAGCACCGCTTTCGATCTTTTTTACATCGACGCTTCCGCCGCCGCGCATATGGTCGCCGCGCATGCAACCGTGCAGATAACGCCTATGAAAGCAAATATCGTTCCGATGATACCGAGGACCAAGCCCGCCGTTGCGATACCCGAAGGTCTTCCGGTCGCCGCGATCGACTTTTTCCTTCCTATCGCTCCGAATATGAGTCCGAGAAGAGCAAAAAATCCCGTAAATAAATTTACGACCGGGATCCATGCGCCGATCATTCCCAATATTCCGAAAACGAGTCCGGCGACCGACAGTCCCTTTCCGCTGCTTTGTGTTCCGTTCGATCCCGCGTTCGGTTGCTGATAAAAATCCACGTTGCGGTTATCGTTCGGATCCTGAAATTGTCCGTTCATAACAGAACCTCCTAAAAGTAATATATTGATCTTGTAGTTATTTTTTAACTACAAGAAACATTATATGCCAATTCTAACTATTTGTCAATAGTTTTAGTTAAAAATGTTATAATATTTTTAACGGAGGCGGAAATATATGAATATTGGTGAAAAAATAAGAAACGCACGCGAAGATATGGATCTTTTGCAATCGGATATGGCAAGGCTCATTCCGATGAATCAATCGAATTATTCCAAAATAGAACGAAATATCCAAGAACCGAGCATAGAACAACTGAGAAGGATCTGTCAGATACTCCGTCTCGATCCGCGCTACCTTCTCGATCTGGAGCTTTACGAGACCGTTTCCGAAAAGGATCTCGAACTGCTGGGCGACGTAAAAAAGCTGATACGCAAATATTCGAATTGAAGCTCGGCAACGACCGAGCTTTCGTTTTATACGTAAAAAGCGGTATATGATACATTTTCGCGAATTCGTAGATAACGTTTTTGATTTTTTTATTGATTTTTACAAAATAATAGTGTATAATCTTCTTACACGCACCGTTTTCCGCTCTTAAATGGAAAATACAAACGTTAAGGAGACTTCAAAATGGTATCAAAAGAAAAGAACTATTGCATAATCTCCCACACGCATTGGGACAGAGAGTGGTATCTTCCGTTCGAACAATTCAGGATAAGACTCGTCGACATGATCGACCGTGTTCTCGAAATACTAAAAAAGGACGAGGATTACCGTTTTCATCTTGACGCACAGACCGTAGTCCTTGAGGATTACCTTGAGATAAAGCCGGAAAACAGAGCCGAGCTCGAAGGCTTCATACGCGAAGGCAGACTTCTCGTCGGACCTTGGTACGTTCAAAACGATTTTCACTTAACGAGCGGAGAAGCGACCGTAAGGAACCTGCTCATAGGCACCGATATAGCCGAAAGCTTCGGCAAATGCATGGACATAGGCTATGCCGCCGATCAGTTCGGTCTCATATCTCAGCTTCCGCAGATACTTAACGGCTTCGGGCTTGATACGTGTATATTCGGACGCGGCTTCGGCAGAGGCGAACGTCAGTTCTATTGGACATCGCAAAACGGAAGCAAACTGCTATGCGAGCACATGTTTGCATGGTATAACAATCTTCAGCGTTTGCCAAGCGATTCGGACGCGGCCCTTAAATTGCTCGTTTCCGCAGGAGAAACGAACCTCGGCAAGGGCAAAAGCTCCTCCGCGCTCCTTATGAACGGAGTCGATCACCTCGAAGCACAGGAGGATCTTACAGATATAATAAAAGAGCTTCAAAAGCGTTTGCCCGACGGCACGCGGGTATTTCAGGACACAATGCCCGAATATATGCAAAGGCTAAAAAGCGATATCGAAAAAGAAGGTCTTTCGTTAAAGAGCTACGAGGGCGAGATGCGCGATTTAGGCGCTGCGAACGTACTTACCGGCACACTCTCGTCTCGTATATATCTAAAGCAGATGAACACGCGTATACAGAGCGATATCGAACGCCGCTTCGAACCTTCATACGCGCTCCTTTCCGCTCTCGGAATACAAAAATACCCTTCGGAATACGGAAGATATCTTTGGAAGACGCTCATACTTAACCACCCGCACGATTCTATCTGCGGTTGCTCGGTCGATCCCGTTCACGAGCACATGGTCGACCGTTTCAAGAGGCTCGAAGAAAATCTTTCGGAGCTTGACGAGCGAGCGGACGAAGCGTATATGCGACATATAGACCGTTCTCTTATAAATAAAGACGATATAATGATAATGTGCGTAAACCGCACCCCGTATCCGTATAACGGTACGCTGACCGCAACTGTCGATATACTTACGAGCGAAAACAAGGACGGATTTACGTTAAAGAACGCTAACGGCAAGGAAGTTCCCTTCGAAATAGTCTCGATAGACAGGAATGTCAGAAAGCGCATACTTTCTCCGATAAATCTTCCCGGAGAAAAAACGGTAGATCGCTATGTTTTACGAATAATGCCGGGAAAGCTTGACGGAATGACGCGCAAGATACTCGTCCTTTCCCCGAGCGAGAAAAAGCTCTCCGTTTGCGAAAACAAGAAGCGCGCACGCGTAAAGACCATACAAAACGAATACTTAAAGGCGGTCATAAATCCGAACGGAAGCGTAGATCTCACCGACAAGATCTCGGGAAGGACCTATCGTTCTCTCCTGACCTTTGAGGACGACAGAGATCTGGGAGACGCGTATACGTATTTCGAATACGACAAAGGCGATCTCATAACGAGCGATAACGCAAAGGCTCGCGTTTCCGTAGTTGAGGAAACGCCGTTCATCAGCTCGCGAAAGATAGCTCTCTCCCTTGACGTCGACCGAATTACCGGCAAGGGACGGATCCCGATAGAGGTTGTCGTTTCGCTTACAAAAGGCTCAAAAAGGCTCGATGTTACCGTAACCTACGACAATTCATTAAAATACCACCGTCTGCGCGTAAAGCTTCCCACCGGTATAAAAACGGATACAAATTATGCGGGTCAGCCCTACGATACCGTAGTAAGGAGCAAGGTCAGCGTATACAAAAACGACTTTACGCACCCGAACACAGGCTTCTGCGGTATAGACGGAGACGGTCACGGACTTGCCGTGCTTAACGAAGGACTTTACGAATACGAGCACATGACGGGAAAGGACGACGGAACGCTCGCGCTGACGATACTGCGAGCTACGGGACGCGTCACCGGCGGATACGGAGAACCGAACGAAAGCAACGTAACCGAGGGCTGGGACGCGCCGGCTTGTCAATCATTCGGAAAGAACACCGTCCGCCTTGCCGTTCTTCCCTATTCGGGAGACCGAACGGAAGCAGGCGTAGAAAAGGAAGCCGATCTGTTCCTTTCCGCGCCTTATACGGCGGTCCAACATTCCGACTATAACAAATTTCTCGGAGGAAGACCGTTCGTGCAATCGACCGACATTCCGACGATATTCTACCGTCCGTTAGAGCGCCCCGAAATAAAGCTGCCGCTTGAGACCGCGGCTTTCGGGTTAGAACAGAGCGTAAAGAACGCCATGGCGCTGACGGCGTACAAAGAAGCCGAGGACGGAAACGGACAGATAATACGTTTTTTCAACACGACGCTTTCGGAGATCGATTTTTCCATTAAATTCGGATACAAGATAAAAGAAGCGTTCATAACGGATCTTGCCGAAAAAAGCTCCGTTCGGATCGCAGTTAACGCAAAAAAGAAGATAAAACTGCATGCGAAAGCAAAGGAGATAGTCACCGTAAGAGTGATATCGGAAGCAACAAAAGCGATATGATCAAAAGAAAGGATATACCGTAAAATGAATCTGCAGGAATCGGGAGAGATGTACCTTGAGACGATATTACGTCTTTCGGAAAAGCTGAACGTCGTTCATTCGATAGATATAAGCGAGGAAATGGGATATTCAAAGCCGAGCGTGAGCCGTGCCGTGGGAATACTGAAAAAAGGCGGATATATAACCGTGGCAAAGGACGGCGCGATAACGCTGACGGAAAGCGGAAGCGAAACGGCAAAGAAGATATATCTCAGACACAGGACGCTTACCGAATTTCTGATACACATAGGCGTATCCCCCGAGACCGCATCGACCGACGCCTGTAAGATAGAACACGTAATAAGCGACGAGACCCTGAACAAGATGCTCGTATTTTTGAAAAAATAATATCAATCCGAAAAATCAATATTAAAAAGTTCTCGCAGACCGGAAAAACGGCTTGCGAGAACTTTATTTTTCGGACAGAATGACCTAAAACGAAAAGCCTTCTCCTGTGGGAGAAGGTGTCACGCGTATGCGTGACGGATGAGGTATTATTCATCTTTCACTCCATAATACAAAGCCGCAGATATATATCTGCGGCTTTGTATTATAATTAAGATGTTCTTCAGGCTCTCCGAGCCTTTCTTACGTGATATGCGGCAAGCACCGCGACCGCGGACGCGGAGATATATCCGACTATATACCGTACCGCAACGCTTAGGTATTCAAGCGCCCAATAGAACCATTCCTTTGCGTTTATCGGTGTGCCGAGAGCGGGGTCGAGAAAATCTCCGACCATTCTGTATACAAGAGCTATAAGACTTGCAACCGAGAACACCGTAACGGCTATCAGTACGCTTTTTATTACCGGATGCGAGAACATAAGAGGATTTGCCCTGTACGGCGCTATATTCAGCACCGTATCGTTTTTCTTTGAATATCCTAAAAGCAGTAAAAATATGACTCCGTATATAACTTCGGTCGCAACGACATCTAAAAACAACATAAATACCGCCGAAACTATATTGCTTCCTCCGCACGCTATGTAAGCAAACACAGAAGAAACGAAGCCTATCCCCTGACTCAGAAACATCAGAGCTATAACTCCGCGCGCGTTTGCGCCGAAATACGCGACCGCCACCGCCACAGATCCGAGTCCTATGTTGACCGCAACGACCGAGAGCCATTCTCTTAACGTCATTATAACGTCGCTCAGCCCCCCGTAGGCTATATCCCCTTCAACATAGAGCTGGACGACCTGCAAAATGAAATTATTCAAGAACGGCACGAACGCAAAAACGCCGATCGCGAGCCAGAACAGGTTCTTGTACATATAAACCTCTGAAAAAGAAGGTCTTCTCATCTATATCTCCGTTTCCGCGGCTCTAACCCATAAAAAGCCGCAAGGTCTTTACTTTATGTCGTTCAGATCGTAAGGCGTAAGCTGATATACGAAATAATTGAGCCAATTGGAAAACAAAAGGTGCGCGTGCCCTCTCCACAGATTCTTAGGCGTTTTCGAAGGATCGTCGTCGGGAAAATAGTTTTCCGGAACGTCTATATCAAGGCCCTTATCCCTGTCTCTGAAATATTCCTTTGCCAAGGTATCGCTGTCATATTCCGCATGACCGGTAACGAAGAACATGCGGCTGTCGCGCGCAGATATTATGAACGCGCCGGCTTTTTCGGAGCTTGCGAGTATCTTTAAACGCTTCTCCTTCAGTATGTCCTCCGTCTTACATTCCGTATGACGAGAATGAGGCGCGAGGAACTGCTCGTCAAAGCCGCGCAGTATCGGGTGGTTCGGCTCTATCGCCTCATGCCTGTATACTCCGAAAAGCTTTTTATCAAGCTTGTACTTCGGAACGCCATAATGATAATAAAGCGCCGCCTGCGCCGCCCAGCATATATGGAAAGTGGAAAACACATGAGTTTTCGACCACTCCATGACCCTGCAAAGCTCGGGCCAATAATCCACCGCCTCAAACGGAAGCTCCTCGACGGGCGCTCCGGTTATTATGAGACCGTCGAATTTTTCATCGCATATATCGTCAAAATACTTATAAAAGGTCTCAAGGTGCTCCTTCGGTGTATTTTTCGACTCATGCGACGCGGTACGAAGCAGAGTGACCTCGACCTGAAGCGAGGTATTGGAAAGCAGACGAATGAGCTGAGTCTCGGTAACTATCTTAGTAGGCATAAGATTGAGTATAAGTATCCTAAGAGGACGTATGTCCTGCTTTTTTGCGCGAAGCTCGTTCATTACGAATATGTTTTCGTTTTCAAGGACGCCCACCGCCGGAAGTCCCTCGGGTATTTTTATAGGCATACGCTTCACCTCTCTTTAATGCATTACTTTTATTATAAACCAAATAATGAAAAATAGCAATACCCAAAAAAGTCTTTTTTGCCTTTTTAACAAAAATTTTGCCGTTTTCACATAAATAAAAGTATTTCCCGTATTTTTCTTGATATATAAGCGAGTTCTTACGCAAAAAATATCTTCGAAAAGAAATAACTTAAGGAAAACCTAAAGAATGTCAAAAGAAAAGAAACCCGGATCTAAGGGAAAGATCTTTCGTTTTATCGGAACGTGCGCGCTCTGCGCCTTTCTCACTTTAGCGTTCTGCATAGCGGCATTTGCGATATATGTACAAAATTCACCCGATTTATCCGTAAACGAATTTTCCGTAATGGCAAAGGCGCAGGACCGCACGACCAAGCTATACTATATGTCATACACCGACAGAGCCTCGCGCACGGGACAGGCGGTAGAGCTTGAAGGCGAAGCGCTCTATCAAGATCAAAACAGAGAATGGATCCGTTACAAAAATATTCCTCCCGATCTTATAAACGCCTTCGTTTCGATAGAGGATCACCGTTTTTTCGAACATAGCGGTATAGATATACGCCGAACCGCGGGTGCGATAATCGGCTTTATCACGGGCAAAAGCGGTTACGGCGGATCGACTCTTACCCAGCAGCTGATCAAAAATGTCACGGGCGACGACGAATACAGCGTAAACCGAAAGATAAAGGAGATCATACGCGCGCAAAGACTTGACCGCGAGCTTACCAAAGAAGAAATACTTGAGCTTTATCTTAATACGATATATCTGTCAAGCGGTTGCTACGGAATAGGGGCGGCGTCCGAGCGCTACTTTGGAAAGAATGCAGACGACCTGACTCTCGCCGAATGTGCTTCTCTTGCCTGTATTCCCCAATCCCCTGCCAAATGGGATCCGTATCACAATCCGGAAAACAACGCCGAGCGAAGAAAGACCGTCCTTTACCGTATGTGTGAGCTTGGATATATAACCGATATTCAGTTAAGCGAAGCGCTTGACGACGAGGTATCGACCGTCAAAAGCCCGAAAAAAGCCGATAATTCGGGAGATATACGTTCATGGTACACGGAGTCGGTCATCGAAGAATCCTTACGTCTTTTGACCGAAAACGGAATAGCGAGTAGCCGCGCGACCGCCGCAAAGCTGCTCTATACCGGCGGACTTTCCGTCATAACCGCACAGGATCCGAAAATTCAACGCGCGGTGACCGATTATTTTGAAAACGCAACTCATTTCTATTCGTATTCGACGCTTATCCACCCCGAATGCTCCATGGTCGTGATCGATCCCCGAAACGGAGATATCCTTGCGTTAGCCGGAGCGACCGGAGAAAAGAAAATGAATCGCACGTTAAACTACGCGACCGGCACTCTGCGTTCTCCCGGCTCTTCCATAAAGCCTCTCTCCGTCTACGCGCCCGCAATAGATAAAGGGATCATAACCTACGGAACGGTAATAGACGATACGCCGGTAAGATTCGTAAACAACGGGCGCGATTCGCTCAGAGGTTGGCCGAGAAACTATCCTGACGGATACAGAGGTCTGACAACGGTACGGGACGCCGTCGCCCGTTCCGTAAACACCGTCGCGGTAAAAACGCTGAACGCCGTCGGAAAAGAAGAATCCTTCTCCCTTCTGCACGATACAATGAACATGAAACACTTGGTCAGAGGAGAATCGCGTAACGGAAGTTTTTACACGGATATAGCCGACTCCCCTCTCGCACTCGGTCAGCTTACGCGCGGAGTTACGGTCTCGGAGATAACGGCGGGATATACCGCGCTCTGCAATAACGGTAATTTCAGCGAAGCAAGAACGGTACTGAAGATACTGGATCAGGACGGAAATGTTCTCGTGGACAACATCAAAGCTCCGAAAAAGGTGTTTTCGGAGCAAACGGCAACGATAATGACAAAGCTCTTACAGAACGTCACTTCCGCCGGAACGGCTTCGTCCATGACCGCAAAAAGAGAGTTCGACTGCGCCGGAAAGACCGGTACGACGAGCAACGATCACGACCGTTGGTTCATAGGCTACACTCCTGATCTTCTCGCCGGCGTATGGTTCGGCTATTCAAACCCGAAAAGCCTTACGGGATATTCTTCGTCTCCCGGTCCCGCGCTCTCCGCGTGGGACGACGTGATCAAGATCATAAACACGAGGGAATACCTCGGCAGAGAGCCTAAAAAGCATTTTACCGACGCCGAAGGCGTGGTAAGCGCGACGTATTGCCGAGATTCCGGCAAGCTGCTATCCGCCGCATGCATGTGCGATCCTCGCGGCTCCCGCGCCGAGACAGGTTATTTTACGCTTGAAACGCTCCCCGATTCGTACTGCGATTGTCACGTGCTCGTAAATTACGATCACGTCCACGGAGGCGTCGCCTGCTCGGAATGTCACCCGGGAAACTGCCGGCGCGTCGGACTTTTGAAAATCGAACGCGTATTCCCTCACGACGTCATAATAAGCGACGCTCAGTACACCTATCGTCCTCTCGGAAGCACCCCTCCGTGTCTGCTCTCCACCGAGCCGTTCTATCTTACCGCCGTTCCTCGCGGATATTCTCCCGGACACAGTCTTTCCGATTCTCCGTTCAACCGCTTATGCCCGTGTTATTTCGAAGACGAAGCAACCGATAACGACGATCCGTTTTACGAAGATAGCTTTTACGAGGATTAAGCTTAATATAAAAGTTCGGTCGGGCGCATATGCGCCCGGCCGAACTCTTTTACATTTCTTATTTTATATATTCGCGTATCTTTAACGTAACGCCGAGATCATTTGCAATGACCTTACATTTTTCTATATCATCATCGGGAACCGAGCCGCGGACAACGCTCAGCATGACGTTCTTAACATGCTCCTTCGCCTTTACCGCAAAGTCAAGGAGCGCGTCGAACGCCGCTTCCCCGAAATCGGAATGGCATACAGAGTCATACTCCTTCGAGTTAGACGCGTTAAGACTGACGGAAACGGTATCTATCTTTCCCTCAAGCATAGGCGTAACGTCCTTTCCGTAGATAAGGTTCGTCTGACCGTTCGTATTTATCCTCGTTTTTATATCGCTTACCTTACGCACCTCTTCCGAGACCCACAAAAGCTCGTCAAGACGCATAGTAGGCTCGCCGTATCCGCAGAAAACAAGCTCTGAATATTTACCGAGATCTCTTTCGAATATCGAAGAAAGTATCTCCTCCTTCGTAGGCTCTCGGTCGAGCCAAAGCTCTCCGTATGTACCGTCGGCAACGCTCCTTACGCAAAATTCGCACGCGTTCGTACATCTGTTCGTAAGGTTAACGTAAAGCCCGTCTCCCACCTCGTATGTTACAGTCATTTGCAAGCCGTTCCTTTCATAAAAGCGCTTAAAGCAGATCCGCGACCTCAAGTATGAGCTTCTCGGTCTTTTCCCAGCCAAGACACGGGTCGGTTATCGACTTTCCGTATACGCCTTCGCCTATCTTCTGACAACCGTCCTCAATGTAGCTCTCTATCATAAATCCTTTGACGAGCTTCGCTATATCCTCGTTATGTCTGCACGAATGGAGGACCTCCTTACAAATACGCGGCTGCTCGGCATATTTCTTTCCGGAATTGGCGTGATTCGTATCCACTATTACCGCGGGGTTTACAAGCTCGGTCTTCGCGTAGGTTTCCGCAAGATGCGCCAGATCCTCGTAATGGTAGTTCGGAAGGCTCTGACCGTGCTTATTTACGTAACCGCGAAGTATCGCATGAGCACAGGGGTTTCCGGAAGTTGTGACCTCCCAGCCTCTGTATATAAACGAATGAGCGTGCTGGGCCGCGGTGATCGAATTCATCATAACGGATATGTCTCCGCCCGTCGGATTCTTCATTCCGACCGGAACGTCTATACCGCTTGCAACGAGCCTATGCTCCTGGTTTTCGACCGAACGCGCGCCGATCGCAACGTAAGAGATGAGATCGGAAAGATATCTGTAATTCGAAGGATAGAGCATCTCGTCGGCGGTAGGCATACCTGTCTCCGTAAGCACTCTCGTATGGAGATTTCTTATGGCAAGCAGACCCTTATACATATCCGGACTGCCCATGGGATCGGGCTGATGAAGCATGCCCTTATATCCGTCTCCCGTCGTTCTCGGCTTATTCGTATATATCCTCGGAACGAGTATAAGCTTTTCGGCTACCTTTTCCTGAACGCCCTTAAGACGGTAAACATAATCCATGACCGACTCCTCGTTATCCGCAGAGCAAGGACCGATTATAAGAAGCTTCTTGTCCGACTTTCCGGTCATTACGTCGCGTATCGCGATATCGTTAAGCTCCTTTTGACGCTCCGCTTTCTCGGATACGGGATATTTCTCCTTGGTATCTAACGGGATCGGTAATTTTCTTATAAACTGCATTGGCATTGTAGTACACTTCCTTTCGATCGAACGCCGTTTTTTATTATAGTACTTTACACACGTTCTTGTCAAGTGGATTTTGCAAAATGTTACATTTCAAACGCATTATTATTCACTTTTTTGCCTTACCCTTTCATATCCTTGAGCGAAGCGCACCGAAAAAAGCCGTCATAAGCTCCCTCGACTCATTTTCCATTAGTCCGAACTCAGTCTTTGTCTTGTGATTTAAAGGGTATGAATTCATGTTCAGCACCGAACGAAGCGCCCCTGACTTTGCGTCCGAAAGCGCCACGACCACTCTGTCTATCCTCGCGTTTATCAGACCTCCCGCGCACATCGGACAGGGTTCAAGCGTAACGTACATCGTACATTCTGGCAGTCGCCAGCCGCCGAGCGTTCTGCACGCCTCGTTTATAGCTTCTATCTCTGCATGCGCGAGCGCGTTCTTCGCTTTTTCTCTTCTGTTTCGTCCTCTGCCGACTATCTTTCCGCCATGGACCACCACCGCGCCGACCGGTACCTCTCCGTCGAGCGCCGCTTCTTTTGCAAGCTCAAGCGCCGCTTGCATAAATATTACATCGTTTTCCATATCTTCCGTAATTTCTCCGCTAAATAATATTCAGTATAGCTATAAGCAGCGCCGATACCGCGTATATCGCCGTTCCGGCGTTCAAAAAGCTTTTTATCTCCGTTTTAGGCTCGTCCGAGCGCGCAGGACCGTTCTTCTTTTCCGACAAGATAAAATAAACCGCTCCGCATATAGCCGTCACCGATAGCACGATATATGCAATGTTCGACGCAAAAGAAACCTTTTCCGCGTCTCCGAATGTCCGAAGCGCTTCGAAAACGAACGTGAACAGATTCGAAGAAAAATGCAACATGACAGCATAAATAATCGAACCCGTCCTTAGGTAAAATGCGGAGATCACTATCCCCGCGGCGAACGCATACGGTATCTGCAAAAAATTACAATGCATTATCGAAAACAAAGCTGCGGAGACGAGCACCTTCGCTGTTCCTCCGCACCCTTCAAGCGCATGCATGACGACATACCGAAAAAGTATCTCCTCGGTTATCGCCGCCAGAAGAACGCTCCCCAAAAACATAAAAACAAACTCACCCGCATTCGCCGAAACGGTACTTTCGGGAACTTGCATGCCGAAAACAGACATCGCCTTTTCGGTCATGCCTCCGACCGTATTCACGGCGACCGAGATAAACGAAAACGCGAACAGAAATTCAAGCGCGCCGACGGCGTTCTTTTGTATCGGCTTTTCTTTGCGCTTCGGCTCATATCCCGTGATTTTAAAATAGACGACCGTCGGCACTCCGAACCTTATCACCTTGAAAACGAGCGAAACAATGTCACGGATCGAACCCGCAAACGAAAAAATGAGCGCGGACGTCACGAGCTGAAGCAGTATATAGAGCGAAAGAGCGATGCCGAGCGCGTTCGCTCTCTTCGAATTTTCCGTATAGTCTTTTTGCATGATATAACCTTTCCTGCATTTATCCGTTTATTGAATATTTTTACGGGAACTAAAGGTAAAACCGCGATAATACTTGATTCGGGGGCGTTTTTCTGCTATAATCTAAACACGTTTTCACGCTATTTCGGCATGAAGAAAACATAAGATCACCTTACCCCAAGCTCAAGAAAGGACGGCACGATATGCCTATCGGAAAAGCTCCGTACAAACACCTTACCGCCATACTGATACTTGCCTTCACGGCGTTTTTTGCCTCATGTTCGGCAAACGAACCTCCCGACGCCTCCGAGCAGATTGCGAAAGCTTCCGCATACATACTGACGATAGACGAAAACGAAGTCGCCTTCATCGAAAGCTCCGTGACCGCAGAGAATATAGTATCTCTGCTCACGACCATAAAAACGGACGAGATTAAAAAAAGCGGAAAATCGCCCGTATCCGTTTCCGTAAACAGTAAAGTGGAAATAACGCAGACGTTCTGCGACGAAAACGAGATAAAATCTCCCGAAACGGCGATAGAAGACTACAAAAACAGCGGCGGAATGATCTCGTATACGGTGACGCTCAGCGAAAGCGTCACCGAAGCCATACCGTTTGATACTGTATATAAAAACTCTTCCGCATATTACGAGGGAGAAAAAATAACCTCCGTATCCGGAAAAAACGGCGAAAAGCTGCTTACATACAACGTAACATACAAAAACGAAAGTGAAAGCTCGCGCGTTCTCGTTTCCGAGAAAGAGCTTTCGCCCGCAACCGACAAGGTGATCCTGATCGGAACCAAAAAGTCTACCGCGTCTACCGGAAAATACCTCTTTCCTCTAAAAAACATGTACGTTACGTCAAGCTACGGCGGAAGATATCTGAATTCCGAGTACGACTTTCATCTCGGCGTAGACCTGCGCGCCGCAAAAGGAACGAATGTTTACGCTTCCGACGGCGGAGAGGTCATATATTCGGGATACATGGGAAGCTACGGTTATCTCATAAAGATACGTCATGACAACGGAGACGTAACGTATTACGCACATCTAAGCTCCCTCGGAGTAAAAAAAGGCGTGCGAGTCTATCAGGGACAATGCATAGCCAAGAGCGGAGCTACCGGAAACGTAACGGGCGCACATCTGCATTTTGAGATACGCCGCAACGGAAAAACGGTAAACCCTTTAACGCTGTTACCGAATTTCTGACCAGAAAACGTTCAAGTATATAATTATTTTTCGGAGGCATGATATTTCATGCCCTGCATACTGTTACGTCTGAAAAGCTCTTTGTCTATCTCGTTCTGCAAGACGAGCTTTTTGCGGCTCCATAGCGGCGCTATGAGCATATCCTCCGCGCCGTCTCCGGAAACACGTTCGATAACGGTCTCGGGCGGCAAAAGTTCAAGCTCGTCGCAAACAAGAGAAACATATTCCTCGCGCTCCATTACCTCGATCTCTCCCCGAGAATACTGTTTTTCCATTTCCGTACCCTTAAGGATATGCAGAAGGTGTAGCTTTACCGCCCAGGGACGAAGCTCGGCAATCTTCTTAACGGTCGTAAGCATCATGTCCTTGCTCTCACCCGGAAGACCGTTTATTATATGTACGCAAACGCGCAGTCCCTCCAAAAGCTCACACGCCTTAAGGAAATCCGAATATTCGCAGCATCTGTTTATACTGCGCGCGGTACTGTCGTGCACCGTTTGAAGTCCAAGCTCCACGAATATCTCATGCCCGCGCGAAAGCTCCTTCAGATACAGAGCCGTTTCGGCATTTATGCAATCGGGACGGGTGGATATACACAGTCCCGCGCTTTCGGGATAGGAAAGCGCCTCGGAATACAGCTTTTTCAAGGTATCAAGCGGAGCATATGTGCCGGTAAACGACTGAAAATACGGTATAAGAGCCGCGTCATTCCACTTTTTACGCATCATTAGCGCTCCGCGCTCTATCTGCTCGGTTATCGAATATTCTCTTCCGGCGGCAAACTCTCCGCTACCCTTGCCCGAACAGAATGTACAACCGCCCACTCCCTTGCTTCCGTCGCGGTTCGGACAGGTAAAGCCGCCGTCAACAGGTATCTTGCACGCCTTACCGCCGAAGATCTGCCGCATGGCATAGTCCATGGTATGATAACGCTTATTGTCGTCGGAATACGGGAAAGGGTTTATGCTTTTTTGAGTTATTTTCATTTTTTCACACCGATATGATATCAAATCAAACAGAGCCCCGCGCTTTACAAACGCGAGGCTCCGTTTTTGCGTCGATCAAAGGTTTATGTTTATGCCGAGTATCGAAGCGAGAGCCTTAAGCTCGTTCTTAAGCTTCTCGCCGTCGCTTGACGCATGCTTACTGCAGTAGTCGGCGCACGCGTCCTTTATCTCTTCTATTTCGCTTTCGCTTATCTTATGATGACCGTCCTTTTCAAGTCCGAACGGGTCAAATGTCAGATTTTCGCTGTCAAGTATACTGCGTACCGCCGTGCTCGACATGATAAGCTCCACCATGTCGTCCGCCGTGCAGCCGAGTCTGCCATCTTCACCGAACAATTTGGTTCCGTTTCCGCTCTTGGCGGTGAGCGCTATATCTATCACGTGCTTTACCGCGCCCGCCTCGGACTCTATACTTTTTTCATCGGCGAACTTTCCTATCTCGGTAAGAAGATCCTTTATGAGCGAAGTCGCCGCGTCAAGCTTTTCCTCCGGTATACCCAGATTTCCGAAACGGTTACCCGTTATAAATCCGCTGAGCGCTTCGACGTTGGCTTCGGTAAGAGAGGATATGAGAGTCTTTGTCAGTTCGATATCTATCGTCAGAGAGCCTTCCTTTGCGATAGACTCAACAAGATCCACTATGCTCGAAACTCCGTTCATAAGCTCGCCGTAGGTAAGTCCGTCGGAACCGGAAAGTCCGTCGATTATACCCTGCTTCTCTTCGTCGGTGATTATATCTCCGATCTTCTCGGAATTAAGGATAGCATTAAACAATTCGTCGGTCTTTTCTTTTCCGAAGCTCTCGGTATTAGAAAGCTTATCAAGAACCTCTCCGACGCCCTTTATAATGTCTCCGGTCGACGTGGAGGACGAGCCGCCGTCACCGTCATCGGAATCGTTATCATCGTTTCCGCCGAGGAATCCCGAAACAAGTCCCATTATCTGCTCAAGCGCTTCGGCTTCGTTTTGGATATCCTCTTCGGTGTAATCTCCGTAGTTCGAATTCTCGCCGTTTCCGAAAAGTCCGGATATCGTGGTTACATTAAAATATTCGCCGGCAGACTGACCGTTTCTGAGTCCGGCAAGCTTTCCGGAATCCTCTCCGTCATCGCCCGAACTGCCGTGTTCTCTTCCGAGCTCCGCCGCGGACGAACCGGACGCACCGCCGTTGCCATAGCCGTTTTGGTACTTGTAATACTGATACTCTTTTTCGCCGTCTTCGTCGTTACCGTCGCCGAGCTTTACGAACAACGCTCCGCCGCCGTAAGCGATATCTCCCGTTCCTTCTTCGCCCGCGGCGTCAAGATGATCGGAATATATCTCAAAGAATTCCGATACGAACGCAGGATCTATCACCACTTCCGAATCGCCGAAGTCTTTTACGAGAGCCTCCGCTACCGCGCTGACGTACTCCGCTTTGACATCAAGTCCAACCTTCGTAAATTCGGTCTCAAGCGTATCTTCGACTATCGCTATCTTTTCGCTTTCGGAAGCCTCGCCGTTTCTGAGCTCGTTCAGCGTACCCGCGATATTCGAAAGCATTTCCGTGTATACGGCTTCGTCGTTTTCCGGAATACCCAAGCTCTGAGCAAGTATCTTTACGGAAAGATTGGTAAGCTCGGGAATGAGCACCTTCATTCTGTCGTTGCTTCCGAGTATACGGGCAATGTCCGTTATGACTCCCTCTTTCGAGATAGCCTTTACGAGCTGCTCGGTATCTCCCATGGATTTCATAACGTCGGTCGTTATGAGCTTCGACATGAGCTTTGTGAGAGTCTGTATGTCCTCATTAAAAGTGCCTGTACCCTTTGAGCCTTCGTAGAGTATATCGATTATCTTATCGAACATGACTCCGGTCATCTCGTCGGATTGGGGCTTTTCAACTCCGGCAAACGCTTCCCCATTCTTCCATGCGCCGGTAGCGCCGTGAACAAGCTCCGAAGCGATAAGGGAAACTATATCCGAATCCTTTACGGACTCTCCGAGCGCTTCTATCGCTTCCGCTTCCTCTGAGGTGTATTCGCTCGGCTGCTTTCCGGAGATATCCTTAATCTCCGAAACGAGCTTCAGTATCGCGTCTATCTCGCGATCAAGCTTGACCTTTACCTTTTCACCGCCGTTATCGACCGAATAATCGGTAAACGCGGAGCATACGAGCTTTCCGCCAGCGGTACGGAAGACCGCGACTGCGGGAGACTTATTTACCGAATCCGCCTGCGCGCTTACCTCCGCAAGGATATCCGAGCTTCCGTCATCGCTTCCGACGGGAATATTGTCGGTTATCTTCGGGAGTATGGAAAAATACGTGGATATCGGAACGAGAAGCACCGCTACGCATATAGCGCCCTGTACGAGTCCGTGTATAAGGCACGGAACTCCCTTGAACTTTCTCGTTTTTTCCTTACGGTGTATGACGACGAACAATGCAAGCGTCACGATAAAGTACAGTACCCAAGTCACGAGACTCAGCACCGCAAACAATATGAAGAATATCATCGGAGCAAGCAGAGCGCCGCCTGTTTTGAGCACTATCTCTTCGATGACGGGCGAGATCTCGGCAAGCTCGTTTATAAACTCCATGCCGTTATTGCTCGCGAAATCGTGAAGCGTAGCTCTGAGGCTCTCGTTTGCCACCATGTTCTTTACGACGAGAGTGGCTATGAAAGCGATCACCGCGGACGCTATCACCGTAAACAATCTGATCCTCGAACGCGTGACCCCTCTTATGCGTGCCCATACCACGCAAACGAGCAGATACGCCGCTATTCCGACGGTCAATATCAATCCTGCAGACATGTTACCATTCCTTTCGTTAAGGACCTGCCATATCGGTCCGATTGTAATAATTGGTTGATCTCAAAAGCGGATAGCCGGAAAGCGTCAAGATCTCCGGCGTCGTGTATGTATGGTCTCGGAATACCGCGCAAGTCGCACTACGCCGATTTTCCGATTCCGCCTTCATTATAACACTTCTCTCATATTTTGTCAATATATTTTTGCATTTTTTTGAATGCGGCGACCGATTTCGGAGCGGTTTCGACCGAAAAACGTATGTATTGCCTTGAAAAAAACTTTTTATTAATTTTCATTTTCGCCTTGAAAAAATCCTTACCTTATGCTACAATATATTCAGTTACTTATCGGGAGGTCATTTTTCTGATGAATGAATTTAAGGAAATAAAACCGAATATCTACCACCTCGTTCCGAGCTCGTCCGATTTCGGAGACGCGGTAACTCTCGTCATCGGAAAAAGCAACTTCTTAATAAACTGCGGAGCGCACGACTCATCTGTGACCGACGTGATCGTTCCGGCACTCAAAGCTATCGGACTCGCGCCGAAGGATATAGAATACGCGGTATTCACGCATTGCTCTATCGAAACGCTCGGCGGTCTGCACAGATTAAAGCAGATAGCTCCGGACATACGAGTGCTCGCCTCGGAGGATCAGATAAGAAAGATTAAAAACCCCACATATTATATAGCGGAGCTTTGCTCGGTATTTCCCGATAATTCGCCTCCGTTCAGAGAGATAAAGGGCGTTCTTGCCGACGCACGTATAAATCCGGACGACGCGATATTCAAGGAGCTGCGCCCGCTCGCTCCGATAAAGAACCAGACCGAACACATATGCTGGTATCACGTCGAAAGCGAGACGCTCATATGCGGAGACATGGTCCAAGGCGACGGCACGCCGGAGACGGGAGTTGCCTTTTTCAGAGACCTAAGAGAATATCGCGGAACTCTCAAATATCTTTCCAGCCTTCAGATATCCGCCATGCTGATAAGCCGTAACTATAAAGACGCGTGCGCCGTCACCTACGACCGCACTCTTGATCCGGAAAACGCAGGCGACCCGAACGCCGTAAACGAATGTCTGCAAGCAATAGAAGCAAGCCTCGAACACGTAAAAGGTTACGTAGCGGCGGTGGAGGAGTATGTAAAGCTCTGCCGAAAAAAGCACGAGCAGCCGTCCGTCGAAAAATTTACGCCGAGTTATTTCTCGGGCAAAGCCGCTCCGACGTGCCTCGGATACGCTATGCTCACCTTTAATTCTATTTTTGAACATTTCGGACATTCATAAGTTCTTTTTTTACATCACATTACTCTTGATTTATCGGAATTTATGTGGTATAATCTTGAATGTTGATAAGTTAGTTCAGCTTCAATACCTTGATCGGTATTGAATATGTACCTTTAGCTCAGTTGGTAGAGCAACTGACTCTTAATCAGTGGGTCCAGGGT
>CAZFQJ010000002.1:0-30739 GCA_964520875.1 uncultured Lachnospiraceae bacterium
CCTTATGGCGTATGCCTTGAAGAATACGGAATTCAGAAAGATAATATCCACTAAGAAAAAGATATTTCCGTCGTCGGACGGTACTCTTACCCGCGTCCTTACAAATCATAACAGGCTTTTAAGCACATATAAGGATATGATAGGCGGTAAGACCGGATTTACGAAATCCAGCGGAAGGACCCTCGTGACCGCCGCCGAGCGCGACGGTACAACGCTTATATGCGTTACCATAAACGCTTCCGACGATTGGAACGATCATGTTTCGCTATTCGAAGAAGGCTTTCAAAGGGTTAAGACTACGAGCTTCGAGGCAGAAAAGTATTCGGTGACCGTACCGGTCGCTTGCGGAGTTTCGGAAAGCGTTACATGCCGCTTCGGAGACGACGTACATATCACATCGGAAATTTCGGCAGAAATAAAGGTAAGATACTTCGTTCCGAAGATCATTTTTGCTCCCGTTGCGGTAGGACAGAAGGTTGGGTATGCCGTGTTCTATTCGGAAGGAAGGGAAGCGGCGCGAAGAAATATCTACGCGCAAGCAACGGTGGAAGCAAGCGTAAATTCCGCGGATAACAAAGGATTTTTAGGTAAAATAACGGGGCTGTTTAAGAAAACGGAAGATTCCCCGAGCTAAGGACATAAAATGGAAGAACTCAGAATACACAAATATCTTGCCGATCTCGGGATAATGTCAAGACGCGCGGCAGAGGAAGCCGTAAAACGCGGAGAGGTAAAGATAAACGGCGTAAGAGCCGAAACGGGTCAAAAAATAGATCCGCAAAACGATACGGTCGAATATAAGGGCAAAAAAATAGTCCCCGGATATCAAAGAAAGATATATATAATGCTTCATAAACCGGTGGGATATGTTACGACGCTGAGCGACGAAAGAGGCAGACCTTGCATAAGAGAGCTTATAGAAGACGTAGGAGCGAGAGTGTATCCCGTAGGCAGGCTTGATCTTGATAGCGAAGGGCTTCTTTTGTGCACAAACGACGGAGAGCTTGCCAATCGCCTTACGCACCCGAAGCACGGCGTGGCAAAGTATTATAACGTTACGGTATCGGGTGAGGTAACGCCGCGTCAATGCCGCCAGCTCTCGTCCGAAATGGTGATAGACGGTTATACGATAAGACCGGTCAAAACTTCGATAGTGTCTATGAAGGACGAAAAAACAGTACTTTGCATGGAGCTTTTCGAGGGAAGAAACCGCCAGATAAGAAAGATGTGCGAGCAGGTCGGACTTACGGTGCTAAAGCTTAAAAGGATAGCCATAGGACAGATAAAGCTCGGAAATCTTAAACCGGGCGATTGGCGTCATCTTACAAAGCAACAGACGGAATATCTGAAGACCGCCTGCGGTATGAAGAGTTGAGAGGTGAGCGATCATGCTGAAGGTCATTCCGATGTCGGATTCGAAGGAGCAGGAGAGAGTGTGTCTTACCTGCGGGATCTCATACGACAAAGATAAGTTCGCCTATGGAATGTACGACGACGATAAGGTGATAGGCGCGTCTCAGTTCTGTGTAAAGGACGGGATCGGATATCTCAGCGATCTCGGAATAGTTTCGGAGACAGATGACGAAAGGCTTGCGCTTGCCATGCTTCTCGGTCGCTCCGTCCTTAATTTTCTTGATATACACGGTATTAAAGAAGCTTATTTCGAAAAGAACGGTGTCTTTTACGATAGAGCCGCAAAAGTAATAGGCTTTAAAAACAAGGACGGACGTCACTATGCGTACCTTGACGGTATGTTTACCGCACACGAGCATTAGTAATAAAAAAATAATAATATTTAAGAAAAGAGGAAAAAGAAAAATGAAGATCTTACTTACCGGAGGAGCAGGTTATATAGGTTCGCATACCGCAATAGAGCTGACGGCGCTCGGTCACGAGGTGGTCATAGTCGATAATCTTGCAAATAGCAGTGCAAAGGTCATCGACAGAATAGAAACCATATGCGGAAAGAGACCGGAATTTTTTAAGGCGGATTGTTGCGATGCAAAGGCTATGGAAGAGCTTTTCTCGGCGCATATCTTCGACGCCGTGATACATTTTGCCGGACTTAAGGCGGTTGGCGAGTCCTGCCGTATGCCGATAGAGTATTACGGTAATAACATTAATTCTACGCTCGTTCTTCTTGACGTTATGAGACATCACGGTGTACACAACATCATTTTCAGTTCTTCCGCTACCGTTTACGGTGCGCCCGATACTGTTCCGATAAAGGAGATAGCGGTTGTCGGACGTTGTACGAATCCTTACGGCTGGACAAAGTACATGAATGAAGTAATATTGACAGACGCTTCGAAAGCCGATCCCGAGCTTTCCGTTGTGCTTCTTCGTTACTTTAATCCCGTCGGAGCGCATAAGAGCGGTCTTATCGGAGAATCTCCGAACGGTATTCCTAATAATCTTATGCCGTATATCTCTCAGGTAGCCGTAGGAAAGCTCTCCAAGCTCTCTGTCTACGGAAATGACTATCCTACCAAGGACGGAAGCGGAGTACGCGATTATATACATGTGGTAGACCTTGCAAAGGGTCATGCCTGCGCGATAGATTATGCGGTAAAGCATAAGGGAACGGAGATATTCAATCTCGGAACGGGAGTGGGATACAGCGTTCTTGATATGGTAAAGGCGTTTGAAGAGGCGAACGGCGTAAAAGTACCGTATAAGATCACCGAGCGCCGTCCCGGCGATATAGCGGAATGTTATGCCGATTCAACCAAAGCGAAGGAGATGCTCGGCTGGACGGCACAGTACGGCCTTAACGACATGTGCCGCGATTCTTGGAATTGGCAGAAGAATAATCCTAACGGATATAACGACTGAATGTAAAAAACTCCGAAAGACTTCTTTGGAAGTCTTTCGGAGTTTTTTTGTTTTATATCAGATCACTTTTTGATGTACTTGGCAACTATGCGTTCCATTTCGTTCATCTTCGTTTCCATGTCGGAAACGAGCTTGAATTGGTTTCTCGCGCGATCGAGATTGTGTTCGGGACGGTGAATACGGAAATACGTGTCTCCGTTAAGATAGTCGGTAAGGAAGCGGATTCCTATCTCAAGCGTTATTATATAAGCCGATATCGGGAACGCGGCTATCTCGTCATCGGTGACCGCGCCGTCGAGTCCTTTTATAAATCCTTCGGTATATGCTTCGAACATGTCGAGACGAACGTAGACCTTAGAAAGATCGATCTCGTCCTCCGCGGCTGAAGAAGCGCCGAAGCGTATGGAATCTCCGAAATCATAGAGCATGCTTCCGGGCATTACGGTATCGAGGTCGACTACGCATAGACCATTGCCCGTGCTTTCGTCCAAAAGAACATTGTTGAGCTTGGTATCGTTATGAGTGACTCTGAGAGGAAATCTGCCGTCTTTGATCCCGTCGATTATGTAAGAGCATTTATCGGCGCGGTCTAAAACGAATTTTATTTCGTTTTCAGCCGCCTTCTTTCTTCCGGCGACGTCGTCCGTAACGGCTTTTTTCAGATCGTTCAAGCGGCTTACGGTGTTGTGGAAGTTCGGTATCGTTTCGTAAAGCTTTGAAGCGTCGAAATCGGCAAGCTGCTTTTGAAAGTGTCCGAACGCATATCCGGCTTCGGCGAAAAGGTCGGTGGTATCGGCAAGATCGAGCGAAAGAGCTTTTCCGACATAACGGTATGCGCGCCAGCAAGAACCGTCCCCGTCGCGGTAGTAGAGATCTCCGTTTACGGTCTTTATAAAGTTCAGAACGCCTCTGCTTGCGTCCTTGCCTTCGGAAACGAGCTTGCTTCTTATGTGAGAAGTAACGTTGAATATGTTCGACATAAGCTCGTTCGGGTTCTTAAATATGGAAGTGTTTATTTTCTGAAAAACATATTCCGGCTCTTTTGCGTTCGGGTCCGCGTTTACGAAAAACGTACTGTTTATATGACCCCTTGTGCATTCGGTATACGAGAGGTTTTCGGAGATTATACCGAAGCTCTCGGCGATGTTTTTAATATCCATGTGACAAAATTCTCCTGTTATCCTGTGATTTTATGTCATTTCCAAAGCGGAACGTTGTAAACACCGCTTTTTATAAGCTCGCCTATACCGTCCACAACATTCTGCTTATCCTGCTTGTATGTAACGCCGTACCAACGCTCATTCGTATCGTAAACGCGCACGTCGGCTTTGTCAGCGGATTTTATCTCGCTTACCGCGTAGGGAAGATAATACTCCGTTTTTTCTCCGGGGTGAGATTCGAGGAATCTTTCGAATCCTTCGGCTATACCGTCGAACACGTCGGGAGTGAAGCCCCAACAGTTCATGGAGACTATCGAATTTTCGGATACCGGCGTTCTTACGCCCTTCTCCTCGTATTCCGCGCCGCCGTCTGTCTTGAATATCTTGCTTCTTTCGGTAACGTCTATGAGCATTCCGTTATCATCGACTCGGCATACACCGCGCGATACGGATCCGTTCTCCGTAAGGGTGTTCTTAAGAACGTAGCCTACCATGCAGAAATGCGACCTTCCATCGCTTGTTGCCGCCGAAAGATGAGAAGCAAGCTTTTCGAATGCGTCTTTTCCGTAGAAATCGTCCGCGTTTATGACCGCAAAATTCTCGTTTACCAAGCTACGCGCGGCAAGCACCGCGTGAGCCGTTCCCCAAGGCTTGACGCGTCCCTCAAGAAGGGAAGAAAAGCGTTCGGGAATATCCTCAAGTGCCTGGAAAGCGTAATCTACCTTAAGAAACCGTTCGGCTCTTACGCCTATCGTGCTCTTAAATGCTTCGAGGTTCTCTTTTTTAATGACGAATACCACTTTATCAAATCCGGCTCTGTATGCGTCGTATATTGAAAAGTCTATTATAAATTCGCCGGTAGATGTTACCGGATCTATCTGCTTAAGTCCTCCGTAACGGGACGCCATTCCGGCTGCCAGAACAACAAGTGTCATTATTTACGATCCTTTCTGAGTTCAAAACTTATATCACATCAATTATATCACTACTGCGGCGATATTTAAAGCGGATTTACTATAATTTACAAATTATTAACGAGTATGAGAAGGAAAAATTTCTCGGTACGACAAAAAATTATTGAATTTGCGCTTAATTTGTGGTATACTGAGATCAAAGCAAAGGAAAGTGAAGATCATATGCACAAAAATCTTGAATGTAGTCCTCCCGATATACTGACGGAATATTCGCAGTATATGAGAGTTATAAAAAACCGTTCCGAAAGAACGGTAGAGCAATATCAAAACGATCTGGTATTGTTTTTATGCTACGTTAAAGCGCGTTTCGACGGACTTTCGACAGAACCCGAGGATTATGTCAAGGTCGATATATCCGATATAGACGCTCAATATATGTCGAAGGTGCGGAGCGAGCTTATATACGGCTTCCTTACATACGCCGCCGATAAACGCGGAAATAAAGCGGGCGCAAGAGCGAGAAAGCTGACCGCGATAAAATCCTTTTATAAGTACCTTACGGTTGTTACCCGTCAGATAAAGGAAAATCCGGCAAAGGATATAGATGCACCGTCCGCCAGAGCCGCTTTGCCGAAGTTCCTCTCGCTTGATGAATCAAAGGAGCTTTTGGCGGCGGTAAAGAACGATCCGGTCTCAAAGACCAAGGAAAGGGATTTTGCAATACTTACGTTGTTCCTTAACTGCGGAATGCGTCTTTCCGAGCTTGTGGGACTTGATCTTACTGATTTCGACAGAGAGTTTACGTCCGTGCGCGTTTTGGGTAAGGGCGCAAAGGAAAGAATGATATATCTGAACAACGCGTGCCGCGACGCTCTTGCGGAATATCTGCCGATAAGAAACGCCGATACCGCGATAAAGGATAAGAACGCGCTCTTTATAAGCTCGCGTCAGCACAACAGGATAAGCAGAAAGACCGTTCAATGGCTCGTAAAAAAATATCTTAATGCGGCTGGGCTTGAAAATAAACATTATTCAACGCATAAGCTGAGACATACCGCAGCTACACTTATGTATCGGACCGGAAAAGTGGACGTAAGAGTTCTAAAAGATATATTGGGTCACGAACAGTTAAACACTACCCAGATATATACCCATGTGAGCGACGAAAGCATGAGAGAAGCAATGATGGAAAATCCGCTTTCGGATATAAGACCGGAAGACATGGAGAAAGACAAATAAAATATCGAAGAACGCTCTGACATAAAAGTCGGAGCGTTCGGCGTTTTCGGATAAATCGACGGAATACGAGCTTTTTTACGAAAAAGAAAGGAATTTTTATCATGAACCTGCGCGGTATAATATCGGCGTTTCCGCCGAGACTCGGATCAAGGATAATATCGGCTTTGCTCGCCTTATGTATAACTCTCGGCGGATTTAAATGTATATCGCTTTTGAAAGGCGGAAAAAGCAAGAGCGAGGACGGCGGGAAAACGGAAGATCCTTCGGGAAATGTCGATAACGTTCTTGACAGCGTACAATCGGGAAGCGACGGCGTAAGCGGCGGTGCGACGCAGCAAAGACCGATCTTTGACAGTAAGAACGCAAAACAGATATCAACGCTCGTGACCGCAGACGGAGCTATGATGTGCAATCTTGATAAAAAAAGCATGATAGCCGTAAAAGAAGCCGAAAGGGAGCTTGGAAGCGGAGATATATCGGTATTCATGATAGCGGTGATAGTATCCGAAAAGCTTTCCAACGGAAATATAAGCGAAACAGAGGAGGCGGTATGTCCGGCGGGAGCCGCAAGAAAAGCAAATTATTCGCTCTCAAGCGATATACTTTCCGTAGGGAAACGTATGAATATACGGGAACTGCTCACCTGTATGCTATATCAAAGAGGCTCTTCGTTTGCATATACTCTTGCGGTACATATAAGCGGAAGCGAGGAGAGCTTCGTTAACGAGATGAATACCAAAGCCTCGGAGTACGGAATGAAAAACACCTTTTTTACCAACGTTTGCGGCGCGGACAATAAGGAAGCGATAACAACTTCTTACGATACGGCGATCATTTTGAACAAATTTTTAGAGGATAGCAGATTGAGAAAGATATTTTGCTCAGACGAAAAGGTAACTATCGGAATGTATTCTCAAAGCAGCAGCGTATATCTTACCGTCTCAAACGATTTTTTCGAAACTCATTGTACTCCGTGGCAAGCCAAGGTCGACGGGATAATCGGAGGAAAGACCGGTTCGTGCGGTTATACTCAATGGGCGATAGTTCTTTTTTCTGACGAAAAAACCGAGTATGCAGTCGCCGTTCTCGGAAGCGTATCACCGTTCTCCGACGCGCTTAAAATATACGCCGAATACCGTCCGTGATTTTTTTTCTCCGAGCGCGCCGGTAGCTTTCAGCAGAACGATATATATGGCAGCGGCGGAGAGTATGGGAAATACGGCGCTTTTTGTAAACCATGCTTTTATAACTTCAAGACCCGATGCGGCTGAGACCGACCATATAGCTATAACGGAGCAAAGAGCGGGAAGCACGAGCGCTTTTAAAAGATCGACTTTGATCCCTGATGTGAACATGAGCCTGCCGAAGCTGAAGGTGCAGTTGAGCATCTCGCATATATATACCGAAGCGATAAAGCCGTATATTCCGAATCGCGGAATGAGAATTATCGCGAACAGTACGCTCAGCGCGGCGTCAGTTATGTTTACCTTCATTACGTAATTTTGTTTATCGAGACCCTTAAGCATACCGTCCGAGATATGGTCGAGATACATGAAGATCACGAGCGGCGCCATTATCCTCATAAATCCTCCGACGGAGGCGTTATGATAAACCGAGATACCGAGTATGTCGGAAAAATACCGTATGAACGCCGAGCAGCCTATCCCGTACATGAGCGCAAGCGAGATACCCTTCGACACCGTTTTCGATATCCTATCCTTGATCTCGCCGGCTGAGACCATGGCGGAAAGCTCGGCTATCGATATGGAAGCGAAAGCGGATAGCAGAGCCATAGGATAGAGAAGTATCGGCATTACCATGCCGGAAACTATACCGTAAACGCTTAGTGCCGATTCGGTATCGGCTCCGTTTGCACGCAAACCTATCGGAATAAGTATATGCTCCGAGGTAGTGAGCGCCGAGCGTATAAGAGCGCTCAGCGCTACCGGTACGGTTATACCGATAAAACGTTTTTTAAGATCCGACGTACCGCGCTTACCGTTTTTAAATCTTTTTATGTCGAATATGCAGAGCACGGTCAATAAAAAGCAGGAGATGACCTCGGATAAGGCGTTGCAGATGACCAAGGTGAGGCAGACGGCTTCCGTGTCCGATGTGTTTACAGTTCCGAGAGCTAAAAGTGTCATGGTTATTCGCGAGCCTTGTTCGAGTAGGCTTACGAGCGCGCTCTTGCCGATCATCTTAACTCCGCTGAAATATCCGTGCAGAGCATTTGAGACGGCTATGAACGGAAGAGCTATTGCCAACGCTCGCAGGGAAGAGACGGTACGCGTATCGCATAGGAGCGCGCCACCGAAAAACGGAGCGCCGAAAAAGAATATCACGCTAACGGTTACGCCGGCTTTTAAAGCGTAGCTCACGCTTTCGCGTACACATGTGTACAGATCTCCCGCGTCACCGCACCCGTATGTTTCTGAGGTTATTCGAAGAGAGCCGAGATTTACGCCCGCGGAAGCGGCGGTCACGGCAAAAGCGTAGACGGACATTATCTGCGTGTAAAGTCCCATGACGGAAGTCCCGGCAAGCACAGAGAGCCGCGCGGAAAAGAATACCCCGGCAGTACGAAGTATCATAGTGGTAAGCGTGAGCAAAAGACCGTCTTTTATAAATTCCCGGGTAGAACGCACCTTTTAACGCCCGTCCTTTCTCTTTTTTATATTGCTCAAAGGTGAACGTTTTTGGAAAATCCGTGAATAAATCCGTCTCCGGCTTCCGTGCATATGTCTCCGCCTATGACCTTTCCTCGGTATATCAGAAGATTGGCGAATACTTTTCCGTCGTAATCCGGATAGTTCGTTACGACGTATGTATACCTTGTTACCGTTTTTCTTTTGTATTTCGAAAGATCAAGCCCTTGAAGCCTTTGAAGCTCGTTATAACCGCTGAAAACCGAATCGAATTCCGTCGGTATGGTAACGGTCGCCTCGTCAGTCGGAGAGCTTTCGACCTCCCAGCCGAACTTTCTTAAAAATTCTATACGTCCTTCATTTGTTTTCGCTCCGGTGTAGACTACGCTTCCGTCGTCCGCGAAAACCGAAACGGCGTCGTAATCGGGGATAAGCACTATCAGAGCGCAAACTATTATGAGAGAGAGCAGTATGAGCGCTCCGAGCCGTATGCTTGAAGCCTTTACCGAGTAAATAAACATATATTTTTCCTCCGAAATCGATCTTATATAAAACATTATGTCCGATCGTCTCGGATTATGCGTAGTAAAACAAAGATCACCGTTCGGCGATTCGCGAAAACGGTGATCTTTATTTCATTTTGTAACGGTTTATTGAGCATGCTTCGGAAGAGAGCCTTCGGTAAACTGCCATTCGTCGGTATTCCAGCCGAGATCGGAGGAGAGCTTGGTTGGATCGTAAAACGTTCCGCTTATACGCGATTCTCCATTGATAGTTATCTTTTTGGCGTTCTCGGTCACGCATTTGTATGTCGTACCGTTTATGGTGCAACTGTTGGAAGAAGAGTAGGCTGAGAGTTTAATGTTCTTTGCTTCTCCGTTGGCAACTCTCAGGTAGAGCGTTCCGAACTTTGCACCTGATGAAGTTTTGGCTTTAAGCTCGGCGTTTCCGAGGAAGAAACAACCGTTTATCTTAGTATACTGCGTGATCTCCGTGGATATACCCGCGGCAGATACGCTATCGCTATTTCCCGAGGCTTTAATAACCGTACTGCTATAACAATGTGTGAACGTAGTGTAATCGGATTTGCATACCAGACCTGCGATGTACGCAGCGCTTTCGCCTCCGTTTGCGGTGATCTCCGAGCCGACGTAGTACGAACGAAGAAATACGCAATTGTTTATCGGGTCTTCGTTTTCTTTTTCCGTCGGAATGGAGGAGGCTATCGCCGCAAGACCGCCGCTATATGCCGCTCCCTTTTTTCCATCCTTGGAAGCGGACGAGGAGACCTCGGAGTATACCTTGGAGGAAGAATAAGAATCGGTCACGGAGGTGGTAAAGCAATACCCGAAAAGTCCGCCGGAATAAGCGATACCTACCGTGGTAGATGCGTATACGTCGCCTGTGGCATAGGAATTTGAAACAGAGGAATTATCTTTTGCTACCGCAAAAAGTCCGCCGCTCTCGGCGCGTTCCGGACAATTATCGGTTTTTACCGAAGCAAGAGATACGCACCTTGAAGCGCTTGTCTTTGCGATACCTCCGGCGATACCTCCGGCGTATCCGCTATAATTTGAGCTTACTACCGAAACGCTTCCGGAAACGGTCACGTTCGTTAGCGTACATTCGGAAAAATATCCTCCGAGTATGCCGGCGTAGATGTTTCTGTTTTGCGCGGTCTCGGAAATGTCTATTTGCGCGTTTTCAAGAGTCAGATCTTTTATTTGGGCGCCGTTTGCGTATCCGAAAAGTCCGCAGTATGAATATTTGAAAGTTGCCATTATTCCGATATCCTCAGAAGCGTCCGAGACATAAAGACCGATTATCTTGTGTCCGTTTCCGTCAAAACTGCCGTAGAACGGAGCTTCGTAGCTTCCTATCGGAGTCCATTTCTTATCGGTCATATCTATATCGTTATCGAGAACGTATTTGCCCTTACGCTTCATGGAAAGAAGCTCGTCGACCGTGCTTATGTGATATACAGTGTCGGAATCTCCTTCGTCCTTCGGCGTATCGGGTTCCTCATCGCTTTTGCCGCCTCCGGAAAGAGAGCCGGAATAACCGTCGCCCGGTCCATCGTCATCGTTTGCGGGATCGTCTTTCGCACAACCGCACATCACGATAGATAATACTATCAGCAGAATGAATGGAAGCAAAAGCCTTTTGAAATTCGGTTTCATTTAAAGTCCTTTCTTTCGGACGAATCTGTCAGTTTTCGTCGTTTTCGGATTTTTCGTTATCGTCGGTTTCCTCGGATTGTTCGGGATTTTCGGAGTCTTCGGCAATGTCGTCGGTATCGTCGTCTATATAGTGGAGCGAGCGTATCGGGTTTCCGTTCTTATCGAAGCGTCTTCTGGGAGGTAACGAGGGAAGATCTTCGATATGCTCGCCTTCCGCGTCATTTTCCGTATTTTCGGTGCTCTCGGAAAGCTCGTCGGCTTCTTCTTCATCTATATTGTGGAGCGAACGGCGTTTGTGCTTTGGAACGACCGGCGGAATGTAGTCCTTGTTCATTTCCTCTTCGATCTTCGCTATCTCGTCTTCGGTGAATACGGGAACGGGGTAGAACTTTGTGAGAAGGATGTTTATGATCATTCCGAAAATGGTCTGATATATCCAGTAGAGACCTATGATAGACGGAACGCTCAGCGATATGAAGAACGTCATTGCGGGGAATATTATGTTCATCATACGCATCTGCTTTGCCATCGCGGCAGCCTCGGGAGTCGATACGTCGGGCTTTTGACCGATACGCTGGAGTATGAACGAGCTTGCGAATTGGAAGAGCGCCGCAAGTATCGGGATCAGTATCATTATGCCGGTAAACGACGGCTTAATCGACAGATCCATAGCGCCGCCGAATAATTCAAAATTCGGTATGAGCGGCAGACCGTCCGTAAATATCTCGGAAAAAGCGTCGGAATTGGACTTTAAAACGGTACTCATCTGTATCTGGTCTATTCCGAATTTGCTTACATCGCCCGCGGCGTCTCCGAACAACTTGTATATCTGGGACGAGGTGTTCTCGGCATTAAGTATTCCGTCGGAAAAGAGCGTAAAGATCTTGTTCTTGACCGCTTCTATCGTCGTATTTGAAAGCATCGAGATATACTGAAGAGGCTTTCTCACTATCTCGTAAAGAATGTAGATTATCGGGAGCTGAATGAGCATGGGCAGGCAACCCGAGGTCATGCTGACTTTTTCGTCGCGGTAGAGCTTCATTAAGTCGTTGCTCATTTCCATTTGTGCGTTTTGATCGGTCCTGCCTTCATAACGCTTGCGTATCGCTTTTTCCTTCGGTTGTATCCTTGCGCGGTCGCGCGTGGATTTTTGTTGCTTTATGTTCAGCGGAAGAAGTATCAACTTGAAGAGCAGAGTGAAAAATATCAGGGCGAGCGCGTAGTTACCTGTGATGTTGTAGCAAAACCGCATAAGGTAACCGAACGGAACAGCTATTATGTCCATTTTTAAATATCCTTTCGTATGCATAGATATAGCCTTTATAATTATACTACAAAGTATATACCGAGAAAACAGTTAAGTTTTGAAAAAATGTAAAACTTTTGATAAACACCATTGACAAAGAGAGATAAAAATAGTATCATATATCTGTTACAATGACACAGTAACTTGAAAGGACATTTAAAATGCTTGAAATTAAAAATCTCAGCTTTCGCGTTTCGGACGGCAAGGGCGAGCTTGATATCATAGACGATATAAGCCTTACCGTGCCGGACGGAAAGTTTTTGGTCATAACCGGACCGAACGGCGGCGGAAAATCCACGCTCGCAAGACTCATAATGGGACTTGAAAAGCCGACCTCGGGAAGTATAGTATATAACGGTACGGATATCACCGATATGTCCGTTACCGACAGAGCGAAGCTCGGAATAGGATATGCGTTCCAGCAGCCGCCTCGTTTTAAGGGGCTTACCGTTATGAAGCTTCTTTCGCTTTCGGCGGGAAAAGATCTTACCGAAAAGGAATGCTGCGCGTATCTGAGCCGTGTGGGACTTTGTTCCGCGGAATTCGTAAAAAGAGAGCTTGATTCCTCGCTTTCCGGAGGCGAGATAAAGAGGATAGAGATAGCTTCGCTCATGGCAAGAGGTCCGGAGCTTGCGATATTCGACGAGCCGGAGGCGGGAATAGATCTTTGGAGCTTTTCGATGCTTGTGGAAACGTTTAAGAATATGCAGAAGAAGAGCAAGGGCACTACCGTGATAATCTCGCATCAGGAAAGAATCATGTCGCTTGCGGACGAAATGGCGGTAATAGCCGACGGTAAGGTAAAGAGCATGGGAGACAGAAAAGAAATGCTCTCAAAGCTAATGTGCGAGTTTTCCCCTTGTTGCAGGAACGATCAAAAATAACGTAAAAAGGAAATGCTATGGAAAAGGTAGATAGAGAACTGCTCAGTCAGGTCGCCGGACTTCACGAGATACCTACCGGAGCGTATAATATCCGCAAGAATAGCGGAAGCGCCGGCAGGAACAGTACGGCTAATATACAGATAACGACAAAGGAAGATAAGCCCGGTATCGATATAAGGATAAAAGCGGGCACAAAAAACGAATCGGTCCATATCCCCGTTATTATAACGGGGACGGGAATAAAGGAAATGGTGTATAACGACTTTTATGTCGGAGAAGACGCCGACGTACTTATAGTCGCCGGCTGCGGTATCCATAATTCCGGAGACAGTGAGTCGAGGCATGACGGAATACATCGCTTCTTCATAGAAAAAGGCGCAAGGGTAAGATATGTTGAAAAGCATTACGGCGAGGGTGACGGAAACGGCGAACGCATAATGAATCCCACGACCGAGGTAACGCTCGGAGAAAATGCCGTATGCGATATGGAGACGGTGCAGATAAAAGGCGTTGATTCGACGGTAAGGAACACCACGGCTACGCTCGGAAAGAACGCCGTGTTCAAGATGACAGAGCGCCTAATGACGCACGGAAAGCAGAAAGCGGAGTCCATAATGGTCGTAAACCTTGACGGCGAGGATTCATCTGCGCAGATCGTTTCGCGTTCCGTCGGAAGAGAGGATTCGGAGCAGATATTTAATCCGATCGCGGTGGGAAACAATGCGTGCAGAGCGCATATACAATGCGATTCAATAATAATGGATAACGCAAAGATACGTTCGATACCGGAGATAGCGGCAAATAACCGTGATGCACAGATAGTCCACGAGGCGGCAATAGGACGTATAAACGGAGATCAGCTGCTTAAGCTTCAGACTCTCGGACTTACCGCAGAGGAAGCCGAAAAAGTAATAATAGACGGATTTTTGAAATAAAAACAAAGCCTTTCCGCTCCGGAAAGGCTTTGTTTTTTATTCTGTTTCGAGTAACGCTTTGACCTTGAGTACCGCCGCCTGCGTTTTACCGTCGGGGATCTCGTTTTCGAGTATCATTTTTATAACGGTATCAAACGGTATCTTTTCGACTTCGAGAAACTCATCATCGTCAAGTTGACGCTCGCCCTCGTGAAGTCCGGTGGCAAGGTACATATATATCTTTTCTCCCAAGATAGCCGGAGAAGGGTAGTACGTGCCTATAAAACGGTAATTATTCGCCGTATATCCGGTTTCTTCTCTTAATTCCCGCTTTATCGCTTCGAGAGGATCCGTCTCGCCGTCGTTCAGTTTGCCCGCAGGTATCTCCCATAAGACATCGTCAAACGGATATCTAAATTGACGCTCCATTATGATCTCGTTTTTTTCGGTGAGAGCTACGACGCATACCGCGCCGTTATGCAATATCATCTCACGTGTTGCCGGAGCGCCGTTCGGAAGCGTTATATCATCTCGGACGACATGAAGTATGACGCCGTCAAAGATCTTGGTCCGTCCGGTCTTTGTCTCCTTAAGTTTTTCGTATAGCGAGCTTTTGTTATCTGACATAGCGAGCCTTCCTTTGAAAATGCTTTTTAATATGGACCGTAATAAATATTCATCTATACACATAAATTATAACAGAATTTTTATAAAAGTCAATATTTTTTTCGCATTTGGTATTGAAATTTAAAAAACTATGTGATACAATATTCAGAGAGGCGGTAAAAACGCCCCCGAAACGTTAAAAATGATTTTTTGAGTCCCGTGAGTTCGTTTTTCGGACATAACGGTTTTATATATACAAACTCCGAAAGGAAACAGATACATGAATTATCTTTCAAGATTTGAGTTTTTAAAGCTTAACGATACAGAGAAAAAAGAATATTATGATACATTGGTCGATGAAAAAAACGAAGCGGTTACGGTAGATATGTTCGAGGAGCTGATACTTGCGTTCGAAGCGCTTGAAGGGTACGGCAATTCCGAACATATAACCGACGATATCAGAAAAGCGGCGGAAAAGCAACGAGTTCAGGATAACATATACCGTAACGAGCGTAAGAAAAAAGGTCTGCTCATGGGTGTAGTCGCGGTAGCAACCGTAGTCTTGGTCGCAACGGTATGTATAATAGTATCCATGCTCGGTTGATACATAAATAAAGTAAAAATAAAGTACAGAGAGAGAGAGAATGAGTTCAAAAATAGTCAGAGCAATAACGTCGGACGGTGGCGCGAGACTTTTCTTCGAGATCAGTACCGACATAGTTAAACGCGCACAGGAGATACACGGCACGTCAAAAACGATGACGGCGGTGCTCGGACGCACTCTTACCGCGGCGTCTATAATGGGCAGTATGCTCAAGGATAAGGATAACACTCTTACGCTTTGCTTCAAGGGAGACGGTCCCGGCGGAAATATAATGTGCGTAAGCGACTACGCCGGAAATGTAAAAGGATATGTGCAGAATCCGGAAGTCGAGCTTGCTCCGAACGCTCTCGGAAAGCTTGATGTAGGAGGTGCGGTCGGTAAAGGAACGTTCTATGTGGCTAAGGATATGGGCGAAGGAGAGCCTTACGTCGGTCTTTGCAATATAGTGACGGGCGAGATCGCCGAAGATATAACGCAGTATTTTGCCACGAGCGAGCAAACTCCCACCGCGTGCGCGCTCGGCGTAAGATGTGATAAGGAAGGCAAATGCGTAGCCGCGGGAGGTTATATATTGCAGCTGCTTCCCGGTGCTTCCGATGAGACGATATCGGCGCTTGAAAGAAACATAGGACTTATTCCGTCAATTTCTTCCGCCATACTTGAAAAGGATCCGGACGAATACGTTATAAGTCGTATATTCTCAGGAATGGAGTATGAGATATTCGACGAATTCGATACCGAATACAGATGTAACTGCGAACGCGCGAATTTCGAAAAAGCACTTATAAGTATAGGTAAGAAGGATCTCCAAAGTATGATTGACGAGGGAAACGATATAGAAATGCGTTGTACCTTCTGCGATAATGTCCAAAAATTTACGCCTGAGCAGCTTGCAGAGCTTTGCGAAAGAGCGACCGATTGAGTTTTTAGCATAAAACCGCGTTTGCCCGAATACCTTTTAAGCAGTAAATGCCTAAAGAAAAGAGGGAAGCGAAGTGAGAGCTTCCGATCCTGTCGGAATAATAGATTCCGGAGTCGGCGGACTGAGCGTCCTTGCGGAACTGCGAAAGCGGCTTCCGAAAGAGGATTATCTTTATCTTGCCGATACGGTAAATGCTCCTTACGGTACCAAGACCTCGGAACGTATAGCGGAGCTGACGGAAGAGAATTTAAAAACTCTTTCTGATTACGGTTGTAAGGCGGTCGTGATCGCGTGCAATACCGCAACGGCGGTCGCGGCGGAGCTGCTTAGAAGGAAATATACCGATATACCCATAATAGGTCTTGAACCGGCGCTCGGACCCGCGGTGCGCGATCAGCCGAACGGAGATATACTCGTTCTCGCAACGCCGGTCACCTTGCAAACAAAACGTTTTGAGAGATTGCTTGAAGCTTTCGGCGAGCATAAGGAAAGGATATTTTGTTCGGAGGCGCAGGATATAGTTTCCTACGTTGAAAACGGTATGCGCGATTCTGACGCTGTTGTCGAAAGCCTGAAGCTTCGGTTTAAGGAATACGAAAAAATAAGATTTTCGGCGTGCGTGCTCGGATGTACGCATTTTCCGTTTGCCAAAAAAGAGATAGAAACGGCGCTCGGATACGAAGTTACATTTTACGACGGCGCCTACGGCGCGGCAAGACGGCTTGAATATCTGCTCAAAAAGGAAGGGCTTCTCGGTACTTTCGGTACGGGAAACGTGACGTGGCTCGCTCATGATAGCTTTGCCGAAAAAGCAAGGCGACTGCTTGCGGAATACTGATAATACGGATAATGAAAAGAAATAAATACCGCGACGCCGAAATTTTCGGCGTCGCGGCATTTGCTTTTTTAACGTTAGAATGGTCTGTCGAAGATCCTTTTTTGATATGCTCCGCTATCACGGTTTTTGTCGCACGAAAGTCCGTTTACGGGTGAACGATCGGAGTATACCGAGCCTGAATCGCTTGCGCTTACGTTTTCCGTGCAAGGCGGCTTGCAACCTTTATCGAACGTGAGATTTGTGGCATAATAATTTGTCTTACATTCTGCACGCTCGGTAGCTATCCCGAGAGCCTCGCAAAATCTTTGATAGTGAACTATCTCTCTTGCGCGAAGGAATTTGATCGGTTCTCTTACGTCGGGATCGTCCGTAAGGCGCAGTATATTATCGTAGGTAGTTCGCGCTTTTTGCTCTGCCGCGAGATCTTCGTTAAGATCGGTTATTATATCTCCTTTGCTTTGGAACGCCGCGGCGGAGAAGGGAGTTCCGGAAGCCGCTTGCGGGTATATGCCTACTGTGTGATCGACAAAGTAGGTGTCAAATCCGCTTGATTTTATTTCCTCGGTAGTAAGGCAGCGCGTCAGCTGATACAGGATAGTCGATACCAGCTCGATATGAGCAAGCTCTTCTGTGCCTATGTCGGTCAGTATTCCCGTTACCTCTCGGTACGGCATGCCGAAACGTTGCGAAAGATAACGAAGCGAAGCTCCTGTCTCTCCGTCAGGACCTCCGAACGGTCTCAGGTAATAAAAATCTCAAACACATTTTCGCTTTTTATGAATACTATCTTCCGTATTACTTGTTTAAGGACGGTGTTTAAGACCTCTTTGCCTACGTTTTCGGAGTTTAAAAGGTATTCGAGCGGAATGTGTGCGCTGACTTCGTTTTCGGAGCTTTCGGAAGCGTGTGCGAGCTTTTTTAGCTCTTTTGTGCGTTTAATATACGTTTCTTTATAGAACTCGTAATCATCTAACGTTTCGCTTCCCGAAAGATACGCTTCCTTCATTCGCATAAGCTTTTTTTCTTCCGAACGTATAATTTTTGTTATATCTCCGAGGTCGTTTTTTGCGTAGCTCTTGCTCTTAACGCTTAATTTCTCGGATTTGACGGAACGTATGACCGAGTTTAGGACCGTATTTTCGGCGATCTCCGTCTTTATGCAATGTGAGACCTTGCACGCCTTTTTCGAATATCCGCAGCATTGCAGATAAGGCGAGGCGGCGGAAAGAGCGGCGAGAGTAGAGCCGCATGAGCCGCAACGTAAAAGACCGGAAAGCGAATACTTGTTCGGATAGTCGGTGTTTTTAGCCGAAGGCGTTCTTTTTTCTCTTGCGAGTTTATTTTTTACCGCTTCCCAAAGCTCGTTTGAGATTATCGGTTCGTGCAGTCCGTTTGATAGCATGATATTTTCATCGTCGAAACTGCGTGCGGAAGCCGTTTTTCCGCCGTAAGACCAACGTATCTTTCCGATGTACACCGGATTTCTGAGAGTGTAGTCTATCCATCGCGGATTCGGAGGCGTTCCGATCGACGTGGTGATCCCGAGATATTTCATACGCTCGGAGATAGAAGCCTTGCTCTCACCCTTCAGATATGACAGAAATATGTCGCGCACGATATCGGCGTATTCGTTCGGAACGTAGCTTTTTCCGTTAAGATCGTATCCGAGCACGGGCGGAGTCATCGCTTCGCCTCGGCTCGCTTTTTCTATCATGCCTCTTTTTACTTCACCCGACAGATTTATCAGATAGTATTCGTCCATCCATTCTATGATTCTTTCGATAAGACTGCCGAAAGGACCTTCTATCGTAGGTTCGGAAACGGATATAAGCTCTATTCCGCGTTTTTTCAAAAGAGATTTGTACACGATAGATTCTTCTTGATTTCTCGCAAATCTGCTGAATTTCCATACAAAAATGCAATCGAACGGCGGAGATTTTTCTTTTGCCGTAGCTATCATTCTGTTGAATTCCTTACGCTTTTCCGCGCTTTTTGCCGATATCCCGTTGTCAAAGAATATAAGCTCCGGCGGGATCTCGTGACCGCAGCCCTCGGCGTACTGACGTATCTTTTTTATCTGGCTTTCCGGCGAATATTCGTCCTGTCTGTCGTCGGATACTCTTATGTATGCGGCGCCTTTTTTCATTATAGAGATATCTCCTTTCTGTCCATGATATGTCCTTTCACCGAAAAAGTATAAAAATATTATAATGTCAGTAGACGCGGTGAAGGGAGGGAATCATCTTGAATAAAGGACCGAAGGTATTCTTCGTGATCGGCGAAAAGAGGGAAGAAGGACTTAAAGGAGAGCTTGCACGGGTATTTACCGATGCGCTCGTAAACGCATTTACGGAATATTTCGAAAACAATTACGACGAGTGGATAAAGATCTCAGAGCAATATAAGGATAAGGATCGATAAGGCTGTCAATATGATGAAAAATGCATGTTTTATGATAAGAAGTGCAAAGAAACGCCGTGATTTGTGCGATATAATAAATATTTAGAAGTCAAAAAAGGAGGAGATGTTAATGAACACTCCGAACGTAAATCCCGCTGCCGATAAAGATATATACAAAACCAGCCGTTTACTGTACATAATCGTCGCGGCAGTTGAATACTTTATCTCGCTCCTCGTAAGCGGCGCTTATCTTGCGAAAGTAACTACCGCTATCGGTATGTCGACGGCGCTTACCGGAATACTTACCGCGTTTCTGTCTCTGGGAAACGGATTTCAGATAATAGCGATATTTCTGGCAAACAAAACGCCGGTAAAGCGTTGGGTGACCGTGCTTACGATCACGGACCAGATACTGTTCGGCTTGCTTTACGCGGTCCCTTTCATAAAAGTATCGCAAACGGTAAAGATCGTGATATTCGTTGTGTTTTTACTTGTCGCCAATATACTCTTGAGCGTGGTGTTCTCGCCTAAGTTCAATTGGTATATGGCAATGGTAGACGATCACAAAAGAGGCGTGTTCAGCGCAAATAAGGAGATAATCTCGCTTATCGGCGGTATCATATTCACTTTCGTTACCGGAAATATAATAGACAGATTTGAAGCGGCGGGAAAGACCGATCATGCCTTTATATTCTGCGGAGTCGGAATATTCGGGCTTATGATATTCAATACGATCATGCTCGTCTTATCAAAGGAAAAGCCCGTCGAAAAGCGAACGGACAAAAGAAGTCCGATATTCTCTTTGCTAAAGGATAAGGCGGTCTTTAAAGTGACGTTGATATTCGTGCTTTGGAATATAGCGGTGTACGCTTCGACGCCGTTCAGCGGTACATATCAAACGCAGGAGCTTGGTTTCTCGATGACCTTCATATCGGTGATAACTGCATTCGGCGGAATAGCGAGAGCCTTCTTTTCCAGACCCTTCGGAAAGTATGCCGATAAAACGTCCTTTACCGATATGCTCAATATATGCTTTGTCATAGCCGCCGCGGCGTTTTTGATAAATGTATTCGCGGTACCGTCTAACGGTAAGGTCCTGTTTACCGTATATTATACGCTTTACTGCATATGCCTTGCGGGAACGAATAGCGGCATGACGAATATAATATACGAATACGTAAGTGTAGAGAACCGTATGAGCGCCATAGCTCTTGAGTACAGTATATCGGGATTTGCCGGATTCTTTTCAACGCTTGCTATAAGCCCTCTCGTGGATCACATACAAAATAACGGAAATAAGCTCTTCGGTATCGGCGTTTACGCTCAGCAGGTCTGTTCGCTTTTAGCTTTCGTTATCATAGTTATAATACTTATCTACATGAATACTGTGATCAAAAAGTTAAATGCGGTAAAATCAGAAACATAAAAACGGAGGATTATTATGAACGATACGGAATGGTTCGGATACAAAAGAAAAGATTTTAAGTTTAACGGACGAAACGCTTTGATAGTTTTTCCGAGCGAAAGCATGCGTACATCTAAGTGGATGCTCAAGACCGAATATTTCGGAGCGTTTCCGGAGCTTGAAAAGGCATTGCTCGCACGCGGCTACCATTTGGCATATCTTGAAAACATGAACAGGTGGGGAGTAGACGCGGATCAGGACGCAAAGCGCGAATTTGCCGATTATCTCGTTAAAGAATACGGTCTTGAAAAGAGATGCGTTTGTATCGGCATGAGCTGCGGAGGCTTTCATGCGGTAAATTTCGCGTCGCGCTATCCTTCTTATGTCTCGCTTCTTTATCTTGACGCTCCGCTCCTTTCATTCAGAGGTTGGAGTAAGGAATTCGAAAACCAAGCGTGCTGGATCTCCGAACAAAAAGAGGCATACGGATTTACTTCCGAGAAGGAGATAGAGGAGTATACGGATCTTCCGATAAACCGACTTTCCGTCCTTACGGACAATAATATTCCGGTAGCGCTCGTTTACGGCGGTGCGGATACGGTGGTCTCTCCCGAGCTTAATGCCGAAAAGCTATACGAATACTATTTAAGTCATGGTGCGCCGATAAAAGCATGGTGTAAACCGAACTGCGATCATCATCCTCACGGACCGACGGATATTCCGGAGGTAGCGGATTACATAGAAAATAACCGTATAACCGACGAAGAAGAGATAAGACCGGGCAGATATCGCCATTTTAAGGGTAACGAATACGAGGTCATCGGTATAGCAAAGCATTCGGAGACGCTTGAAAAAATGGTCATCTACAAGGCTCTTTACGGAGACGGAGAAACGTGGGTAAGACCCGCTTCCATGTGGAATGAGACCGTAATGCGGGACGGAAAATGCGTAAAACGCTTCGCATACATCGAAAATTAAGAAAAAAACGACTTAATTTAGAATAAAACAGTTGACATTTGGCTCGGAATGTGTTATAATACTGACCGTTGGTGGGATATCGCCAAGTCGGTAAGGCACAGGACTTTGACTCCTGCACTCGCTGGTTCGAGTCCAGCTATCCCAGCCAGAAGCCCCGAGGATTTTCCTCGGGGATTTTTCTTGTCAACCGAAAGTACAGTACTTTCGGTTTTTTGTTATTCGAACTATTTTGCGAACATCTATTGACTTTTGCTTTGAAAAATGTTATAAGTAAATCGGTGCTTTGTGCCGAATGTCTATAAAAATGAGAGGTTATCGATATGACTGACAAAAAACATTTGATATGTATACAATCCGGAGATTGGTACGATGAAGAAAACGATGAAAAGAGCATGAAATACGCAAGAGAATGCGGAATAGAAGCGCTTGATTTCAACCTGGATCACGTTTTTAATATATGGGAGTATCTTAAAGGCAAAAAATTCCCGCTTTGCGACAAACCTCTTGATGAATTTGTGGAGCATTTCGCTCCTCTTAAAGCCGCGTCGGAAAAATATGGCGTCGCGTTCTCTCAAACGCACGCGCCGTTCCCCGTTTGGGTGGTGGACAACGAAGAGGCGACCGACTACGCTCTTGCGGTAGTCGAAAAGGTAATAGCGGTCTGCGCGTACATAGGTTGTCCTGCGACCGTCGTGCACCCGTTCAATACCGCGGAAGCCGAAAACCGCGAAAGAGATATGGAGATAAACTTCAAGCTCTATCGTCGCTTGATGCCGACGGCAAAGAAGTACGGCGTGAAGATCTGTCTTGAAAATATGTTCGCTTGCCCGCACGGAAAGGTAACGGAGTCGGACGTATGCACGAACGCGGAAGATTTTTGCTACCTGATAGATAAGCTGAACGAAGAAGCGGGAGAAGATATCTTCGGATTTTGCTTTGACATAGGACATGCAAATATAACCGGTAAGAACATAAGAGCCTACATTAACAAGATCGGAAAGAGACTTACTCTCCTGCATATCCATGATAATAACGGTATAGGCGATATGCACCTTATACCGTATACCCAGGCGTGCGGAATGTGGGGAACCGAGCCTTCCGTCGACTGGGAAGACTTTATAGCGGGACTTCGCGATATCGGATACGAAGGCAATCTTTCCTTCGAGACATTCAACGCTTTAAGACGTTTCCCGAAAAAACTTGAAAAGGCAACGCTTTCTCTCATAGTGGAGATAGGCAGATATTTCAGAGAAAGAATAGAGGAATGAGTATGACCGACATGAGACATTTGGTATCGATACAGTCTGCCGGCTGGTATGACGAAGCAGACGACGAAAAAAGCATGAAATACGCAAAAGAATGCGGAATAGAGGCGATAGATTACAATATAGATCACGTTCTTAACGTGTGGGATTATCTTAAAGGCAAAAAGTTTCCTTTTTGCGATAAGCCGCTTGACGAATTCGTAGCGCATTACGCTCCGCTGAAAGCCGCCGCGGAAAAATACGGCGTCGCGTTTTCGCAGATGCATGCACCTTTCCCGGTATGGATAGAAGGCAATAAGGAAGCGACGGAGTATATTTTGACGGTAGTGGAAAAGACGATAGCCGTATGCTCGTATGTCGGTTGTCCGGCGATCGTGGTTCACCCGTATTTTTCCGGAGAAGCGGAAAAGCGCGAGAGAAATATGGAGATAAATCTTGAGATATACCGCCGTCTTATGCCATTTGCAAAGAAATACGGCGTAAAGATATGCCTTGAAAATTTGTTTGTCGGACATCCCGGCGGAGCTATCGAAGCGAATGTCTGCACCAATGCCTCGGATTTTTGCTATCTGATAGACAAATTGAACGCGGAGGCAGGCGAAGAAGTATTCGGATTTTGCTTTGACGTAGGACATGCAAATATTACGGGCAAGAATATCCGAGCATATCTGAACGATATCGGAAAACGCCTGACGATATTGCATATCCATGACAATAACGGTCGCGGCGATATGCATTTGTTACCGTATACCCAGACTTCGGATATATGGGGAGCGACCTTGGCTACGGATTGGGAGGGCTTTATAAACGGACTTCGCGATATCGGATACGAAGGAACTCTTTCCTTTGAGACTTTCAGAGTTTCGGAACGTTTTCCACAGGAAGTGCATAAGGAAATGCTGGCTCTTACCGTCGCGATAGGTAAGTATTTCAGAAAAAGAATAGAGAGATGATAAAAAGCTCCGAAGTTTTAGCTTCGGAGCTTTCGATTTTGTTTAATTTAAGCCGTTTCTTCCGACGTACCGCTCTTTGAAAAGATAAATAACAGTCCGAACGAGACCAGCATCAAAAGACAGGCTATTATCGCGAAAAACTGTTGCGCGTACATATGTATACCGAATATCATGTTGCCGCTGCTCTGAATGTGATTTAACAGAGGAGTAAGAGCTAAAGTGGTAAAGAACGACATCAGGCTTGCGGGTATGCTTCTTATAGCGCCTGCCGAGGTGTAGTAATCCTCGTCTACCACTTCAAACAGTATAGGCTCCATACCTACCGTGACGAACGCGCTTCCGAAAGTAGAGCAGATATTGTGTATCATCAGCATTACGAAACCGTTTGAGGGGATCGTAGCGGTTATCAGCAGGCGAGACAGGGCGTATATTGGAGAACCGAACAGAAGGGAACGTAAAAGCCCGTTCTTTCTTGCGAAATTTCCCGCGAACGGTAAGAATACGATAGCGGCGACTGCGGTGACCGAGCTTAAGATGTATATCTGCATCATCGAAAATCCAAGCTCTCGGACCTGATACGTGCCTATAAAAGAATTTATGATACCGTTTGAGATAGCGTATGTCATAAATATAAAGAGGAGCAGTACGAAGCGTCGGTTCTTCAGCAATACCCGGAGATCCTTTATCACGGAACTTTTTTTGTGAGTCTTTCGCGGCTTTTCTCTTGCAAGCAGAAGCGAAACGAGATGAAGAGCGGTAAGCACGAAGATAACGACGGTGAACGTTATGAACATTCCGTTCAAGTTTTCTGTTTCCGTAAAATAGTCAAGCAGCATACTTGCGGCGAAGGAGAAAACGAGACCGACCATGTGTGAAAAGATGTTTACGTAAGCGGTAAACGATCCGCGTTTCTCGGGCGTGGGAAGCGACATAAACCACGTGTATTTGAGCGGCGCGCTTATCTGAGACATAACGCATGCAGAGAATACGCACACGAAGAACAGGGCTGAATTTACGTGAGTTCCCCAACCGAAGAACGGTATCAGGTATATCATTCCGTAAAGAAAGTTAAATCCCGTTTGGAGCGGAACGACGTAATGCTTTAACGACTTGCACTGGGAAAGGCGTATCGAAACGAGCTGAAATATTCCGGCAAGCGATGTAAGGTTGCTGAGGATAGCGGTAAGTCCGTCCGATATTCCGATAGTAGTTGTGAGCTTAGCGAGATAAGCGCCGCTCGTTATTATCGATATCAGATAATTGAGCGCACATTCGATTATGTATAGCTTTTGGCTGAACGCGTATGGATCTCTTTGTTTTACCGTGATTTTTTCCATTTCATCACCTCGTACCCGATACTGTGCCTACATTGTATACGAGAAAAAGGTATTTGTCAAGTGATTTTTTAATTTTAAAGATTATTTTTTTGCGATCGGAATATTGACACGGACTGCGATTTATGTTATACTTATCGCAGTAACGATGGGAGGATAAAACTATGGAAAAAATAACTGTGGATCTTTCGAAAAGCATCGGAAAGATCAAGCCTATGCATAGCGTAAACAACGGTCCGGTATACAAATTCGCAGCCGATCAGAGGATAACCAATCTCTATTCCTACAAAGCTGCGGGAATTCCTTATGCGAGAATTCACGACGCGTCTATCTACTACAATTACGGCGGAGAACACGTAGTCGACGTAAATAACATATTTACCGATTTTGACGCGGACCCGTATGATCCGAAGTCTTACGATTTTCATCTTACCGACGAATATCTGAGGATAATAGAGCTCAGCGGAGCGGAAACGTTCTACCGTCTCGGTTCCAAAATAGAGCATTGGTCAAAAAAATATAATACGCTTCCTCCGAAGGACTTTAATAAATGGGCGGTAATATGCGAGCACATAATAAAGCATTACTGCTACGGATGGGCAGACGGCTATCATATGAAAATAAAGTACTGGGAGATATGGAACGAGCCGGATCTCGATCCGGACGATAGCGATCATAAGCGTACCTGGGGAGGAACCGCAAAGCAGTTCTATGAGCTTTTTAACATAACTTTAAAGCACTTAAAGAAATGCTTCCCCGAGCTTAAGATCGGCGGTCCGGCAATTGCTACAATAAATCAAGATCATTGGCTTGAAGGCTTCTTTGCAAGTCTCGGTGACGTAAAGCCCGATTTCTTTTCGTGGCACATTTATGCCGACACGGTAGAGAAGATACGTGACATGATAAGAAGAACAAGAAAGCTGCTGGACGATCACGGACTTACCGAGTGCGAAAGCATACTGAACGAATGGAACTACGTCAGGGGCTGGGAAGGCGACGAGTGGATATATTCCTTAAAGACCGAAAAAAATCTTAAGGGCGCTTCCTTCATTGCCGCGACCATGCTCATGAGCCAAAAGGAAAAGCTTGACAACCTGATGTTCTACGATGCTCGTCCGGGGACCATGAACAGTCTTTATTCCACCGATTACGTCAACGAGTGTCTGAAAGGATATTATCCCTTCTACATGTTCAATCAACTCTATAAGCTTGAAAACGAAGCGGAGACGATATGTGAAGGAAACGACGTTTGGGCTTGTGCCGCCATGGGCGAAGGAGAGCGCAACGTTATGATAGCGTATTATAACGATAACGACGCGTCTCCCGAAAAGGAAGTAAAGGTAACGTTCAAAAACGTTACTTCGCCTAACGGAGTAAGACTTGAATATTACTGTCTTGACGATTCCCACGACGCTTCTCTCGTAAGAGAAGAGATATTTACCGCAAGCGAGTTTTCCTCGTACATAAAAATGCCGGTGTTCGGCACATACCTTCTTAAGGTAGTTAATTTGTAATTTTTAATTTTAATGGGCTGGTGATAAAAAATGAGTATTCGAGTAGGCATTTACGGTTACGGTAACCTCGGAAGAGGAGTAGAGGCCGCAATAAGACAAAATCCCGATATGGAAGCGGTGGGCGTTTTTACGAGGCGTGATCCGAAGTCAGTAAAAACAAAAACGGGTCTCCCCGTTTACGGTACCGATAAGATATCGGAAATGAAAGATAAGATAGACGTTATGATCCTCTGCGGCGGAAGCGCGTCCGATCTGCCTAAGCAGACGCCGGAGCTTGCTTCGTACTTCAACGTAATAGACAGTTTCGATACTCACGCAAGGATCCCGGAGCACCTTAAAAATGTTGATAAGGCGGCAAGCGCCGCAGGTAAGGTAGCCGTGATATCCGTAGGCTGGGACCCCGGTATGTTCTCGCTTGCGAGACTTTATTCAGGCTCCGTGCTCGTCGACGGAAAGGATTATACCTTCTGGGGCAAGGGCGTAAGCCAGGGTCATTCGGACGCTATAAGACGTATAGAGGGCGTTGCCGACGCAAAGCAGTATACGGTTCCGATAGAAAGCGCGCTTAATGCGGTAAGAAACGGAGAAACGCCCGAGCTTACGGCGCGTCAGAAGCATACGAGAGAGTGTTATGTCGTTGCAAAAGAGGGCGCGGACAAGGCAAGGATAGAGAACGAGATAAAGACCATGCCCAACTATTTCGCCGACTATGATACGACGGTGCACTTTATTTCCCAAGAAGAGCTGAACGAAAAGCATAGCGGTATTCCTCACGGTGGTTTCGTTATAAGGAGTGGTAAGACAGGTCTTGAGTCGGAAAATACGCACGTTATAGAATACAGTTTAAAGCTTGATTCAAACCCTGAGTTCACCTCGTCCGTTCTCGTTGCGTATGCAAGAGCGGCATACAGAATGAACAAAGAGGGAATGAGCGGTTGCAAGACTGTGTTCGATATACCGCCCGTATACCTCTCGCCTCGTTCGAGAGAAGAGATAATAAGCTCGCTTTTATGATCCGGTGCCGTTCGGACCTCCGAGCTGACTTATAATAACTCTCGCAAGCGCGGGATTGGGATTTTTTATGCTTATAGGATATTGAAGACTTTTCTGATAGAGCCACATAGTTTTCAGTCCTCCATTTCCCACGGAAACGCTTCCGTGACCCATTTATAAGAATTATCGTTATTTACAGACGCTCCGTAAGCAAGCACGGGACCGAACGAATCCTCGTATCTGTCTACCGCTTCCTTACGGAGCGCTTCGTATTTCTTCAAGGCGGCGAGCGCTTCCTTGTCAAAAGGGTGCGTATCGAGGTAGAGATTTGTTTCTACCGATCTGAACGTCGCGATCTGTACATCGCGCATGAGCCTTGCTTTATTGCTTCTTGCTTCTCTCATTTACGATATCCTCCGTTTTTGCAGCATTTATCTCCGTAGAACGGCTTGTTAAGCTCGTCAAATATCGTTCCGCGTTCAAAGCCTTCGCTTCCGTCGTTTATCAAACGCCAGCATTGACTTACGGTATATACCATAGCAAGCGACGTGTATCCGTCGGGGATCGCCACGCTTCCGCAATCGCTTTGGAGTGAGTCTGCCGGTTGTACCGAGCGATAGGGAGCGTTTCTTTGCGAACGTCTCGTATTCATGTTGTTTCTTGTATTCATAACTTCTTATCGTTCCTTTCCGAAAAAAGATCTTTTTCTTCTCGCGGAGCTTGCGCCGACCGCTAATAAATTATATGTCGAAACGGTAAATAATGTTATCGTCGTGTCACATGTAAAAAGAAAACCGAATAAAATGATCGGACCGTATTTTTTCAAAATATCGAAAAAACGGTCATTTTAATTTTTTTGTAATATTTTATACAAATATCGACATATGTTTGTTGAATTGGAGCAGAATAATGTGATCTTGTTCGGTTTTTTCGTATTAAATTAACATATCATATGTTAAAAAAATGTGACTTCAATATTAAAATTGATGTTAAGTATTGAAATGAAAACGAAGATATGTTATAATAACTAAAATGTTATTTAAACATTATTATTTTTTGTTGCAGGAGGATAAGTGTATGGCACTTACTACCGAACAGATAGCCAAAAAAACGGAAGAGCTTAAAGCGTTCATAGCCGAGCACAAGGATATGCCCGGACCGCTCATGCCCATAATGCAGTATGCTCAAGAGTCATTCGGATATCTGTCACTTGAAACTCAGATACTTATAGCGGATTCGCTCGGGATCCCGGTCACCGAGGTCTACGGTGTCGCAACCTTCTACGCTCAGTTTTCGCTTCAGCCGAAGGGTGATCACGTAATAAGCGTATGCCAGGGAACCGCATGCTATGTCAAAGGCGGCGCGGCGGTGCTCGCCGAGGTCGAAAAGGAGCTGGGTATCACATCTAACGAGACGACGGCGGACGGAAAGTTCACTATCCAAGATACGCGTTGCCTCGGATGCTGCGGACTTGCTCCGGTAATGACGATAAACGAGGATGTCTACGGAAAGCTTACTCCGAGCATGGTAAAAGACATTCTTGCCAAATACTGATTTATGGAGGAAGCTTGAAATGACGTTAGAAGAACTTAAGAAAATACAGGCCGAGACCCTGCCGCAGATAAATATGCGCCATACACATAAGGTAGAGAACGAGACTAAGTATACGCGTCAGGTGCTCGTTTGCGGAGGAACCGGTTGTACGTCCTCCGGATCCGGCAAGCTGATAGACGAGTTTATTTCTCAGCTTGAGTCTCACGGAGTTGCAGATAAAGTGCAAGTAGTCCGCACGGGCTGCTTCGGACTTTGCGAGCTCGGACCGATAGTCATAGTCTATCCCGAAGGCGTTTTCTATGCTCAGTGTAAGACCGAAAACGTAAAGAGGATCGTAGAAGAACATATCATAGGCGGAAACGTTATCGACGACCTTGTCTACCACGAAAAGACAACGGGAGAAGTAAAGGAAAAGCTCTCGGATATGCAGTTTTATAAGAAACAGAACCGTCTGGCTCTCAGAAACTGCGGCGTCGTAGACCCCGAAAAGATAGAAGATTACATAGCGTTTGACGGCTATCAGGCTCTTGCTAAATGCTTAAACGAATATTCTCCCGAGCAGATCATCGATATCATGCTCGATTCCGGTCTTCGCGGACGCGGAGGCGCAGGTTTCCCTACCGGACTTAAGTGGAAGTTCGCTTCCGGTAACAGAGGAAACGTCAAAAAATACGTCTGTTGTAACGGCGACGAGGGCGACCCCGGAGCGTTTATGGACCGTTCGGTGCTTGAAGGAGACCCTCATTCGCTTATAGAAGCTATGGCTATTGCCGGATATGTTATCGGAGCCGATCAGGGATACGTTTATGTTCGCGCGGAGTATCCTATCGCGGTAAAACGCCTTACGATCGCCATAAATCAGGCAAGAGAAAAGGGACTTCTCGGAAAGAATATATTCGGAACCGGCTTTGATTTCGATATGGAGATCCGTCTCGGAGCAGGCGCGTTCGTCTGCGGTGAAGAGACCGCTCTTATGACATCTATCGAGGGTCACAGAGGCGAACCGAGACCCCGTCCTCCGTTCCCGGCGGTAAAGGGCGTATTCGGAAAGCCTACCGTACTGAATAACGTCGAAACATACGCCAATATCCCTCAGATCATACTTAAAGGCTCGGAATGGTTTAAGAGCATAGGTACGGAAAAATCCAAGGGAACTAAGGTATTCGCACTCGGCGGAAAGATCGTAAATACAGGTCTTGTCGAGGTTCCCATGGGAACGACAGTACGCGAGATAATCTTCGATATCGGGGGAGGTATTCCGAACGGTAAGAAGTTTAAAGCCGCTCAGACGGG
>CAZFQJ010000003.1:0-28458 GCA_964520875.1 uncultured Lachnospiraceae bacterium
GCGACCTTGCCAAGGTCGAGGTGGCGGGTTCGAGCCCCGTAATCCGCTCCAAAAGCTCCAAGTTTTTAGACTTGGAGCTTTTTTGTCCGTTGTTTTCGGCGAAAACAACGGAGGTCGCGATAAATTTTTGTAAAAATAATAAAAAATTTCAAAAAACTATTGACAAAACGGCAGTACTTTGCTATACTATTAAAGCAACGGTCATTCGTTATGCCGATGCGGCGCCATAGCCAAGCGGTAAGGCAGAGGTCTGCAAAACCTTTATTCCCCGGTCCGATTCCGGGTGGCGCCTCCAAAAATCAAAGAGCACTTCGTTTGGAGTGCTCTTTGATTTTTTAGATGAAATGTCCGTTTGTGTACGAAACGGACGAAAAATCAAGCGTTCATGCCCGTAAACCGGGAATATGAACGCTTGATTTTATTTTTTATCCGAGATACCTATGAAATAGTCGGCACTCACTCTGTAAAACGCGCAGAGCTTGATAAGATCTTCGATCTTAAGCTCGGCTCTGCCGTCTTCGATATGACTGTATCCTTGCTGGGATTTGTTTATGATATCAGCTACCTCTTTCTGCGTCAGATCGTTGTCCTCTCGCAGATTTCTCATTCTCGTTCTCCAATTCATGAACATCTCCTTGTTTCGGTTGATTATAAAAATTCTACCATACTCATAAATTGAGTATGGACATTTACTCAAAGATTGAGTAAATTACCAAAAAAACAAATATATGTAGTATAATGAAACAGAAACGTATTTTTTGAGAGAAATATGCGATAAAATACGAAAATTATTAGTGGAGGCAAGCTTTATGCTTTTAACCGCAAACGATAGGGTGATCCTTTTCGGATCGAAAAGCAATGTGGAAAACGTTTTGCGAGATCCCGCTTTCGCCGATATGAAGATCGTGGCGATATGTCAGGAATCCATGCTTGAGGATAAGATCGAGGCAAGCGGAATAGATTCGGTCTCTATGGGAGAGCTTGTGAGATACGACGCGACGGTAATAGTTGCAGATGAGACTCTTTCCGGCGTAAACGCAGGTTATTTCACCGCGCACGATATAAAATATGCTCTTTCGACCGACGTTACGTTCGCCGAGTCCATGATGGCTCAGACGGCGGACACCGAAGCGGAGGAGACATCCGAGCTGGCAGAGGAAACTGCGGCGACGGAAGCTTGCGAGGAAGAAACGGAATGCGTCGCGGAGCAGACGGAAGAAACGGCGGAGGAGACGGTATGCGAGGCTTGTCAGCCTACGTATTCGGAAGAGCAGTATGCCGAGATAAAGAGCAAGTTTGCGGAATTTTACGATACGGTGCTTCGTTCGGTAAGAAATACGAAGGCGAAGGACGACGCCGTATATAACATCAATAAAGAGCTTCAAAAGTACAAGGACGATTATTTCCTCCAGATATCGAAGGCTCTCGTGAACGACCTCATAGGCTTCAGAGAGGACTGCAAGAAGTCGGATTCCGATATGACGGAATACGGACTTACGGGCGATAAGCTCGTCGGTTATTTCGAATGTACCGCCGAGCAGATAGAGAACATTCTTTCGGTGCACGGTATCACGGAAAAGGACGGGGTCTATTTTTACGGAGAAAAGGTAGTATATCCTACTCCGGAATACCCCGAGAGCAGTTCAAGCGCCGCGGAGGACGATTATTCTCCTTCCGAGCCGGAGCTTGAAAGTGTTGATTTTGCGTCGGTCACGGATACCGAGGGACTTTACGCGGAATTCGGAAAGTGCGTAAAGAACATAGAGGCGCTTCTTGCGAAGGACGAGGCGTTCGTTCGAACGATAGACGGTATGTTCGTTTCCGCAAAGAAGCAGCAGGCGGTATGCGACGGTATACTTATCATACCCGCGCTTGTTAAGCTTATACAGATAGGCGAGTATTTTTCAAAGAGATGCGAGGCTCTGAAAAACGCCGCAGACGACGCCGCGAAGGCTTGCATATATACCGAGACGTACACTTACGTTTCCGACTTCGTCGAAAAGCTTCTTCTTAACTTCGGAGTCACCGTAAGGAGCGAGGTTGATCGCACGTTCGACGCGAAATACCACCGCGTGCTTAAGATGACCAAGATAACGGCGGACGAGAGCGAAAAGGAAAAGACGATCGCCCGTTACTGCTCCGACTGTTATATGTACGGCGACAAGGTCATTTATCCGGCTAAAGTCATTATTTACAAGCTTTGAAAATAAAAATCATATATACACATATATAAGGAGAACGGAATCATGGGAAAGAAAATAGGAATCGACCTCGGTACAACTTATTCTTGCGTATCATGGCTCAACGATAACGGAGCGCTTGAGGTCATCAAGAACTCCGAAGGTGCGAACACCACGCCTTCGATAGTCTACTTCGAGAGCGACACCAACGTCGTCGTCGGTGAACAGGCTCGCGCGGGCGCGCTCTTCAGCCCCGAAAACGTTATCGAAAGAGTAAAATCTCTTATGGGAGACAAGGACTATACCATAGATATGTTCGGTCAGGCGTATTCTCCGTCTTCTATCTCTTCGCTTATCCTTCGTAAGCTCAAGAAGGACGCCGAGGAAGCTCTCGGCGACACCATAGACGGCGCGGTCATAACCTGCCCCGCATACTTCGGAACTATCGCGAGAGGCGCTACTCAGAAGGCGGCGGAGGACGCGGGACTCAACGTATATCAGATAATAAACGAGCCTACCGCGGCGGCGTTCGCTTACGCTTATATAAAGAATGAAGACGTTAACAAGAACGTTCTCATATACGACCTCGGCGGAGGAACGTTCGACTGTACGCTCCTTCGTATGGACTTCAACGGCGATGATAAGAAGCTTCGCGTTATAGCCTCCAACGGTGACCATACCCTCGGCGGTAAGGACTGGGACGCGGCGTTCACCAACTACGTTATAGACGAGTTCTGCAACGCTACCGGTGCGGATCCCGACGAGATGAGAAGCGACGCCGAGTGCCAGGCGTGGTTCTCCGAGAATATAGAAAAAGCCAAGAAGCAGCTCTCCGCACGTGAGACCATAAAGCTTCCCGTAAGCTTCATGGGTAATAAGCAGATCATGGAGATAAGCGTCGAAACGTTCGAAAGCGTTACCGAGGACCTTCTCAACAAGACGATCTCTCTTGTCGACGATATGCTCAAGGCTCAGAATATGACCATAGACGAGGTTGACGAGATAATCCTCGTCGGCGGTTCTACCAGAATGCCCCAGGTAAGAAAGATACTTGACGCTACCTACGGCAAGCCTCTCGCAAGTTTCGAGCCCGACGAGGCGGTCGCTAAGGGTGCGGCTCTTATGGCGGCGTTCTCCGACGTTTATGCAGGTGCGGCTGCCGGTGAGGACGGCGGTGCGGCTTCCGGCGACGGAGCTTCCGCTTCCGCAGGCGCGGCTTCCGGCGACGACGGTTCTCAGGGTATATCCATAAAGACCGAAAAGGGAAGCATAAGCGTTGACGATATAACCAACAAGAGCTACGGCGTTAAGGTATGGGACCCCAATCAGCAGAAGAACCTCGTGGTAAACCTCATAAAGACCGGTACTCCGAAGCCCTGCAGCGGAACGAATATCGGAATAATGGATCTCGTTATAGGCGGAGCTAAATCCATAACCGTCTGCGAGAGCGATTACAACGACGACGTAATAGAATACGAAAACAGCGTAGAGGTTTATACCGGACCTCTCAGCGTTCCGGACGGACTTGATCCCAATACTCCGGTAGAGATAGTATTCGACCTTAACTTGAGCGCGGTCCTTTCGATAAAGACCGTCGTAAACGGTATAGAGACGAATCTCGTGTTCGACCCCACCACAGGCGGAGCGTCCACCGAGGGAAGCGAGCAGGCAAAGAAGCTCTCTCTCGTCTGATCAAAGTTTGATAATAGCAGACCTGCCTGTTTTTAACATGCGGGTCTGCGTTACTTTGTCTTTTTACAACATAAAACATGAAAGGGATATCCGATATGAACAAGATAACCGTAGGAATAGATCTCGGCACTACTTATTCGGCGGTGTCGACCTTCGATAAAGCGAAGGGAGAGCCGGTGATACTTAAGAACAGCTTCGGAGAGGAGTATACTCCGTCGGTAGTTTTTATAGAAAACGGAAGCGTCACGATAGGAAGCGAGGCGAAGAGCCTTCAGAGCGCGGGAAACGCAAACGCCGCGGCATTCTACAAGACGTGGATGGGAAATAAGAATTTTTCGCTTTATCTTGACGGAGACAATTATTCTTCGGAGGATCTTTCGGGAATATATCTGAGGGAGCTTGTGAAGGATATAGAAAGCGCGAATAACGTTGAGATCGACGGCGCGGTCATAACCGTTCCGGCGTATTTTAACGAGGCTCAGCGTCAGGCTACCATAAACGCCGGCAAAGCGGCGGGACTCAAGGTCCTCAAGATAATCAACGAGCCCACCGCGGCTATAATCGCCTACGGTCTTACCGGAGAGGGAGACAAAAAGGTAATGGTATACGACCTCGGAGGCGGTACGTTCGATATCACGATAGCGGACGTTAAAGGCTCGGTCGTAAGCGTTCTCGGAACGAACGGAGACCACCAGCTCGGCGGTAAGGATTGGGATCTTATAATAAGAAATTATCTTGCCGAGTCGTTTGAAAACGAATTCGGTATATCGATAGACGATTATCCCGAGGAGTCTAACGAGCTTCAGGTCGAATGTGAGAGCATAAAGAAGAAGCTCACCACCCTGCAAAAGGCTACCGCCACCGTTTCCTGCGACGGAAACATAGGCAGATACGAAGTGACCAAGGAATGGTTCGAGGATCAGACGAGCGATCTTCTCTCCAAGACTCAGCTCCTTATAAACGAATGTCTTGCCGAGATCGGCGAAAGCACAGACGGATCCGGAATAGACGAGATAGTCCTTGTCGGAGGCTCTACCAGAATGCCTCAGGTCAAGGAGATGATAAAGCGCGAATACGGAAAATATCCGATAACCAACGTAAACGTCGATACGGTAGTCGCAAAGGGCGCGGCGATACAGGCGGCTATATGCTCCGAAAAGAAGGTAACTCTTTCTCTCGGTCCCGCTCCCCGTACATCTGCCGCTTCTTCGGCTCAGCCCGCAAGACGCGTTCTTACGCTCAGCAGCGATTCCATACGCGACGTTACCGCGCACAGTCTCGGAATGATCTCGGTCTCCGAGGATAAGACGCGCTACGTAAATACGATAATAATACCCAAAAACGAAAAGGTTCCGTCGACTCAGCAGAAGCCCTTTAAGATCAACACGAGAAGAGGAGAGGACGGAATAATAGAGGTCTATATACTTCAAGGTGAGAGCCTTGTTCCGAGCGATAACCACATACTCGGTAAGTACGTCATAAGCGGAATAGAGCCTCAAAGCGAGCAGGAATCCGTAATAGATATCTCGTACACCTACAACGAAAACGGAATGGTCGACGTTACCGCCGTGCAGAGAAAGACCGGCAAGGCGCTTACGGTGACCAAGACCGAGGTCCCCGAGGACATGAGCTGGGTGGATCAGCCTCCGAAGATAAGCGAGATAAAGAAGAGCTCCACCATATACCTTGTCATAGACGTTTCGGGAAGTATGTCCTCCGCTATGCAGAAGGTAGAGCAGGCGGCGCGTACCTTCGTCGACGATATGGATCTCACGAGCAGTAAGGTTGGAGTCGTTGTATTCGCCGACAAGGTCACCACGGCTTGCAAGCCCACGAGCAATATAAAGGATATATACGGCGCCATAAAGAAGGCGTGCAAGTTCGGATACGACGTCGGAGGCGCTACGAGCGGAAAGCCGTTTGAATATCTTGACAAAGCGTTCGGAAAGCTTGACGAAAAGAACTATCTTGTCGTGCTTACCGACGGTCAATGGTTCAAGGCGTCCGAGGAGATAGCAAACTCCCAAAAGATAAAGGATAAGGGCATAGATATAGTCGCTCTCGGCTTTGCGGAAGCCGACAGAGACTTCTTAAGGAAGATCGCCTCTTCCGACGAATCCGCTCTTAAGACCGATCTTAACAGTCTTGAAGGCGCGTTCTCCACGATAGCTCAGGCGATAACCGAGGGAAGCGGCAGAGTCAGCCTCGGCTGACGCGGCGGTCGATCGATCGTAAAACCAAGAAACACACAAAGGAGCAACTCTAATGGCGGCACCAAGTAAAGTAAGAACCGCGGCTGAACTTCAAAATCCGGATCTTAACTATTTCATAGCGTTCAAGATAAACGTTGACGAAACGGATCTGACGAAGATCGAGGAAGCCATAAAGAAGAAAAGAAATACATTCGCAAGAGAGCAGAGCGTTATAAATAGCCGTCTCGTCGAGCTTAAGGACGATATCGATCAGGTAATGCTGAATGACGCCGTTTATAAAACGGATGCGAGCACGGGACAGTCCGGATATGCGCCGAACAGCGGCGGCCGTAAGCTGGAGGCTAAGAGAGCGAAGGAGATATATCTCGGTATCGCCGTGGCGGCTGCCGAGTCTATCTGCGGACGCGGATATATATGGGATTACGAGCTTGCTCAGATAGCCGAAAAGAACAACGTTGACGAAAAAGAGCTTCATTCGAAGATCGCTCATCTTTTCAAGCAGGGCGTTTCGTATAAAGAGGCTTCTTCGGCAAAAAGAGAGATACCGTTCAATAATTTCGGCAAGATAGAGGTCCAGCTCAGAACTATAAACAAAAAGGATCTGTATGATTTTCTTGAGCTTACACCCGCGGCGACGCTTGACGAGATAAAAAATAAGCAGGACGCGCTCTATTCCGCCGCTCAGAAGCAGGGAAAGAACGCTCAGGCTACCGCGGTCATAAATCTTTGCGGACTTGTAAAGGTCGTTTTCAAGAGCGCTCAGAGTAAAAAAGAATACGATATATATTGCCAATGCAGAGAACAGATCTGGGATAAGCTCCAAATGTTCAAAAACAGCGGTATAAAGAACATAAACGATAAGCTCCTTACAGAGTTTATGGACATAATGAAGCAGTCTACGAAGCTTTCCGTAGCGGACGCCGAAAAGGAGCTTGACGCTTATCTTCAGTTCTTCGGAATGATCAGAGAGACGGACGGCGGCGCGCTGAAGTTCGCCGTATGTCCTTACGACGACTGCGGAATGTCGTACATCGTAAATCCCGGAGTAAAGAGTTGTCCTAACTGCGGACGCTCGCTTGAGATAAGGTGCTGGAACTGCGGAGAGGTGTCGCTCTTTACTTCAAAGCACCAAGCATGCGCGAAGTGCTCCGTCACCAAGAACCACCAGAAGGATTTTAACGACGCCGAGAAGGATTTTAACGCAAAGCTGCATGCCCCGACGTTCTCCGAGACAGATCTCGTTGCCGCGCTCAATAAGCTTGAAAACGTTTTTCCCGGATACGAAAAGCTCCCGGAAGCGTTTGTAAGCAAGCGCATAGCCGAGGCTAAAAAGGCGATAGAGAAGAAAAAGAAGGAAAAAGCCGAAAGCGACGCAATATACGATAAGTACGTAAAAGAAATAAACGTGCTTTTCGCGAAAAAGCAATTCTGTAAGGCAGAGGATCTCGTAAAAAAGCTTAAGACCGAAGCTCCCACTTACGATACGAAAACATTTGACGATAAGATATCCGCCGCGCTCAAGAGCGCGCAGCAGTTCGTTGCGTCGGCAAATAACGCCATACGCACAAATAACGAAGCGGCTACGATAGAGTTTTGCGGAAAGGCTCTCGCCGTCTGCTCGGATTATGCGGCGGCGGTACAGGTGCTTAAGAACTATCCCCCGAAGCCTCCCAAATCCATAACGACAAGAGTGGTCAGAAATACGGTAAAGATAGATTGGCAGACTGAAGGAGATCAGAGCGCGGTAACCTATACGATAGTTCGTAAGATCGGCTCGGCTCCCGCAAACGACGAGGACGGAGACGTTCTTGAGGACGGACTCACGATAAATTTCTTTGAGGATTCCGGAGTCGTTTCCGCTACCGCGTATTTCTACGGCGTGTTTGCGGAACGCGGAGGAGTACGCTCGCGCTTTGTGGTCGCGCCCGATCCCGTAGTCATGTTCCTTGACGTTACAAATCTTCATCAGGAAAAAACGGACGATTCGATAAAAGCGACATGGAGCGTTCCGGATAACGTAAAGAGCGTTGAGGTCTACCGTAAGGCGGGCGTCACACCTCCTACGTCGATGAGCGACGGACAGAAGATCCCGACGGACGGACTTAATTCATTTGTTGACGGTAATCTGAAAGAGGATAAGAACAGTTACCTTATAGTATGTAAGTATAGCTATCTCGGTAAGGATCACTATTCCGCGGGCATAAAGGCTTCGTATAAGAAGTTCAGTATCCCGAAGCCCGTTACCAACGCTCGCCTCGAATCGGCGGGAGCGCATACCGATTTTAATTTTATCTGCGACGAGCCGATAAACGGCGCGGTAAAGCTCTACATGGCTCAAAGACGTTACGAATACGCCTTCGGCGTTGCCGAGGATAAGGCGACGTTCCAGAAGAAGTATAAAGAATTAAGCGAGCTTGACGCCACGGTAATGGCGAGCAATAAATTCTATTTCAGCGCTCCCGACAAAAAGATACTGTGGCTCTATCCCGTAGTCGCAAACGAGCAGCTTGCCGTGCTTTGTCCTCCGCTTCCGGTAAATACGATAAGCGGTATAGACGGAATAAACGTGGTAAACAAGGGCGGAAGCATACTCATAGAGGGCGCGGTAGCCCAGAACGTCCGTAATATAATAGCTATCATAAACACGGAGAAGTTCGTCGATTCCGAAAAGGCGGAGGGCGAACGCAGAGTCTGTACATACGATACGTTCGTAAACGACAAGGGCTTCTATATGAATCTTAAGCCCGGAGTGTACTACGTTACTCTGTTCGCGGAATTTTCGGAAGCCGGAAAGACCACATATTCAAGACCTACGCCGCTTCCGACGGTGATAGACAACAGAGAAAAAGAGATAGTAAAATATCAGATGGATTACGAGCTTTCCGTCAGAGCGCCTTACAAGGTAAAGCTTACGTTCATGGCGGACAGAATGATGACTCTTCCGGATATAGACATAGTAGCCGGTTATCCGAAGCCTCTTAATAAGAACGGAGGTATCACAGTGGGAACCGTAAAGGGCGGAGAGATGAAAAAGAAGCTCTTTAAAACCGGTTATTTCTATACGGCGACGATTACGGTGGACGCGGCGGCAAGCACGAAGGATAAGCTCAGCCTGTTCTTTAACTCTCCTTCCGTCGGTCACCTTATGCTCAAGCCCGTAATGAAGCTCTGATCTAAAGTAAAGCGATAAAAGAAAGGTACTCAATACGATGTTCGATTCCGATAAGTTCATATGTCCGTACTGCTATGAAAGACACAGTAAAAAGGACTGTATATATACATGCTCGTATAACATAGACGGCAAAAAGAACGACCCGAGCGGCTTTAAAAAGGTATGTAAGTTCGATTTTCAGAAAAATCCCGACGGCACTATTCCGTATAAGTACATAGGAAAATGTATGAAGTGCGATAACGCCAAGCTCTCACGCTTTTGTCCCTCCAAGCGCAACGGCGGAAAGATGTGGGAGATACCGGAGCGCGCTTGCGGAAATAATTTTTCCGTCGCTCTTATAGGCGCAAAGCAGGCGGGAAAATCAAACTATATAGCGGTCCTTATAAACGAGATAAAAAAGAAGATGTCAAGGAACCTTGATTGCTCGCTCATATTCTGTAATCAGCAGACGAGCGACGCATATCAGCAGACTTATTACAAGCCGCTTTACGAGAACGCGACTACCGTAAAGGGTACCGACGCAAACGTCGAATCCGCTCCCTTGATATATTCGATAGACTTTTTCGATACGAAGTCCAAGTCTTACAGGATCAAAAATTCGGTAACCCTTTCGCTTTACGATACCGCGGGAGAAAATTTGGATACCGAAACGAGCATGCTCTGTAATAACCAGTATATCGCAAACGCCAGCGGCATAATAGTTCTTCTTGATCCGCTCCAGCTTCCCATGATAAGAGACCGTCTTAAGGGCAAGGTCGATCTTCCAGAGCAGAACAGCGACGTTACCGATATACTTCGCCGCGTTATAAACATAATAAAGGACAGAAAAAAGATAAAGGGCTGCATAGATATACCGATAGCGCTCGCCTTTACAAAGATGGACGTTCTCGCGCGCTACGACGTGCTTCCCGAGGACAGTTGTCTCAGAGCTCAATCGGAGCATATAGCGAAGGGCGCATTTGTCAGATCCGATTTCGAAAACACCAATATAGAGATATCCGCTCTGCTTGAAAACTTCATGGTAGACGAGGTCATGCAGCTTCTTAAGGAATTTTCGAAGCACGCGTTCTTCGGCGTCTCCGCTTTGGGCGAAAACCCGGTCGGAGGTTCTAAGCTCATGGGAGAGCCTCAGCCCGTCAGAGTTCTCGACCCCTTGCTTTGGCTCCTCTCTATGAAGAAGTATATAAAGACCATATAAGCGGATCTTTTACCGCAGGAAAGGAGAAATACCATGATAGCAAGTCAGCTCATATATACCTCCTGGAAGAACGGAGATTCTCCGAAAAAGGGATATATGGTATATTCCAAGTCCGCAGATATCACTACGGCGGAAGCGGACGAGATACACAAGGTTATGCGTTACGAGGCTCCCTCTCCGCTTCCGTTTACGCCCACAAAAGAAGAGATAGAGCGTCTTTTTCCGAAAAACGCGGCGTTTTTCCGCCTGTCAAGCGGCAGATACTGTATAGCTCAGGCGTCTTACGTCGGACAGGATTATACGGGACGCTGGGGAAATTATATATATCATGCTTATGTCACGAGCGATATAGAGGGGATAATACCCGCTAACTTCATAGGAAGCGGTATATTCAAAACGTCTCTTACCGAGGCTGAGCTTAACGCTCCGTCCGATCCGCCTCCGCTTCCGAGGGTTGAGATAACCGATTCGGGAGTCGCGATAAGCGAGAAGGAGATAAAAGCCTTTTTCGATACTCCGGAAAAGAAGAACGTGCTTAAGAAGATACTTCGCGGAGTGCTCGATTCGGGAAGTAAGAAGCTGCATATATATTTTACCGAGGCTTCCGAAAATACCAAATATTGGGTGGGTGCGGTATCGCTCATGCTTCCGCGCACGCGTATCGCGGATTTCAGCTTCAGCACTTATGTAATATCAAGCGCCGACAGTATTACGCTTTCTTGCATGTATCCGGGCAATAACGCCGGATTTTACGCTCAGTCCGCATATACCGACGAGATAATGTCGATAAATGCCGAAAAGGACACCGAAAGGTCGGACGTCGGCGTCTATGCCGAGCTTATGCCCGAAAAGCTCCTTTCCGATTATTACGATACTATACTTACGGTAAACGAGACGGCTTCGGTCATGGAGCGCTACTCTGTAAATGATTGCGACCTTGCGGCTAAGCTGCTCGGAGCGATACACGGAGATTACAGTATCATCTCGGGCGCAGATGAATTTGCCGACATACTTAAGAAGGTCTGCGATAACCGTAATGAGGATACTCAGGCTATCGCCGAGAGCGCGCTCGATCATGTTATCGGCTCTGCCGAGATCAACGCTTCGAATAAGCTCTACGGTATCTACCGTTATCTTTACCCGAAGTTTTCCGCCGCGTCGCGTAAAAAGCTCATGGCGGCGTATACGGAAAAGCTCTTAAAGAACGCCGGAAATGACCTTTACGAAAGCTTTAAAAACAACTGTCCCTGCAATTGGCAGGAAGCCATTACCATGCTTTCCGGCGAAGCATTCCTTCGTAAGATACTTTCCTTCGATTCCCGCGAGACCGGACTTTTCGCGGCTCTCGTGATACTCGATATGTACGCGGTATCCGAGAAGGATCAGCAAAAGCAACTGCTTTCGTATATTCTCGGAATATACGGAGAATTTGTAAAATCACACGACGAAGCGCGCGCGGAGATCGTTTTGAAAAAAGCGGATTCCTTATCGCCCGAGCTTTCGGCGAACGTCTTTGTAAGCGTCATATCGGGAGACATGGAGTATTTCCGTAACGACGTTAAGTATCTGTTTTCTTACCTTGAACGCCGTATAACGAATGTCGGAGCGTTCTGGACCGTGCTTACCAAGGTCGTAACGATATATCCCGATATCTACCTTAAGTGCGTAAAGGGATATATGGAGCTTGAAGAGCGTCACCCGGAGGCGGTCGGTAAACTGAGAGCCTTCTCGGCAAGGAGCGCGGAGATAAAGGATTTCGTCGATTGCACGTTCATATGCAGATATGAGGCGGAGGCTCCGAAGAACGCGGATCAGATAATGGACGGATACCGCAAATTCGTCTGTGCGGAGTATAACAATCCCGACTATGCGGCAAGGACCGCCATGATATTCGTAAACAAGGTCGATACCTATCTGAAGGAAAAGAACGCGAAGAGCCGTATAAAAGAGGCTATGTTCTTCTTCAAAAAGATATTCGAAGCTTCCGACGACTGTAAGGACGTAAAGCTCTTTTCTGTGATATGTAACGGAATATTCGCCGAGCAGACGCTTGAAAGTATAACCAAGAGCGGAGCCGTCGACGTAAAAGAAATGATACGCGTGCACGACGTTTCAAAGAAGCTCGGCGTACAGATAGACCCGAAGGCGGAGTTTTATATAATAAACGGTTATCTTGCCTGTACCGCAAAGGGCGACAGGAACAGCTTCGGAGTTATAGCCGGACTTGTGCGTCAGGGCGTGATAGAGAACCTTATGAAGACGGTCGATGACAAAACGGCGTGCGAGTTCGTGTCGATGAGTCTCGATAATGCTCTTAATACGGTATATACGGCGTTCGAAAGCGGAACGAACGGTCCGTTTGAGCCTATCTACGAGCCGCTCATAAGACCATTCTCCGTAAGCAGTAATTTCGTAAGCGAGTATATAAAGTCGCTTAAGAACAACAGAAAGTATATCGGCTATATCTTCAATTACGTGCTTAATCCCAAGGGAGAATTTAAAAACGTGAGCGAGCAGGTGATCGAAGCGTATCTCGACGCGATAGGAAAGTCGAAGAGACGCGAGCTTTTCGATATTCTTCTGAAGAGCGGAGACGTCGGAATAAAAGACAAGGACGCTCTCGGACGTTATATAAATAATTACGAAAAAAATCATACCGGCTTCTGGGGTAAGCTCTTCGGAGGCGGAAAGAACAAGGGGGACAACAAGTAATGGCAAAGTATAAAGAGCCTGCCGAAACAGGTTATTTCTTCGGTAGGAGTTACAGTGATCTTTGGCATACGATAACAACGGCATGGTCGAATAATATCGACAAGATAAAGGATTCCGCTCACGGTGTAGCCGAGAGCTGGGAGGACAGGAACGTATATTCGGCGGTGTGTCTTACCATATTCAAGGCTATAATCCTCGCAAGCGTTGCGATATTCGGAACCTTGTTTACGGCGATATTCTCCGCTCTGCATATAGTCATACTCTTCGTTTTGATGCTCTGCGTATATATCGGATTTATGCTTCTTAAGCTCGTAGACGCGATATACTGCGCGTTCAAACGGATCGGTAACAACTGTTATAATCCGGGTTGTGAAAGAAAGTTTACGCATCCGATATATCTTTGCCCGACATGTAAAAGTCAGCACCGTAAGCTCGTACCGAGCCATTACGGTATATTCAAAAGAGAATGTATCTGCGGAACCAAGCTTCCGACTACCTTCTTAAACGGCAGACAACATCTCGATTCTCTCTGCCCTCATTGTTACTGCGAGGCTCTTAAGGGCGTACATACGAATCTTCTTATCCCCGTCGTCGGAGGCGCAAGCTCCGGTAAGACCTGCTTTGTAAGCATGGCGATAGAGCAGATAGAGAAGACGGCGCCCGCGCTCGGTCTCGAATACAAGTATCAGCTCGTTCAGGGCGACGCGTACAACGATAACATGAAGCGTATGAAGGCGGGTCATTGCCCTCAGAAAACGGGCGATATGCAGTTCAAGTATTATAACTTCTATCTTAAGCCCCATAAGGCTAAGGTCGATAACCTTATCTCTATCTGCGATATCGCGGGAGAGGTATTTACAAACCAGGACGCCATATCAAGTCAGCAGGGCTACCGCTTTGCGGACGGTATAGTCCTTGTGGTCGATCCGCTTTCGATAACCGAGTTCAGTCAAGAGCTGAGAAAGACCGTGGGAGACGACGAATTCGCGAAGTTCAACGGAAGCGCTCAGCCGATGAGCGACGTTCTGACAGGTCTTATAAACACAATGGAGAGCCTTTACCACAAGAAGGCTACGGAATCTATCAACAGTTCGGTCGTAATAGTGTTTACTAAAAACGATATTCCCGGTCTTGATGCGGCGATAGGACGCACTGCGGTCTCAGACTATATGTCAAGAAATCGTAAGGCTGACGAATGTGCGGCTTACAACGCGGTATGCGAAAAGTTCCTTATCGATAACGGCGAAAGCAGCTTCTTAAATACCGTAAAAGGTAAATTCAAGACCGTTCAGTTCTTCTCCTGCACGGCGCTCGGTCATAACGAGACGGGCGCGGCGTTTGAGCCTAAGGACGTTGAGAAGCCTATGCTCTGGATGATAGACAAAATGAACAAGTCGCTTGATTTCTCCTCCATGTGGAGAAATCATTGACATCGGAAAGGATTGATACAGGTATGAAATATTTTCAGAGCGTTGTCGATTTTGTAGACGCAAATCTTTTTTGGGTTGTGATCGCGTTTTTGGCAGCTACATTAGTTGAGTTTGCGGTCTTTCTTATAAGGAAGATAGCCGGTAAGAGTTATAGCTTCGAAACGGATAATTTCTATATCTCGGTAGTCTCAAATATAACGGCTATGCTGGGTATATATGTTTTGGCGTGTCTTTGCGTCGGTCTTGTAAACTGTATAGCGGATCAGGACTGGCATTTCGTATCCAACTATTACGGTAAGTTCTTGGGCTCAAGCGCATATTGGACGATAGCGGTGATACTGTTCATAATAGGTCTGATCGCGGCTTTCTTTTCGACTATGGATACGTTCGACGGCTTTATCGAGCACGTGATAGTCGCCGCGCTTCTTTCCGCTCTTGCGGTCGCCGCCATAACATTCGTGATTGGATTTCTTATCTACGTTATAGTGGCATTTGTCATCATAGTCCTTAAGGTCTTATGGTTCGTTGTGAGCGGATTCTTCATCTCAATATATCAGTTTATAATAAAGTATTGGATCGGTGCGCTTGTCGTCATAATCACGCCCGGTATCATATACGGTGCGGTATGCGCGCTTATCAACTACATACGCAGTTTGAAGGACGAGGTATTCGACCGTTAAGGCAAAACCATGCGTATTAAACTATGTTAGAAAGGATCGGATATGACGGAATTCTGGAGAGAGACGCTCACTCCGGCGGAAAAGGGCGTGTACGACGCTCTTAGACTTGCCGCTTCCGACGGTAAGCCGACCGCAAGTGTGCGTGCTATACCCGATCCCGAGATGATAAAAAAGGTGTTTGCCTGCTTTAGTAACGATCACCCGGAGATATTCGATCTCGGCTCGACGTTCGGAGTGTCGGTACAACTGTTAAGAGTCGTACTGAAGCTCTCGTACATATACGATAGGATAACGCTCGCGAAGATAAAAGCTTATCTTCGCGAGTATTCAAAGAATGTCGTTAAGGAAAGTCCCGCGACAGATATCGAAAAAGAATTCAAAACGATGGATATGCTGGTGAGAGAGGTAAACTACGCGATAAATAACCGCACGAACCAGAATGCCGCCGCGGCGCTTTATTTTAAGTCGGCTCAATGCAGCGGTATATCGAGAGCGTTCAAGTATACCATGGATATTCTCGGCGTTTGGTGTATAGTTGTCGAAGGCGAGGTGTTCGATCCGAAATCGGGCAGACGAGAGCCTCATTCGTGGAATATGGTGCGTATAGACGGAAGGTATTACTACGCAGACATTACTATGATGCTGGGAGCGAACACGGGAAAAAGAGAACCGTTTTACTACCACCGCATAAACTGCTCGGAGAAAACGCTCTCCGATAACGGTTATACGTGGAATAAGATGGGTCTGCCGAGCTGCGCTTACGATATGAAGCCTTCCGAAATGCCGAGAGGGAACGCCGTGGCAAACGGACGTCCGTGCGGAGGCTCGGGCGGAGGAAAATGCTTTACACGGCTTTGCGACGTAAAAAAGCATATAAGCGAGTCTCTTGAAAAGGGAGAGCTTTCCATGGAATTCGGGCTTGATATACCTCAGTACGATCGGCAGAAGCTTTTGTCTATGGTCGGAGATATTCTGAAGAAGCAGATGAGCGAACTTAATATAAGCTCGCGTTTTCAAATTCAGATGTCGGGGAATACCGTAAGGATAGACGCAGTTAAATAAATGATCTTCTGTAAAGGAAAAATCGGATTATGTTTTTAAGACGACGTTATTATTATGACCCGGACGATCCGTACGGATGTGCCGGGTGCTTCGGTTGGATCGTCGCGCTTCTCGCCGTTTTGGCGGCGATCGTGCTTGCGGTCATATACATAGGCGCGTACATACTTCTCGGATTTGTCATACTCGGCGCGGCATTTGGCGTTTTGGTGTCGGTATTCGCGCTTATAAAGTCGATACCGCAGGCGGTAAGCGATACGAGCTGCATGTATACCGGCGGAAACCTGTTTTCTTCCACGGTGCTTCGCGCGTTGTATTTTATAAAACAACTCGTGGTATATACCGTTAAGAGCGAGATAGATTTTGCGCGTGACGCATTTACAAGATCGAGCGCTTACAAGGTGATATCCTTCCGTAAGTGGCTCCATATAGCTACGGGCAGTGCCGTTATCGTTTGCGGACTTGTCGTGGTCGTCGGAGTGCTTGCGATGTTTGCGTGCCTTATATTCGGCGCCGCCATGGCGATATTTGCGCTGATCTTGGCGCTTGCGGCTCTGAGCTTGGTCTTTATGCTCGTGTTCGATATATTTATATCCGTAAAGGAATACTTCACGGCGTTTGCCGATAATTCGGTATTCGGTTCGTTCGTATTCGGCGGTTGGGCGGAGCTTGCCGATATAGGCAGGATACCCGCGGGATATTTCTCTTCCGCAAAAGATATGATACGCGACGCTTGGAGCAACAGTTTAGATGTCACGTCGAACGCAAAGCAAAGCTCCGCGTATGATCCGATCCCGAAGAGGATACTGACCTTCGTAGCATGGCTGACTATGCCGCTCGCATGTGCGCTGACGATTATTGTGATCACGATACCGATGTTCGTTTTGGCATGGGTACCAGCGTATCTTGCAAATATCGTATGGATACTTATAAATTCCGTTATCGGGTTGATAAAAAGGTAAAAAACAAGCTCTGTTATGTATGTAACAGAGCTTATTTTATTACATCGCAGGAGGATATCCCGTAATATTTAAAGAGCGCACACGCGTTTTCGCTTATGCGTTCGCCGCTTACCGCTATGGGTATCGCCGGCGGACAACTGACCGAAAATGAAGCGAGCACGCGTCCGACGCTTTCGTTTACCGATACGGTCTCGCTTTGAGAAAGCATAGCGTCACGTACCGAGAGCACCTTTTCGGGCGCTTCGAGCCTCGGAGGTCTTTTATACGTTTTGTTCCTTTTCGGTACTGAGAGCAGTACATTAGTCAGCTTTTTCAGTTCGTCTTTTCCGATCTCGGGCGTGAGCATCATGACCAATATGTCGGGATCGGAAAATTCGCATACGATGTTTTCACCGAGCAGTATGTCGTAAAGCTCTTTTCCGGTATATCCGTAGCTTTTTGCGTCCAACGTGATCTTCAGCGGTTCGTTTCCGAGGACCGTGTACCCCTTTTCCGAAAGCAGAAATTTAAGATCTTGCACATAGGTTACGGTTCTTGCAAGTCTTTCGGCGTAACCGTCGGAAATATAGCGGTTTACGGTGTCCAGCGACTGCAGGATAAGATACGAAGGGCTTGTAGAGCCGAAAAGAGCGAGAGCTTTTTTTGCGTTTTCGGAAAAGAAGCGTGGAGCGTTCTTTGAAATGTGGAGATACGCGCCTCCCGTCAAAACGGGAAGCGTTTTGTGAGCCGAATCGCAACAGATATCGGCTCCCAGATCCGTCGGGTGTTTTGACGGATCAAGAAATTTAAGATATGCGCCGTGAGCGTTATCGACCAAAAGCAAGACGCCGTGCTTGCGGCAGACCTCGGAAAGAGCGGATATATCCGATATATTTCCTATGTAGTCGGGACTTGTCACGTATACCGCCGCGGCGTTTGAGGTGCTGAGAAATTCGTCGAGCTTGCTTTCCGAGATGTCGCATGATATATAAGTATCCGAATTTTCCGGGTATATCCATTCGATCTCCGCTCCGAGCAGAGCCGCTCCGCTCAAAAAGCTTTTGTGAGCGTTCCTGCCCGCCGCGATAATCGGGGCTTTTCCGTTCGCTTTGGCGTACATGAGCGTAAGGTATAGCATAGCGCGTATACAAAGCGACGAGCCCTCGCACGAATAGAACGTGTCGGATCCGAAAAGCTCGCTTGCGTTCCTTTCGCTTTCGCGTATTATTCCGGTCGCCTCATAAAGCTCGTCCGCGCCGTCTATCTCGGTAATATCTAAGCGTTCGTTTCCGAGAAGCGAGTGACCCTTGTGTCCGGGCATGTGCAGTCTTATAGGCTCGCTCTCGGCGAATTTTTCAGCGAAGTCGCATATAGGCGTTTTCATTGCGGTCTTGTGTCTCCGAATGCGCGAGCTATGGCGACCATGATCGCACATTCCATTCTTTTACGGAACAACTCGCAACCGTATTTGTAGACGCCGGTAACCGAGCCTGTCGAATGATAGGCGTTCGCCGCGCAGCCGCCGGAGCAGTAGAGCCTCGCCCAGCAGTCGTGGCATTCGGGGTGTGCGTAAACGTTACAGGAGGCAAATTCGTTTTGAGTTTCGGTATTGGTGACTCCGTCCCAAATATTTCCGAGCTTGAACTTTTCTTCTCCTACGAACTGATGACACGGATAAAGATCGCCCCAAGGCGTTACCGCCATGTATTCGGTTCCCGAGCCGCAGCCCGAGATACGCTTGTATATGCAGGGACCTCCCGTCAGATCTATCATGTAGTGATAGAAGGTGAACGGACGGCCTTCGCGCTCGCGCTCTATCATGAGGGAGGCGAGCTTTTCATATTGATCGAGCACTATCGGAAGATCGTCTTCCGTGAGCGCGGAAGGATCTCCCGCCGCGCATACGACGGGCTCCATGCTCAGTTCGTTGAAGCCGAGATCGAGCATCTGCTTTATATCCTCACGAAAATCGGGATTTGCACGCGTGAAGGTTCCGCGCATATAGTAGTTCTTTCCGTTTCTTGCATTGACTAATTTTTGAAATTTAGGTACTATCTGTTCCCAGCTTCCCCTGCCTGCATAGTCGACGCGGTAACGGTCGTGGACCTCTTTTCTTCCGTCGAGACTGAGTACGACGTTGCTCATCTCTTTGTTTGCGAAATCTATGACGTCGTCGTCTATCAGCATGCCGTTTGTGGTGAGCGTGAAGCGGAAGTTCTTTCCGTGTTCCTTTTCAATACTTCTCGCATATTCCACCATCTGCTTTACGACATCGAAATTCATCAGCGGCTCTCCGCCGAAAAAGTCGACCTCAAGGTTTTTCCTCGTGCCGGATTTTTCGATAAGGAAGTCAAGGGCGCGTTTACCGACCTCAAAGCTCATTATCGCGCGTTCACCGTGATATTTTCCCTGGCTTGCAAAGCAGTAAGAGCAGTTAAGATTGCAGGTGTGCGCGATATGTATACAGAGCGCTTTTACAACTCCTGCGGTCTTTTCCTTCAATTTTCCCGCCATGGGCTTGAAGGTGTCGGGCGTAAACAACTTTCCGTTATCCCTAAGCTCTTCTACCTGAGCGTAACATTCTTCTATATCTTTTTCGGATATATCGTCTCTTGCCGCATATTTTTCCGAGATCAGCTTTATGACCTCGTTTTTATCCTTTTGTTCGAACATGCCGATTATGTCATACGCCACCTCGTCCACCGCGTGGACGGAGCCGGAGCATACGTCGAGCACTATGTTGTAGCCGCCGAGCTTGTACTGATGTATCATAACGATCTCCCATTCCGCCGTTTAAGAACGGCAGTACAAATTATTTTGTCGGAAATTCCTATCCGAAATACAGATAAAAATGCCGCCCTTCAAGGCGGCATTTCGTTTTCTGTGATTACTTGCTTTCCTTGACGTCCGCTTTCTCGCACTGCTGGTTAGCAATACCGCAGCTGGTCTTGCAGGCAGACTGGCAGGAAGTCTGGCATTCGCCGCATCCGCCGTTCTTTGCGCTGTCACACAGATTTCTGGTTTCAAGAGTTCTGATGTGTTCCATTGTGATGAACCTCCACAAAATATATGATTTACAATAATTATAGCACCTTAACGCTTGAAAGTCAATACAAATATGTTAATTTGCGTTCCGAAATTTTATTCGTTTGGGTTGATATATGGTTTTTTGTGTGCTATAATGGGTAAAAAGCATGATGACATCTGCCGAAAGGGGCAAAAAAATGAATATCGAAAAATGGATAGCGGATAATACCGGATCGCTTGAGGGCAAAAAAATAGCCGTGACCGGAACGACCGGCGGTATAGGCAGGGAGCTATGCAGGTATCTTGCCGGTCTCGGAGCGTCGCTCATACTTATGGACAGAAACGCCGTTCGCTCGGAAAAATTTCGAGACGAGCTTAAAGCGTCGTTTCCGGGAACGGATATCGTATGTCTTAATACCGAGCTTGAGGATATGGTATCGGTAAAAAACGCCGTAGAGTACTTAAAAAGGGAAGAGCCCGATGTTTTTATCCACAACGCCGGCGCTTACAGTATACCGAGACATAAATGTCAAAGCGGTCTTGATAACGTTTTTCAGATCAATTTCGCGTCGCCTTATTACATAATAAAAGAGCTTTTGCCGACATTACGCAAAAGAAACGGCAGAGCGGTGGCGGTCGGAAGCATAGCTCATGATTATTCGAAATACGACGAGTCGGATATCGACTTTTCCACGCGTAAGCGCGCGTCGAAGGTCTACGGAAATTCAAAACGTTATCTTATGTTTTCGCTCTACGAGCTTTTCAAAGACGAGGACGCGGTCTCTCTCGCTGTAACGCACCCGGGAATAACTTTTACAAACATAACCGCGCATTACCCGAAAATCATATTCGCTATCATAAAAAATCCCATGAAGGTGATATTCATGAAGCCGAAAAAGGCAGCTCTTTCGGTGCTGAAAGGCGTTTTCGAGAGCTGCGGGACGAACGAATGGATAGGTCCGAGGTTCTTTAACGTATGGGGTATACCGAGCAAAAAGAAGTTGCGTACATGCTCGGAAAAGGAGAGAAAACGCATATTCGAGATAGCGGAAACGGTATATTCGGAGATAAAAAGAGAGGTCTAAATGACCTCTTTTTTTATCTTTTGTATTTGTTTTTATCTTCTTCGGTTATTTTTCTGAGGACCCTGCAAGGAGAACCGACGGCAACGACATTCGACGGGATATCCTTCGTTACTACGCTTCCCGCGCCTATGACGGTGTTGTCGCCTATCGTTACGCCGCCGAGAATTATGCAGCCTGCGCCTATCCAAACGTTGTTTCCGACTGTTATCGGCAGAGCGACCTCCAAGCCCTCGTTACGCTGATCCTTGTCTAATGCGTGCTCTGCGGTGGTGAACAGGCAGTTCGGAGCTATGAATACGTGATCTCCGAAGGTTACCCTTCCGCCGTCGAGTATCTGACAGTTATGATTTGCGAAAAAGTAATCTCCGACTGTCGTATTGTATCCGTAATCGCACCAGAACGGCGTGTTTACGTATACTTCCTTGCCCATTTTTCCGAATATCTTCTTAAGCACCTCGGTCTGCGCGGTCCTTGCGGACGGGCGCAGCTTATTAAATTCATGACAAAGGTCGTTGCAGTAAGCGATCTCCGCCAAAAGGTCGCGATCGTAATTTGCGTTGTAAAGCAGACCGGCGGCTCTTTTTTCTTTTTCGTTCATGATATTCTCCGTTATCATATATTATCACAGATAGTTATTTTAAAGCTTGACGGATATGTCGCATGGTAAGGGAGATGAGAACATTTCGCTTCCGTCAACGTAGATACGAAAGCCAGCGCCCCTTCCGTAGCGCTCTCCGTTCTTGTCCCACATAACGCAGATCGTGCGGCCGTGATAAAGTATACCGTCCGCGCAGAGATAGTCGAGATCGCCGTGAGCGAACATGGGCTTTACCGTAAGAAGATCGTCCGTGGTCGGTCTTATTCCGACGAGACCGCTTATTACCAAGTCGCAGAACGTGGAATGATTATAGTGCTCTCCGCGGTCCGCTCCTCCGGGCGGATTTTTCATTTCGCGAAGCAGCTTTCTCGCTATCCATTCTCCCGTGAACGGATCAAGGTCCTCGTCGATGAACGGGACCGTGACGCCGTTTTCTGTCAGGTGCTGTTCCATTGAATACTTTGCGAGAAGTGCGAAATAATCGGAGCGCGTCATTATGCTTTGCTCATGATTTGCGAGAAGGTTTGCAAGCGCGGTGAGCGTTTGCGAGGTGGCAAACGGCCATGACGGACCGTTCCACAGACATTCGTGGTCGTACTCCTTCATGAAGTCCGGGCAACAACGCTCTGCCGTCGTAGGTCCGAAGGGAGCGCCGAAATGCTTTTCGTCGTTAAGGAAACGCCATGCGACGGACTTATCGTCGTCGGGGAGATCGAAATACCACGGAACATAGCCTATAAGCTCTCTTACGTCGGCAAGTCCGTAGTTTTTGTTTTCGGCGCGAGTTTTGTAAAATTCGGCGTTATCGTCCCAAAGACATTCGTTTACCTTTTTGCGTATGTTTTCGGCTTTTTCGGCATATAAGCGCGCTTCGTCATCTTTTCCGAGAAGCGCGGCTATCTCGGAAAGAGCTCTTGCGTCGCCGAACATGTACGAATTTATCGTAGGACGGTAACCGCTTCCGCCGGCTGAATATTCCATTCCGTCGCGGTCGTCTATCTGGTAGAAAAGTCCGCTATCCGTTCCGTGCTTCTTTTCAAGCTCGGAGTAATTAAGCTTAAGCGGCTCGTAAAGCTCTTTTGCCGTCGTAAGATCTCCCGTTACCTTGCAAACGGATAGCACGGCGTCCGCCGCCCAAAAGCTGTAACGGCGCGGTTCGGCTCCCTCGGAGAACCAAAACCTCATGTAATCGTCGATATACCTTCGGTCGTGGAGCCACCGTCCTTCGTACATATGATGACCCGCCGGGCAGGAGATCGTGTTGTATTTTCCCGCCCACGGTACGTTCGGATAGAATTCCGTGACTATATACCCTTCTGGCGATCTTCTTATATGTCTGCAAAACGTGTGCTGGCGGTAGTAGTATATCTCCTGTATGTTAGGCTCGGAAATATCGAGAAGCGGTATACCTGCGTCAAAAGGAGAGATCTCTCCCATATCTCGGCGATATTTCTTTTCGTGCTCGTTTTTATCGAGTATCAAATATTCGGTGCGGTCCACATTGTTCTCCTTTTAAATGTTTTTTAAAACGTATTCTTTACCGATACAGTATAACATATACATTTATTTCTGTCAACAAAAAAAGATCACGATATCCGTCGATACCGAGATCTTTTTTCGTTATTTTTATTCTTCGACCTTTCTTTGCGAGACCGCTTCGAAATGGTATACGGCGATACCGAGGTCTAATTTGGTGTAAAATCCTTTTCCGTGTTTTGCTCTTACCTTTCCGTCGGAGGCGAGTTCGAAAAAGAATTTTTGCTGATTCATCGCGGTCGGTGCGAGAAGCGCGGCTTCCGCGCCCTTTATGAACCAATCAGGCGATGTTTCGGAATGATTGCAGACGGCGGAGAGGGGCTTACTTTTGTGCTCCGATCCCGAGACCTTGCCGTATCCGAGCGATATCAGGCAGTACTCTTTTTCTCCTTTATCGACTTTCGCTCCGCTCTTACCGTGAGTCATCGCTACCCAGCAGGTGTCAAGTCCGAGCTCTTGCGCTTTTAAGACCAGCTTTTCGCCGTAATATCCGAGCGCTCTTTCGGGACGCGCCGATTTTTTGCCGACGAGCGCTATGTAGTTTTTGACTCCGGAGAATTTTCCGTAGTGCGCCATAAGCGAATCAAAGCACCTCGGCTCGTCGTAAATGATCTGAATGTGCAGATCGACTTCCTTGTTTGCTTCGGAAACGAGCGCGTCCAAAATATCGCGCTTTTCCTTTTCGATAGGCTTTTCGTCGTACTGACGAACGCTGTGACGTTGCTTCATTAAATCAAGCATTTCCATTTTCGTTTTCCTCCCTTATCACATTTCGCCGCTTCTGTCCGGAAGAGCTTTTGACAAGCGGACCGCGAGCTGAAGAGTCGAGATCAGCTTTTCGAACGGCTCCATTTCCGGATCGAAGTAGTAATAGTTTTTGGTTCCCTCTTTACGTACTTTTACGATTCCGGCGTTTTTCAGGATCTGAAGATGATGAGAGACGGCGGGCCGTGAAAGATTGGTCTTTTCCGTTATCTCGTATACTCTGACGCCCTCGCATTTTCCCATTTTCATCATTTCGAGTATCAAATGGAGCCTTGTCTCGTCTCCGATAGCCGTCAGCATTTCCGAGCAGGACGAAAATCCGTCCGCAAGTAACGATATCTCTTTATGCATATCCATTTTTAATTCCTCGTCTTCGTTTAAACGCTTGAACCGACGATATCATTATAGCACGATCATATGCGAAATGTTCAATCGTAAAGAAAATCGAGACGGATAAAATCAGTCGGCTTCAAAGCAGTACAGGTTTCCGTAGCTCCAATTGTATTCGCTTCCGTTATGTCTGTCGAATGTGAGCCAGAAATATCTCGTTCTGCTTCCGAGCTTTACGGGTACGACCGTTCCCCAACCGCGAAATCCGCCGTCGGGATAGTTGAAATTCGCTTTTCTCATACCGTTCTTACCGTATATGCGGTATTCGGATCTTGCGTTGAAATCGTTTCCGCAAACAAAGAACAGATCCTTGCCGATCTTAACGAACGAGCCTCCGGTCTCGGCTCCGTCCCTTCCTTTGCCTATGCATTTGTATCCTTCAAACGGGTGCTTTGATTCAAAGAATACGTAAACGTACTGCCTTATTTTCGGGTCTATCCTGCACACGGAAAGCAGCCAGCGGCCGTTTCCCTCATCGTATATAAGATCCGGGTCCTCGTCGCCTTTAAAACCGGCAAACACCGATATGTCAGAAGCCACCGGCGCTTTATCCATGATAGTTACATCGACGACGTTTACGCCGAATCTCGGGTCGCCGTCGAAAGCGGCGTGTGCGAGTATATGCTCGTGTTCAAAGGAGCTGACCCATACGTACCACTTCTTTTCCGTTCTGTTGTAAAGTATTACGGGTGCGAGATAGCCGCGCCACCTTCCGTCTCCCGAGTCATAGAAGAGCGCGCCCGTCATCTGAAGTTCTGCGGTTCCGGGAATCCAGGAGAATATGCCTTGAAAAGAGCCTTCTTGTAATCTTACCGAGGCGGTAAAATAAACGCGCCCTTGTTCGGTCATAGGTTCTCCGTTCTCGTATTTTATCGGGCGTATATCGGCAAGCGATATACCGCTGTCTATGTACGAAAGCACCTCGGTCACCGAAGCGTTATCGCCTAAGGTCAACGCGACGTAAGAGTTTGAAAATACGGAACACAGGTTTGAATTTCGAAATCCTTCCTCGTAAAACGTGTAAAGATATTCCGGTTTTCCGTTATTTTTGAAATAGATATCGAAAGCGCCCGGACGGCAGCTGACGATAAGGGTGCTTTTACCTTCCGAGAGCCTCGGCATATCGCGTTTTTCGGTACGCTCTCCGCACGTGTAGCGTATCGCATTTTCGTAAACCGAGATCTCGGCTGCCGTATCGGGAAGATTAAAGCATAACCCTGCTTTTCCGCTAAGCGGACGAAAGGTCATTTCATACGTTGCGTAGGGGAAGAATTGACAGAATATACGCTCCGCGCTTCCTTTTTTTACGGTGTATTCGTTATCGCGCACATATTCCTCAAGATCGTCGCTTTTCTTGATAAGTGGGTAGAGATCTCCGCGCGTATCGTTTACGAAATCCTTGAAAAAGGTCATCTCTCCCAAGCGTACTTTCAAATTTTTATATACGGACAAGGAAAATCTTCTTTTAAATTCACGGTCGAACAGATCCATATACGTCTCCTTTGCTTTTTTGAAATCTAACGATATTACGAGTCGTGACGAGAGTTTTCGGTTATCTTTTTTGCGATATCAAGGAGCTTTAACGTCTCGCTTTCGAAACGCTCGTCGTCAAGATCGTTTGAAGGAGCGGTCTCAAGCGAGAATACTCCGTTAAATCCTATCTCGTCAAGTGCATTTGCCGCGTCCGTCCAATCGATGATACCGCTTTTGGGCCAAAGGTGAGCGTCTCTGTCGCCGTTATTATCGTGGATATGCAGTACTTTTATATCCTTTCCGAGCGTTCGAACGACGTTTCCGACCGAAAGATCGGAAAATACCGCTACGTGACCAGTGTCAAGACAGATCTTGAAATTATCGTCGTTCATCATTTTTACGAATTCGGAGATACGAGACGGAGTCGATATGGAAAAATCAAGCATTGGCATGTTTTCAAGACATATCGTAACGTCCTGCGTTTTTGCGTATTCGAGAAGCTCGGTCATAAATTCAAGGTTGAGATCCCAAGTCTCTTTAGCTTTACCGCTCTTAAGATCCTCCGTTCCGTATGGCATGATCGGGTGTACTACCCAATATTTGCAACCGATAAGACGGGTAAGGAAAATGGATCTCTTCATTTTCTCCATACGCTCGCGACGGTCCTCGGGAGTAAAATCGCGCGGCGGATAACGCCAGGGTCCGTGGACCTGCGATATCTCCATGCCTGCGGCTTCTGCCGCCGCTCTTTCACTAAGCATAAGCTTTTCCTGCTCCGCTTCGCTCATCATGTATAGCTTTGAATCTGTGTTTGCCATACCGTAATCGACTGCCGAAAAGCCGTAGCCTGCGAGCTTTGAAAACATCATTCTTCCGTTATCCGCGTATCTGCTGTTGTAAGGATCTGCCGATATACCTATTTTCATATCTTATTTTCTCCTTGAAATCATATTTCGGTACCTGCATTATATCATATTTCTCACCGTATTTCAATATCAAACGGAAAATATTATGTACGGCAAAGACCTTATTCGGCTTAAAAAACTCCTTACGGACAGAGCCTGTAAGGAGCTTTTCAAAATTACATTATTTGTTGTCTTTAAATACTTTTTTGACCGCTTCGAGATATCCGTATCCGTTCAAATCGTCCGGCTGAAGGTAACTGCCTTCGGTCCATTCGTTCCAGCTGTTTACTACGATAAGCGGAGCTTTTACATTATCGTGAGAGTCTATGTATTCCTTTGCAAGCTCAAAGCCCTTTTGAATATTTTCGGGCGTATTTTCAAGGCATAACCACTTGCGAAGCGGTTGTTCGAATCTCGGCGTATTGTCCCAACCGAGCGAAACGAGAGGGTAGAGCGGCGCGTTTATGGTTTCCTCTACGCACTTCCATTCGGCTTTAACGTCTTCGAGAAGCTCCGGATACGTTCTGTTCATCGGCGCGAAATCGAAGAAATTGTAATGGGTCACGCCGTCAAAGCCTACCATGTTTATGAAGTCAAGTATGCTTGTCTTGTCGTCGAGCATTTTAGATCTGTACTTGGGGCTTCTGACGGTAATATGAAGCTCAAGTCCGGGAAATCCCGCTTTTACCGTTTCTTTGCGGAAATAATCAAGCGCGTCTAAGGTTTCCTTTACTCCTCCGAGTCCGCGGACGAGGTTTTCGGTATCAAACGGGTTTTCCGTTGATCTTGTAGTAAGAGGGGTGGGAAAAATATTTTTCTATCGTGCGGTGTACGATGTGCTCAAAGGTCTTGCGGTCGACCGCGCCGTCCCATACCGGATAAAAGTTTCTTGAAGTTCTTTTATCCCAAAGTGTGTTTGCGGTATGATTTGCCCACATGAGGTAGAATTTTACTTTGTCGTTGTTTCTTGCCTTAAGATATCCGTTGTCGAGACATTGCTCAAGGAACGGTTGATTATCGAACCAGTACCAGTCGTAGATGAATACGTTTACGCCGTGCGCGGAGGCGGCTTCTATCTCCATTTCCATTACGTAAGGGTCGGCTTCGTTTACGTATCCCCAAAGAGGCTTACGAGGCCAAACGTGCTCGGGATAATGTGATTTTGCGTCCTTTACCGTTTGCCATTCTCCGTATCCCTCGGGCCAAAATATTCTCGCTCTCGGCTCGTCGCCCGTGTATGACGGCCAAATGTACGCGGCTACATCGTAATTTTTCATTTTCATCCCTCCGTGAAAATAATATTTTCATTTTGATTATACTACACGGGCAGAGCGAAAACAAGGGGATTTCATAGCGTAAAAAGTATTTATTTTTGATCTTTTCTGAACCTCAGCGGAGTGGT
>CAZFQJ010000004.1:0-27897 GCA_964520875.1 uncultured Lachnospiraceae bacterium
AGAGCAGTGCTCTTCGTTTCCGGCTACCGCATTTGTCGTGAGAGTAAATTTCTGACCCGCTTTAAGTACGACCGGCGCTTCGAAATTTCCGGTCCTTATTTCGGGACCTTTCGTATCAAGCATGACCGCCGCGGGCATACCGAGACCGTCGCGTACCTTGCGAAAGAGTTCGATAGTTTTTTTGTGCGCCTCGTGAGTTCCGTGAGAAAAGTTTATTCTTGCCACGTTCATGCCGTTTTTGAGCATTTCGGTTATGGTCTTTTCGTTTGTGCTGGCAGGTCCGAGCGTACATATTATCTTTGTTCTTTTCATATATTACCCCTTATATTTCCATAACAGTTTAAATTTCGTATATATTCTATCACAACATTCGAAAAAATGCAAGAACTTTTTTAAAACTATAAAATCTTTACAAAAAATAATCAAAAAGGCTTGCAAATTCGTAAGAAGTATGATATAATTGAAACAGTTACGGGGGATCGCCCGTAAAACCTTGCAGATACGAAAAGGAGAAATAATTATGGCATTCAATTACGATCCCAATAGCGCAAATAACGAAACCGCAGCGGTAGATACCTCCAAGAAGCTCCGCATAGGTATAATAGGTACCGGCTGGATAGCAGACGCTCACATCGCTTCTTACAAGAAGATGAAGGATGTTGAAATAGTGGCTGGAGCCGATCTTATCCCCGGTAAGGCAGAAGCTTTCTTTAAGAAGCACGGTGTGGAAGGCGTTAAGACCGACTACGCTTCTCATAAGGAAATGCTTGCGGATAAGAGCCTTAAGCTTGACGCCGTTTCAATATGTACATATAACCGTCAGCATGCGCCCTGCGCGATAGACGCTCTTAAAGCGGGCATACATGTACTTCTCGAAAAGCCCATGTGTGTTACCACCGCCGAAGCCATTGAGATAATGAAGGCGGAGAAGGAATCCGGTAAGGTACTTTCGATAGGATTCCAGCCTCGTCTCGACGCCAATATGCAGAAGATAAAGGAGATCGTTGAGAGCGGAGAGCTCGGAAAGATCTATTACATTCAGACCGGCGGCGGACGCCGCAGAGGTATACCCACTCCGTTCGGTACTACCTTCATAGAGGATAAGACCGCAGGACTCGGCGCTCTTGCCGACATCGGTTGCTATGCTATGGATATGGTGCTTAACGCCATAGGTTATCCGAAGCCGCTTACCGTTTCCGGATACAAGAGCGACTTCTTCGGAAAGGATCCCAATTATTGCGGATACCGTGCCGATAAGAGAGCGGAATACGCAAAGCTTTTCGGAGTTGACGATTTCGCGGCTGCGTTCGTAAGACTTGAGGGCGATATAATCCTCGACTTCAGAATATCTTGGGCTATGAACATGGATACTGCCGGTGATACGCTTATCCTCGGAACTAAGGGCGGACTCCGTATTCCTTCTACCGAATGCTGGAACGGAACCGTCGGCGGTCCCATGAAGATATATCACGAGGTATGCGGAAGCCAGGTATGCACGGAGATACCGATAATCCCCGCCGATCCCAACATGTCTCTCTTTGACAAGAAGATACGTTCCTTCCTCGATGCATGTAAGGGGATAGCTCCTGTTCCGGTTCCGACCTCTCAGATCATATACAACCAAGCCATTCTCGACGGTATAGCAAAGTCCGCCAAGGCAGGCAAGGAAGTAAAGATAGTTATTCCCGAAATATAATCCACAAAGTGCCTAAGAGTCGACAGACTTTCGACTCTTAGGCATTTTTCATTACGGACACAATTATTTATAAGGACGGATTTATGAAAAACAGTTTTTTGAACGGTGTGATCTACTGCAAAGGAAAGCTTTTCGAAGAAGTAAAATACGATGTATCCAATCAAATCTTAAGTACCTGTTTTAACGGAAAAGGCGGAATTGATTATTACGCATTAGCGGACGGCGCTATGGTCGAAGAGCCGATAGGATATATGAATATATCATATAACGGTGAGATTCAAGATGTTCTTCTCGATAAGACCGTATCAATGATCGGAAGAAAACAGGTGATAGAGATCTGTTTGAAAGATGCGGTACTAAAGATAGAGCAGTTCGTTGCGGAAAAACGAAGCGGTATCTATACATGTTACACTCTCCTGTCCGATACCGAAAACTCTGTTTTGGAAATAGGTCTTACCGGCAGATTTTTCGCCAAAGATACACTTATCGATAATAAAACGCTGATCGGAAACGATGAGCTTTTTGTAGCCGACCGCGAGTTTAGATATGCGGAGGAGAATTCCGCTATATACCTTAAGTTAGATAAAAATACTCCTAAAATATTTACAAGAGCGATATGTTGCGGAGCACCCAAAGAAACCGAAAGCGTTTTGAGGGATTTTGACGAAATATATTCCGCTCTTGAAAAGGAGATAAATAGCGTTATTCCGCCCGCATATCTCGGCGAAACGGAAAAAGCGCTATACTGCTCGGCATATTGGTGTTCTTTGGAGAATTATAAGGAAAAAGGCGACTATAAAGCGTTTATGGCAGGTTGCAGATATCTTTCTCCAATGCGAAGCTACTACCGCGATTCGTATTTTACCGTTCTGCCTATGTATAAAGATCATATCGACAAGGTGAAAAATCAGATAATCACGCTTTCCTTCGGAATAGGTGAGGACGGGTCTTGCCCTTCGGCGGTAAAAAGCGATTTTACCGATTGGTGGGGAGATCATTATGATAGCCCGTCTTTCTTGGCGATGATGTTATATGACTACGTACGCTTTAGCGGCGATACATCGTTTGCAGACGTAAAGATCGGTGATTACACGGTTTTTGAGAAGACCGTTAAAGCGATAGAGCACCTTTCGAAATATTCCGATGATACAGGGTTACTGTATAAGGCAGGGAAATATAATAAGAGGGACTGGACAGACGAGGTAAACAGATACGGATACGTAACTTACGACGAGATCCTGTATGCCCGAGCTCTTTTCGGTATAGCGGAGATCTGCAGATTACGTAACGATGATGAACTGTATTCTCGGTATCTTGATCGTTTTCACAAGGTCAAAAATTCTATAAACGAAATACTGTGGAATGAAGAAAAAGGATATTACGTTAATTTTACAAACGACGATTATACAGAGGACAATCTTTCGATAGATACGGTCTTTGCCGTAATATTCGGAATTGCCGACGAAGACCGTTCGAAAAGAATGCTCATTGAAATGGAACGAGCGCTTGAAACCAGAAATAACGGTATATCCGAGGATTTCGGAAGTATGTGCGTGTATCCGTTTTACAAAAAGATCGATTCCGCCTATAATAAATCTTCACAATGCTTTGATTATCATAACGGCGCCAATTGGCCGTATCTCTCCGCAATGTACGCGTATGCAAGGCGTATGTACGGTATGGAATACAAGCATCTGCTGACAGTTCCTTTCGAATACAATATTGAAAAGGGTAATTATACTCAGATCGAATATTTTTCTCCGTACTGCAAGGACGGCTCGCTATTACAAGGTTGGTCCGGTAACGCCGCTTTTGTGCTTGACGAAGAACTGAGTCTCGGTTTCTGGAAATGACATTATAAAACATTATAAAAAATGAGTCCTGTACTGTGCAGGACTCATTTTTATGATAAATCTGTTATTTTTTTACTCTCTTGAGCGTCGCGGGATCGAATACGGAGCAGAGCGCTAATATTATTACGGCGGTAAGAATAGCATTCGGGAGCATGTACGATATGTTATAAACAAATGAATATGCCCAAACGCTCTTGAATCCCCACGTAATGTATTCTCCCCAAAGTATGGCGCCTGAAAGGAAGCTGCATACAAATCTGAGTATACATACCGCGAAAGCTCCGAACGCAAATCCGAAGAGCTTGTTTTTATTATTGAATATCTTCGAAAACAACGGGGCGATACCGAGCACGGAATATGCCACGATATAGTCGAGAAGCGCGCAAAGTATGAAAGCCCATATCGTTCCGGCAGGCGGCGCGTACCAGCCCGTAATGAGCTGTATCGCGGAATACGCAAATGCCGTAACTGTACCCCAAGCGGCGCCGTGGCGGTAAGCGATGAATACCAACGGTACCATTGCTATCGTTATTCCGCCGCCGTTTACCCAAGGGTTAACGGGAATGAATGCCGAAATGCTCTTTGAGAGCAGATCGAGAATGATCGCGAGCGCTATCATTACAGAACACTCGCACAAACGAAGGACATTTTTGTTCATATCAGAACACTCCTTAAAAAAATAATATATCCCGCACCGATACGTAAAAGTGCCGTGCGGAATATAAAGCCGCCGACTTTTTACAACCTTTTCAGCGGAAAATAAAAATATCTCCCACCGAGAAGGTGCGAGATATATGGAAAAAATAAATTTTGCATATAATCTCCCTTCGCCGGTATTACCCGTATCAGGTTTAAAGGGTTTACGGTCAAAGCAGACCGAGTCTCAGCCGACGCATTCGTCAGCACCCCTGATCACATTATTCGTATCTGTGCAAGTGAGGATATTGTATCACATAAAAACGTGATTGTCAATACTTTTTCGAAAATATTCGTAATAAAATTTTCTTGGTCATAGTTTACAAACGTTTGAAACGATCTTTGTTTAAAACGGAGAAAAGCTTGAAAAAACAAAGATAAATTCTGTGATTTGTTGACTTTTGCGAAATTTTATTGTAGAATTTATACAGTCTTGTTAGCATATTGAGACAAATCTGTATTTATATAAAGAGAGGTAAGATATATGTCTGAGAAATTTATAAATTACGAAATGTTCGGCGCAAAAGGAGACGGTGTCACAGACGATTCCGAAGCTATAAGAAAGGCTCATCTTCACGCAAATGCCGTTCATACGGCTATAAAAACAGATGATTCGGCAACATATTACATAGGAACAATGGATTCTCCCATACAGATAATGACAAGCGTCGATTTCGGAACCTCAAAATTTATAATTGACGATAGCGAGCTTCCTCTTGAAAAAAGATCGGTATCGCTTTTTGAGATCGTGTCAAGATATGATCCGATAAAGCTTGATATTCCTTCTTTGAAGAAAAATCAGATGAAAATAGACGTTTCGCTTCCTTGTAACTGTTACGTAAAAGTAGAGAATAGCGAGAAAAAGCAGTTTATACGCTTCGGACTTAATCAAAATAACGGCTCGCCTCAGACAGATAGCTTTGTTGTAGACGGTACAGGATATATACTTAATAGCGTCATATGGGACTTTGAAAAGGTGACGTCGGCTACCGCTTATCCGATAGAAGCCGATACTCTTACGATAAACGGAGGTATATTCACAAGCGTAGCCAACCGTGCCGAATCTAAGTATAACTATCATTCCAGAAACATGATCGTAAATCGTTCCAATACCGTTATCGAAAATATCACGCATTTAGTTGAAGGAGAAGGTGATCACGGAGCTCCGTATGCGGGATTTATCGAGATTCGCAGCTGCGCTTACGTAACGGTAAGAAACTGTCACCTTACTCCGCGTAAAATATATTCCACGATAGGTTCCGCCGGTAAACCTGTATCCATGGGTTCTTATGCATTCAGCGCCGGACATGTCGTAGATCTGAAGATAGAGAACATTCGTCAGGACAACATAATGGATCGTACTCGTTGGGGACTTATGGGTACGAACCATTGTAAGAAAGTTACGGTTGATAATTGTGTGATGTCGCGATTCGATTCACACGAAAACGTTGCCGGACTTACGATAAAAAATACCACGCTCGGTCATCAATGCTTTAACGCGATAGGACACGGAGAGATGTTAGTCGAAAATGTCACGGCTTACGGTAATTCGTTTTTGAATTTGCGCGGAGATTACGGAAGCACTTGGGACGGAAATGTGACATTTAAAAACTGTACATGGTATCCTCGTGCAGAGGCAGTAAATCCGAGCATTATCGGAGGCGTCAATATCGGAGATCATGATTACGGCTATCTGTGCTTTATGCCCCATAAGGTAACGATAGATAACTTACTCATCTGTGACGGCGGTTCTGCCGAAGGTTATAAAGGCGCGTCGATCTTTAACTGCAGCGGCAATGTTATGAACGGCTCGGGCGCGGTAAATTTCAAAAACAAAAATGTTGCGTTCCCGTATATGTTCACGGAAAGAGTAGAGCTTTCCGACGTAAAGACGGAAAGCGGAAAAGGACTTGCTTTGTTTTTCGGTGATGTCGCAAACTGTTTCTGCTCCGAGATTGCCGAAATACGAGACGGAATGAGACCTAATTTCCGTTGCAGGATCAGAAATTCGGAGCTTCCGAAGGAAGGCATACTTCCTAAGAGCAGCAGCGTATCCGCAGAAGATTACGGTGAGACGTATCATATCCTTCCGAGGATAGAGCTGACCGATTGCAGAAATGTCAAAATAAACAGTACAAACATTCCCGCGATAATAAAGATATCTGATTGCGATAGGATCGATATAGAAGAATCTCCCTATGTCAGCGTTAAGGTAGACGAATAAACCGAGATCACAAAAAAAGCTCTCGTTCTTGTGAACGGGAGCTTTTCGTTGCTTAAAACCTTAAAAGCCGAAGAAATTTTTCGTGTTGTTATAACAAATATCCATGACGATCTCCGCCAAAGCCTCGGGATCCGCGGGATATTCTCCGTTTTCCACCCATTCTCCGATAAGATCGCAAAGGATACGGCGGAAATATTCATGTCTGGGATAAGAGATAAAGCTTCTCGAATCAGTCAACATTCCGAGGAAATTTCCGAAAGACGAGAGGTTTGCAAGCGAAGTCATCTGCGTCTGCATACCGGTCTTGTTGTCGTTGAACCACCATGCGCTGCCCTGCATTATTCTCGGAAGTCCACCCTCCGAATCTACTTGGAATGCACCGATGATCGTTCCGACAAGTGCGTTTTCGGTCGGGTTTATAGGATATATAACAGTTCTCGGAAGCGCATCCTTTGAAAGCATAAGATCCAAGAGATCCGCTAATTTTTGACCGGCAAGAGCGGAGCCGATAGTGTCGAATCCCGTATCGGGACCGAGCTTCTTTAACATAACGGAGTTGGGATTTCTGCGTACACCGTAGTGGAGCTGCATGACCCATTTACGCTTTACGTATTCGTTTCCGAAGAAACAAAGCATTTCGGTCTTGAATATCTCCGTTTCCTCATCGGAAAGATTTCCGTCGTTTTCATATGCTTTTTTAAATATAGCGTCTATTGTTTCCGGATTTTTGCAAACAGAGAAGGGTACTGCGTCGTCAAGACCGTGATCCGCGGTCAGACAACCCATTTCGGCGAAGAAGTCAAGACGTTTCAGGTATGCCGCCTTAAGAGAAGCGATATCCGTTATCTTGATCTCGGAAACGCCGGAAAGACGGTCTATGTACGTCCTGTATCCGGGCTTATTGACCTTCAGTCCGTTATCGGGTCTCCATGCGGGAAGGACCTTTACACCGAAATCCTTATCGTTTGCTATCTCGGTGTGGTATTCAAGCGAGTCGCACGGATCGTCGGTAGTGCAAAGAAGCTCTACGCCGGACGACTTTATAATATTCTTTACGCTCATATCGGGTTCGGCAAGCTTTTCGTTGCAAAGATTCCAAACCTCGTCACAGGTCTCGGCATTAAGAGCTCCGTTGTAGCCGAAATATCTTTGAAGTTCGAGGTGAGACCAATGATACAGAGGATTGCCGATAAGCTTGGGCATTATCGTAGCGTAAGCCTTGAATTTCTCATAATCGGAAGCGTCACCGGTTATATACTTTTCCGGTACACCGCACGAGCGTATGGCACGCCACTTATAGTGGTCGCCTCCGAGCCAAAGCTCGGTTATATTCGAATAATGCTTATCCTCGGCTATCTCCTTGGGACTTACGTGGCAATGATAGTCGATAATGGGAAGCTTTGATGCATAGTTATGATAGAGAGCCTTTGCGGTCTCGGTCTTAAGTAAAAAATCGGGTCCGAGAAACTTTTTCATATATTTTTGTTCCTTTCATTACTTTATTTGCTATTATCGATATTATATCATATATCCGAATTTATTTCAACACTTTTTAACTTTTTCTTTTGCGCTTTTTATATTCCTTTTTTGACAGTCGTTTTTGATTTGGTAACAATTTATCATAATCTCGAAACAAATATTGCCAAAAACCGACTCATGACGTTATATCTTTTGATACACTCCGAACACAAATCCGATCTCGGTAGTAAGAGAATTCACGGATTTTATGCGCTCTCTTCCGATGGCTCCAGTGTTGTAACAGTAAGGCGTCATGTTAAAAAGAGAAAGAATATCGTCGGAAGAATTAAGGAACATTTCCGAGGTGAAGATCCTTTCGTCGATCTTCTTAAAAAGAGTCGGAGAAAATGTTGAAACGGGATTTTCATAAGGGTTATCGTAGATGAGCTTTTTCATCCCAAAAAGATGTCTCGGAGACGGCGAAACGGTTATAAGTACACCTTTTTCGGAAAGAACTCTTGAAAATTCGTTTTCCGAGAGCGGAGCAAATAGCGATATCACTATATCAAACGAATTGCGTTCATATGGCAGAGCGTTTATGCTCGATACCGAAAAACAAGGCTTTTTGTACGCCGCAGCTGCCTTTACTACGGCTTCCTTTGAAACGTCCGTTCCGTACATTCTCGTATTCATACCATACCGATCGTTAAGCACGGAGAGTATACCGTCTGTGTAGTAGCCTTCTCCGCAGCCCGCGTCTAAGATCTTTATTTCTTTGCTTTCGGTATATTCGGATATGATATCCGAAACCTTCGTTATTATCGGTTCGTAATGACCTAAAGCAAGAAAGGCTCTTCTTGCGTTTATCATCATCTTGTTATCGCCGTGCTTTGATGTACTTTTGTTTCCGAGAAGTAGATTTACATAGCCTTGAGAAGCTATGTCATAACTGTGGTTCTCGGCGCATCTGTACGTTCTTTCGTCTCTGACGAGCGGCAACTTGCATTTTGGGCAAATGTACATTTTTATTCTCCGGTTTCGATTATTGGTCAAATAAAATTATACACCCCGAAACGATATTTGTCAACAATGTCTTTAATTTACAATTTTTTATTGAAATAGCTTAAAATATGAGTATAATATTAAGAAGGAGTACATTATCGGAGGTAACGGTATGCTTGAAAAGATCATGAATATTTTAGCCGCGCAGCTTTCGCTCGATATAGACGATATAACGCTCGATTCAGATATAACGGGAGATCTGGGAGCGGATTCTCTTGATATAATCCAGATAGCAGATGAGATAGAAAAGGCGTTTGATATAGAGGTTTCGGACGAAGACATAATGAGCGTCAAGACCGTGGCCGATGTGCTCGACAGGCTCGAAAGAAAAGCCTGCGAGGTTCAAAAAACCGATATTTTAAGTAATAATCAGATAAGCTGGTAAACAGAAGGGAAGATACGATATGCCTATAAGCGATTATTTCAAAAAAGCTTCGGAAAAGATAAAGACCGAAGTAAACGATATAAAAGACAAAGCCAACAATGCGTACAAAAAGAACAAACTGAATAATGAGCTTGAAGAGATGTATTCGGTGCTCGGAAGGATACGTTTTTCTGAGCTTTCCGAAGGGAAAGAAAATAACGATGAAACTCTCCGTATATTCGAAGAGATAAAGCGTATCTCGGGAGAACTTAAAGACATGGGCGAGCCCGAAGAGCCGTATGAGAACATATGTAAATACTGCGGAAGATATATAGAGGACTGCGTTACGTACTGTCCGTATTGCGGAAGCAAGCTGAACGACAGTGAAAATACATGATTTAAGTGCAGGAAGACGATTATGAGAAATTCAAAACTTAGTCCGCCTCTCGTTTTTATTCTGGGCATGGTCACGCTCGGTCTTGCCGATGTTTTCTTCGTTTACCGTTTTTCAGAGCTGATGATCTCAGACGCAAACGGAAAAACGCTGTATCCTATGCGCGAAGCCGTGCTTAATGTAATCACGTTTGGTATTTACGGAATATATTGGACATTTAAAATCGGACATATACTTGATAAAAAGGAAGAAAACATTAAAGTTTCCGCTATTTCGATATTGTGTACGGTGCTTTCGGCTATACCGTTCGCAAGAATCGTAAGCATGACCCTCATATGCAACAGAATGACGGAACTTTAATACTTTTAACTTAAGACAGGATCTAAAATGATAGCAATAGGATGTGAAAATCTATCCCTTGCATACGGGACCGACGTTATACTCGATAAAGTGACGTTCAACTTGAACGAAGGTGAAAAACTCGGAATAGTAGGCGTAAACGGAGCGGGGAAGACAACGCTTTTAAAGATGCTTTGCGGCGATAAGCAAGCCGACGAAGGAAAGGTATATATATCGAAAAATCTCAGAATAGGCGTTCTTGATCAAAGAGTCGGTTACGAGAGCGATAAAAATATATACGATGAGCTCGTTTCGTCATTTTTACCGCCGGTAGGCGCGGATCAAAATTCGCTCGAAGCGGCTAAGGGTGAATATATAAGCAGAGTACGGGGTTTTTTGAAAAACCTCGGATTTGACGATGAGCAGATACACGGTATGCCCGTTTCGGCACTCAGCGGAGGTCAAAAAACAAGGATCGCGATAGTTGCGTTGCTTTTGAAGAATTATGATATATTAATGCTTGATGAACCTACGAATCACCTTGATATATCGGCACTTTCGTGGCTTGAGACATACTTAAAGAATGAAGCCAAAACCGTCATAATAATATCTCATGACCGTTATTTTCTCGATAAAGTAACTACCAAAACGCTTGAAATAGAAAATACTCACTCTAAAATGTACAACGGAAGCTACTCTGTGTATGCCGAAAAGAAACGTATAGACAGAGAGATCCAAGCTAAACAGTACAAGGATCAGCAAAAAGAGATAGCAAGGATAGAAGCATATATCGCAAATCAACGGCGTTGGAACAGAGAAAGAAATATTATAGCGGCTGAGAGCCGTGAAAAACAACTCGCAAAAATGGTGCGAAAGGAACGTCCGGAAGCTCTGCCGGATAAGATAAAATTCTCATTCAAGTCCGCAGGACGCTCAGGAGACGATGTTATATCCGTTCGAAATATAAGCAAAAGCTTCGATAATCGTACTGTTTTTTCCGATGTTTCGTTTGAGATAGGTTACAAAGACAGGGCTTTTTTGTTCGGTGAAAACGGTTGCGGAAAATCGACCTTGATCAAGATAATCGCAGGACGTTTGGCAGCGGATAAAGGTGTAGTTGACTTCGGCTATAACGTATATATGGGATATTATGACCAGGAAAACCAAGAACTTGACGGCTCTAATACGGTTATGGACGAGCTTTGGAATGTAAACGAAACAATGACGCCGGGAGAGATACGTTCCGTTCTTGCTCGGTTTCTTTTCCAAGGTGATGATTGCTTTAAGACCGTTTCGAGCTTGTCCGGCGGCGAACGAGCAAGACTTACGCTCGCAAAGCTCATAATGTCGAAAAATAATCTGCTCATACTTGATGAACCGACAAATCATCTTGATATAAACAGTCGCGAGGTGCTGGAAGAAGCTCTTGAAGATTACGAAGGTACGTTGCTTGCGGTAAGTCATGACAGATATTTTATCAGCAAGTTGTCAAACAGGATACTTGCTTTCGGTGCCGAGGAAAACGGTAAGGTATTTGATTACAAAGGTTCTTATGATGAGTTTTTAAATTACAGAACTAAATACTTAAGCGATAATAAGGATATAACCGAAATAAAGCAAGACACCGAGTCTAAAAGCGAATATCTGAAAAAGAAAGAGGAAGCGTCGGCGAAGCGTAAGCTTGAGCATAAAATAGATGTGGCTAAAAAAGAATCGATGCGTATAGAAAAGCGTCTTGAAGAAATAGATTCGGAAAGCGAATCGGTCGCGGCTGCAGATCACAAGCGTCTCGCGGAGCTATATGAGGAAAAGGAAGCGCTTGAGGAAAAGCTCATGGGGCTATACGAGTTTTTGGAACAACAAGCGGAAATGTAAAATGCGTAAATATGAAAATGTACCCGATATGACTTCGGGTACATTTTTCTTATGAGCTTAGTTTTTTGTTCTCTTTATTATACTAAACTTCTATTTAGTATAATTAGATCAACTGAGTAAAGTATATCATACTATTCGTGATATTGCAAGCTTTTTTTAAAATGTTTACAAATGTAACATTTTATTAAAATTGATCAACGTTCAACAAAAACGCATAGGACGTAGCAAATGCGTTTTTTTTTTTTTTTTTTTACTGAACATCTCGCCTCTTGCTAATAGGACGCGCTTCCAAAATTTAAGCAACATAAGCACACGCGGACGCGATTTACGGTCAATAATCGGCTCTCCGTAAACTACGCGCCGACAAGGGGCGACCTCTACGAGCTACACCACGCCCTTATTGACCGCCGTCGGGGTACGCTACGCTTACCGACTAAATCTGTTTTATCTTGACTTTTTCACAAAACTATGATATAATATCAAAAAAGGAGGTACTCACATGTTAGCAACATTCGCACTTTTTATAATATCCGCAACAGTCACAGTTATTTCGGCAATAGCAACCCTCATTAACGTAAATTGGAGCATAGCGCTTGTATTTTCAGTTCCGTTTACATTTTTATCTTTTATCGGTTGGCAAATACTCAAATATCTCGATATTCAAATTGAGATATTAACCAAAATTCAAAACGATAAACAACAGAAAACGCCTTAATCAGGCGTTTTTTGTTTTCGATTTTCTTAAGTCAATAGGCGCTTTAAGAAGCCTTTCAGTAGTGAGCTCACTCCAATAATTCGGGATTTTTAAAGGAATGGTATCAGCTCTATGCTTGTAGCAATGTGTATCATATCTTTTAAAAATAGGCATTATACCAATAAATACACGACAATTATCTTCCGCATTTTTTTCCGTCATGTTTGTTATCTCGTCAGTAATAGTTATATTTCTGATTTTAACCGTATACGGAACAAAAAAACCACCAATAATCGGCAACTTGTATTTGCGAAATTGTGAAAGAACGTATACCGTGTTCATTCGCCTACGTATGATCGTAGCGATATTACTTGTCGCTTGCGAATTACAAATTAACTTACACTCACACGCAGGTGAGCTATAATAATGCCTAAAAAGGCGCATTTCTTCATCAAAAAGACCGCTATCAAAATCCACTTCCGCAATTCCTTCACGTTTTGACTTAATATCCTTTTTATTGCTTATCTCAATTATGTTATGATTTGCATAAGAGTATTGATTCGCCCAAACATCAATTTCATCTATAAACACAACAGAACCGGGAACGAATTTTTCTTGTAGTGTAAGCATATCATCGGTGAGTATCGCTGACATTTCTTTACGCGATATACGAATAGGAATACTCGAATATAACAAAGGCTTCTCCAATAATTTCGGATTTTTCGGATTTTTCAAACGCTCCTTAAAGTTATATACACGCGTTTTAGCTCTGTTCTTTTTTAACTCTCTACACGCCGTCTCAGCGCTCATAAAACTTTTACCCGTTCCTAAACCACCCGTAAAAGCACAAATTGTATCATACTTGATAAAATAAGGTCTAACCACGACAAAAACCACAATTACCGCAACGATAACGGTTATCCATATCGCAACCATTAACCAACACCCCCAGTAGGCAAGTATTGATTAACGGTTACGAGAGAAACACCGTTATCATTAAGAATTAACAACGCCGTCAACATCAAAGCAATTAAATATACACTTTTTCGATAAATACTTTGTTGCGGAAATATCAAATCAATTCCCATTTTTAACATGCCGATCACAAGCGCAACGCTCAAAAAACACGCCACACCGTTTAAAAAAGTCGCGGAAATAAAACCGCTAAAAAAATCCACTATATAATTCTCAATCAAACCTCAATTACACCCACCTTTTTAGTCAAAAAAATTATCACGAACAAATTCATATACTTCTGTTTTAGTTTCAGTTATCGTTAAGTTAACTCGCCAATTTAACGGATTTAACCGCAGATCGTTTAAATCATACTCCGACGACACATGGATATCTTTAACACTCATTTTAATGACGTAAGACCGCCCGTGCGGAATAATTCCATTGTAAGTCAAATATCCTTTCCAATGAGTACCACGCGGACACCAAAATATAAAATCTTCTCCCGCGTATTTAAACCGTACCCCCTCTACATACTCACCGTCAATGGTAGCTATATATGTATACGGGTACATCGCTTCTATATCGGGAATTTCACAACCACCATTTACCGCAGCTTGATGTATTATCACTTCTTTTAACGTCTCTTCTTCGCTCTCGGGATTGCTTCCTTTTAGCTCTAAAATATCTTTATCAGGAACGCTTTTTACATCAAACACTATTTTTTTCGCCTTTTCAACAACACTTATAATATTGCCTACAATATCGCTAAAATAACCGACAGTTTTATCATAACTAAGACCACCCATAGCAACCGAGATTATAAGTAAAACACAAATCGCGATTAAAAACTTTTTCTTCATTTAGCTTCCCCTTATAATTTTTATAATTAAGACCACTAAACAAACAACAAGCGCAACACTAAGTAAACTACCGATCGTAACGCTACCAATCCCAAGACTTAAAAAAGTGGAAAAAAAATCATTTGCACTTTCAAAAAGACCGTCAAAAGCTTTAGGTAATACTTCTGAGACATCAGCTTCTTGACCTTTTATTTCTCCATTACAAAAGCCATTCCGATATCCTTCGTTATATCCGTTTTCATAACCTTCCGTTTTTCCTTTTTCCACACCTTCAAAGATTCCTTCTGTGTGTCCAATTTCATGCCCTGCAATATATCCTTCTTGATATACATTATAATAAACAGGGTGCTTTTCAGCGCAGTACAAACACTTATAGTCGTCACTATACACCGTGTGTTCACACACATGCCCACAACTCGTACACGTACCATTTACATAATCATGCGTAGTAGTAACATACTCATTCACTCCGCAATCAGTACAGTACCAACCGCTATGATACCCTTCATCATTGTAATAAAAGTCGCCAAGTGAGTTTTCATGCTTACACACTTCGCCACATTTAGTACAAACACCATTCGAAAAGGCATGATCACACACAATTACAAACGACTTACTGCATGTCGGACACTCGTCAAGCTCTCCACGTGCTACGTGAGTACATTTGTAACCGCAATTCGTACACACACCCTCCGTATAATCATGCTTGCAATAAAAATCACTTACAATCATGCCACATTCGTCGCAATAGCTCATGCGGTCAGCGCACACATCAGAGCTACTATCTTTTTCGGTACTTTTTAAATGTTGACACACTTCACCGCATTTAGTACACATACCATTTAAATATACATGTTCACACGCTCCGACTTCCGCATATTCACTCACTCCGCAATCAGCACAGAACCAACCGCTATAATGCTTTCCGCCTTCATCGTACATATCGCTTTGCTTATTATCGTGCGGGCAAGTGTACAAACATTTTGTACACACACCACCCGAAAATACATGATCACACCCAAAAGGGTCACCATCTCCACTTGTTGCTAACACATTAACAGTCATTGTCGCAAGAACAAAGACTGTTAACAAAATAGCTAACAGTCTTCGTTTCATTTATCTCGTCTCCCTTCTAAACAAACCCATGATAAAACGTATAACACCATATCCGAGCGCTACGCCGAACATAGTCAGCATAAACACACCAAGGTCATTTATACCACTAAAAGTCCCTTCGGGACTCTTTATCATAAAAAGGTTTTGAAAAGCCGAAACAAATCCACCGCCAAGACCCGTTATAAACTCAGAAAGGGAACTTGTAATCGTCTCTACTATCTTCATTCTTCTTCCTCCTTTCGCACTTTTTTCAAAGTTACAAACGCGTAAAAATAGCCTTCTTTAAAAACAACGAAGCCGTCAACGCGCGAACCTATTAAATCACCTTTAAAACAACCGTCGCTTTCATCAACAACCGCATTAATAGCCAAACGTGAAGTATTAGCCGTATCAATCAAAGAAACCAACTTGCGTCCACTTTGATTTCGCTTTTCTGCTATCACAAGGTATTCTTTTATTATCATTTTTTTCCACCTTTAATTTAAATTTGATATACCATTTTCTATTTGTTTTATAAATTTCTATGCATTTAAGCGGTGGCGTTTTTCGCACAATTCCGCTACCGAATTTTACAACAACCCAACAATCACTTAAAGTCCCACAACACGGAACTTCCTCCAAACAAACCGTAACATATCCGTGACACCGTTTAAGGGTCTGCATTACACATTCAAAAACCTCATCAGTAGCAATAAAAATATTACACGTTGGTATAATTGTTTCGTGCGTAAAATCCTTTATAGGATTTTTTTTCGTTATGCGCGCATAACTTACCATTTCATGATGTGTTATAGCAAAATCTTGCAACACACTTAATTCAATCATTTTTTTGCCTTCCCGAAACCCAATCTTCGTTCGCTTCTCTAACAATTTCTTTTATTAAATAACTATTTCTACGGATAACATCATACAACTTATTTTCGATAGTCCACCTAAAAAAATCGCGAAATCTCAAATACCCGTCATAAGCTTCTATATACTCTATCACCCTCAACATTTTTTCGCCTTCCATATCACTATCATTAAGATATCTAAGCGCAAGCGAGGCATTCCCAAGCAATTCAGCAGGCGAATAACTCGTTTTTTCGGGATTATCTCTATGTACTAAGTATCTCATCATCGAACGGCAAGATTTAACGGGATTTATCAAATTACTTTCGTGATTAGGTATAAGCTTGAGTACGCTACCGATAGAACTTGCATTATCGAACTTATAAACTCCGTGTATGTGCTCTTTTTTTAGCTCACCACCTTCTTTAATATCCCTATCATGCACGATCGCCACAAAACGATTATCATTAAGTAAAGCGTTAAACTCACTCATGTGTAAATCGTTATCAGTATAAAACAGGATTTCCCATTCCCTCGCCTTTGGTGGTTTATTGGTAAAATCTTTTTCGTTTGCCATTTCTTTTTCCTTCCTTCGCATAGCTTTTCGGACGTTATACCCTACTTCTATTTAGTATAATTAGATCAACTGAGTAAAGTATATCATACTATTCGTGATATTGCAAGCTTTTTTTAAAATGTTTACAAATGTAACATTTTATTAAAATTGATCAACGTTCAACAAAAACGCATAGGACGTAGCAAATGCGTTTTTTTTTTTTTTTTTTTACTGAACATCTCGCCTCTTGCTAATAGGACGCGCTTCCAAAATTTAAGCAACATAAGCACACGCGGACGCGATTTACGGTCAATAATCGGCTCTCCGTAAACTACGCGCCGACAAGGGGCGACCTCTACGAGCTACACCACGCCCTTATTGACCGCCGTCGGGGTACGCTACGCTTACCGACTAAATCTGTTTTATCTTGACTTTTTCACAAAACTATGATATAATATCAAAAAAGGAGGTACTCACATGTTAGCAACATTCGCACTTTTTATAATATCCGCAACAGTCACAGTTATTTCGGCAATAGCAACCCTCATTAACGTAAATTGGAGCATAGCGCTTGTATTTTCAGTTCCGTTTACATTTTTATCTTTTATCGGTTGGCAAATACTCAAATATCTCGATATTCAAATTGAGATATTAACCAAAATTCAAAACGATAAACAACAGAAAACGCCTTAATCAGGCGTTTTTTGTTTTCGATTTTCTTAAGTCAATAGGCGCTTTAAGAAGCCTTTCAGTAGTGAGCTCACTCCAATAATTCGGGATTTTTAAAGGAATGGTATCAGCTCTATGCTTGTAGCAATGTGTATCATATCTTTTAAAAATAGGCATTATACCAATAAATACACGACAATTATCTTCCGCATTTTTTTCCGTCATGTTTGTTATCTCGTCAGTAATAGTTATATTTCTGATTTTAACCGTATACGGAACAAAAAAACCACCAATAATCGGCAACTTGTATTTGCGAAATTGTGAAAGAACGTATACCGTGTTCATTCGCCTACGTATGATCGTAGCGATATTACTTGTCGCTTGCGAATTACAAATTAACTTACACTCACACGCAGGTGAGCTATAATAATGCCTAAAAAGGCGCATTTCTTCATCAAAAAGACCGCTATCAAAATCCACTTCCGCAATTCCTTCACGTTTTGACTTAATATCCTTTTTATTGCTTATCTCAATTATGTTATGATTTGCATAAGAGTATTGATTCGCCCAAACATCAATTTCATCTATAAACACAACAGAACCGGGAACGAATTTTTCTTGTAGTGTAAGCATATCATCGGTGAGTATCGCTGACATTTCTTTACGCGATATACGAATAGGAATACTCGAATATAACAAAGGCTTCTCCAATAATTTCGGATTTTTCGGATTTTTCAAACGCTCCTTAAAGTTATATACACGCGTTTTAGCTCTGTTCTTTTTTAACTCTCTACACGCCGTCTCAGCGCTCATAAAACTTTTACCCGTTCCTAAACCACCCGTAAAAGCACAAATTGTATCATACTTGATAAAATAAGGTCTAACCACGACAAAAACCACAATTACCGCAACGATAACGGTTATCCATATCGCAACCATTAACCAACACCCCCAGTAGGCAAGTATTGATTAACGGTTACGAGAGAAACACCGTTATCATTAAGAATTAACAACGCCGTCAACATCAAAGCAATTAAATATACACTTTTTCGATAAATACTTTGTTGCGGAAATATCAAATCAATTCCCATTTTTAACATGCCGATCACAAGCGCAACGCTCAAAAAACACGCCACACCGTTTAAAAAAGTCGCGGAAATAAAACCGCTAAAAAAATCCACTATATAATTCTCAATCAAACCTCAATTACACCCACCTTTTTAGTCAAAAAAATTATCACGAACAAATTCATATACTTCTGTTTTAGTTTCAGTTATCGTTAAGTTAACTCGCCAATTTAACGGATTTAACCGCAGATCGTTTAAATCATACTCCGACGACACATGGATATCTTTAACACTCATTTTAATGACGTAAGACCGCCCGTGCGGAATAATTCCATTGTAAGTCAAATATCCTTTCCAATGAGTACCACGCGGACACCAAAATATAAAATCTTCTCCCGCGTATTTAAACCGTACCCCCTCTACATACTCACCGTCAATGGTAGCTATATATGTATACGGGTACATCGCTTCTATATCGGGAATTTCACAACCACCATTTACCGCAGCTTGATGTATTATCACTTCTTTTAACGTCTCTTCTTCGCTCTCGGGATTGCTTCCTTTTAGCTCTAAAATATCTTTATCAGGAACGCTTTTTACATCAAACACTATTTTTTTCGCCTTTTCAACAACACTTATAATATTGCCTACAATATCGCTAAAATAACCGACAGTTTTATCATAACTAAGACCACCCATAGCAACCGAGATTATAAGTAAAACACAAATCGCGATTAAAAACTTTTTCTTCATTTAGCTTCCCCTTATAATTTTTATAATTAAGACCACTAAACAAACAACAAGCGCAACACTAAGTAAACTACCGATCGTAACGCTACCAATCCCAAGACTTAAAAAAGTGGAAAAAAAATCATTTGCACTTTCAAAAAGACCGTCAAAAGCTTTAGGTAATACTTCTGAGACATCAGCTTCTTGACCTTTTATTTCTCCATTACAAAAGCCATTCCGATATCCTTCGTTATATCCGTTTTCATAACCTTCCGTTTTTCCTTTTTCCACACCTTCAAAGATTCCTTCTGTGTGTCCAATTTCATGCCCTGCAATATATCCTTCTTGATATACATTATAATAAACAGGGTGCTTTTCAGCGCAGTACAAACACTTATAGTCGTCACTATACACCGTGTGTTCACACACATGCCCACAACTCGTACACGTACCATTTACATAATCATGCGTAGTAGTAACATACTCATTCACTCCGCAATCAGTACAGTACCAACCGCTATGATACCCTTCATCATTGTAATAAAAGTCGCCAAGTGAGTTTTCATGCTTACACACTTCGCCACATTTAGTACAAACACCATTCGAAAAGGCATGATCACACACAATTACAAACGACTTACTGCATGTCGGACACTCGTCAAGCTCTCCACGTGCTACGTGAGTACATTTGTAACCGCAATTCGTACACACACCCTCCGTATAATCATGCTTGCAATAAAAATCACTTACAATCATGCCACATTCGTCGCAATAGCTCATGCGGTCAGCGCACACATCAGAGCTACTATCTTTTTCGGTACTTTTTAAATGTTGACACACTTCACCGCATTTAGTACACATACCATTTAAATATACATGTTCACACGCTCCGACTTCCGCATATTCACTCACTCCGCAATCAGCACAGAACCAACCGCTATAATGCTTTCCGCCTTCATCGTACATATCGCTTTGCTTATTATCGTGCGGGCAAGTGTACAAACATTTTGTACACACACCACCCGAAAATACATGATCACACCCAAAAGGGTCACCATCTCCACTTGTTGCTAACACATTAACAGTCATTGTCGCAAGAACAAAGACTGTTAACAAAATAGCTAACAGTCTTCGTTTCATTTATCTCGTCTCCCTTCTAAACAAACCCATGATAAAACGTATAACACCATATCCGAGCGCTACGCCGAACATAGTCAGCATAAACACACCAAGGTCATTTATACCACTAAAAGTCCCTTCGGGACTCTTTATCATAAAAAGGTTTTGAAAAGCCGAAACAAATCCACCGCCAAGACCCGTTATAAACTCAGAAAGGGAACTTGTAATCGTCTCTACTATCTTCATTCTTCTTCCTCCTTTCGCACTTTTTTCAAAGTTACAAACGCGTAAAAATAGCCTTCTTTAAAAACAACGAAGCCGTCAACGCGCGAACCTATTAAATCACCTTTAAAACAACCGTCGCTTTCATCAACAACCGCATTAATAGCCAAACGTGAAGTATTAGCCGTATCAATCAAAGAAACCAACTTGCGTCCACTTTGATTTCGCTTTTCTGCTATCACAAGGTATTCTTTTATTATCATTTTTTTCCACCTTTAATTTAAATTTGATATACCATTTTCTATTTGTTTTATAAATTTCTATGCATTTAAGCGGTGGCGTTTTTCGCACAATTCCGCTACCGAATTTTACAACAACCCAACAATCACTTAAAGTCCCACAACACGGAACTTCCTCCAAACAAACCGTAACATATCCGTGACACCGTTTAAGGGTCTGCATTACACATTCAAAAACCTCATCAGTAGCAATAAAAATATTACACGTTGGTATAATTGTTTCGTGCGTAAAATCCTTTATAGGATTTTTTTTCGTTATGCGCGCATAACTTACCATTTCATGATGTGTTATAGCAAAATCTTGCAACACACTTAATTCAATCATTTTTTTGCCTTCCCGAAACCCAATCTTCGTTCGCTTCTCTAACAATTTCTTTTATTAAATAACTATTTCTACGGATAACATCATACAACTTATTTTCGATAGTCCACCTAAAAAAATCGCGAAATCTCAAATACCCGTCATAAGCTTCTATATACTCTATCACCCTCAACATTTTTTCGCCTTCCATATCACTATCATTAAGATATCTAAGCGCAAGCGAGGCATTCCCAAGCAATTCAGCAGGCGAATAACTCGTTTTTTCGGGATTATCTCTATGTACTAAGTATCTCATCATCGAACGGCAAGATTTAACGGGATTTATCAAATTACTTTCGTGATTAGGTATAAGCTTGAGTACGCTACCGATAGAACTTGCATTATCGAACTTATAAACTCCGTGTATGTGCTCTTTTTTTAGCTCACCACCTTCTTTAATATCCCTATCATGCACGATCGCCACAAAACGATTATCATTAAGTAAAGCGTTAAACTCACTCATGTGTAAATCGTTATCAGTATAAAACAGGATTTCCCATTCCCTCGCCTTTGGTGGTTTATTGGTAAAATCTTTTTCGTTTGCCATTTCTTTTTCCTTCCTTCGCATAGCTTTTCGGACGTTATACCCTACTTTAATTTGGTATAATACGATACATCCGAATTCGGAAAACGATAAAATAAAAATATTATGAAACAGATCACTCTTATACAGCATTCTCCTCTCGCGGAAAATTTTAATGCGAAAGTAATAATAGTCGATATCGGCACATATCTATGTAGTGTCGGTTCGGACAAGTATATGAAATGCGAGGAGATAAAAGATGAACGGCGTATCAAATCAGGAAGAATATAAAGAAAAACTTAATGATTATATCTGCTCATTGTTTCCGGAACGTATAAAAGTAGCTTGCAAAAATTTTCTCTCAGCATATCCCAATATATCGGAGGTACGTTTGCGTATAGGCTCTTCCCTTTCGTTTACCGTTAGTGATAAAAATCTTGTAACTCCGATAAGATGTAAACGTGAGGATATAGCATACTGTGTTGACAGAATGACGGAAAGTAATTATGTAAAAGCCGAAGAAGTAATGAGAAACGGTTATCTTACGCTGAAATACGGTTGCCGCGCGGGAATAGCCGGTGATGTCTTCGTTCATGACGGAAAAGTCAAGATACTTAAAACGGTAAATTACATAAATATAAGGATTCCTTCGGTTTTTACAGTTCCCAACACCGAGCTTTTTGAATTTCTTGAAAAAAGCGATTTCAGAGCCTCTGTTCTTGTTATCTCACCTCCGGGAGGCGGAAAGACTACCGTGCTTCGCAGTATCACAGAACAACTTTCCGTTCCGCCTGTTTCCAAACGAGTCGTCGCGATAGATACCAATCGCGAGCTTAAAAACGAGCTTTGTGCGGAAAATTCCGTTTGTGATTATTTAAGCGGGTACCCGAAAGCCGTCGGCATAGAGATAGCTTCACATTATTTCAGTCCGGAATATATAATCTGCGACGAGCTTGGCGGTCCCGAGGAGACGGAAGCAATATGTTCGCTCCAACATACCGGCGTTCCCTTTATCGCTTCCGCGCATGCTCGGGACTTTAGCGACGTGAAAATGCGTAAAAATCTTGATATTCTTATAAAAAATCATGTTTTTGACGCAGTTATGCGGCTTAAAAGAAACGGAACGAATATTATGTGCGAGATAAAACGGATCTCCGATATCTAAACTTATTATGAAAACGATAATATTTATCTTTATCATGGCTTTTTCGCTTTATATGGCATTCATCAGGACATCGGGATATAAAGCACGCCTGGAAAAAAGCAAGAAAATGCTCTTGCTTTCGGAAAAACTAAGAAAAAATTATCTTTCGGAACTTCTCTCCCCTATTTTTGTATGTCGTGAAATCATTGATAACGATATCGATACCAAATCCAAAGCGCTTGAAGCTATCGGAAATGAGTTTGCGGAAAATCACGGTGCAGATGAGTTTAAAGAAGAGTTTTCAAAACTTTTCGATGCTACGGCGGAGGAGCTTGACGGTATCCTATCGGCATTAAGCGAATGTGCGTCGAACGGTTATAGGATATCGGCGGCGGAATACGAGAAAAACAAGGATCTTGTATATATGCTCTATCCCGGCGTCGTCGCTATAATATCTATTATAATAATGTAGGAAAATCGTCAAAATTCAAGGAAAGAGATGGAAACAGAAATGGAAATAAGTCTTATTTTAAAGATCGCGGGTGTAGGACTTATAGTAAGCGTGCTTACGCAGGTATTAAGCAAGAACGGTCGTGACGATCACGCAAATCTTCTCTCGCTTGCCGGAGTTATTACCGTTTTATTCCTGCTGATATCACAACTGGGCGATCTTATTTCCACAATACAGGGAGTGTTTGGACTTGTTTGATATTTTAAAGATATGCGGTGCGGCGTTATTGGCGGTAACGCTTGCGGCGGTACTGAAGAACAGATCCTCCCCGATAGCTCCGTATCTTACTCAAATAGCCTCGCTTACCATATTCATTACAGTAATTACATCGCTCGTTCCGCTGATCTCGTTTATAAAGTCGCTCATAACTAAAGCCGAGACGGAATATGAAATATTCGGGCTGCTTATGAGCACCGCTTCCGTCGCTATCGTTTGTCAGGCGGTTTCCGATATATGTAAGAGCAACGGTGAAAATTCTCTTGCAAATGCGGTAGAATTTGCGGGAAACGCAGAAATAATGATCATATCGCTTCCGCTTCTCGGTACGCTCGTAAATAGTGCGTTTGAGGTGCTCGGTCTATGAAAAAGATACTCTTTATATTATCGATATTCATAATATTTTCCCTTCCGGTACATGCCGAAGAGATCATAGTGAGCGACGATGACGAAAGCGATATTCTGTCCGCTGACGAATATATTCCGAACGAGCTTACGGAAATACTGTCGCAAAACGGTATCTCGGTATCCGACGAAAATATCTCGGACAACCTGTTTTCGTTTATCTTATCCGTTATCTCGGAAGGTATAAAAGAAGAATGTAAGCAATTCGGAATAGTGCTTTCGCTCATGATAATATCCGCAACTGTTTATAAAATTATTGATAATACCACCTTTAAAAAGATAATATCATACATAATAACGCTTTGTATCTCGGTTTGCGTTATCGATATATTTTCTCTCCTTATGACGGATACAAGAGCGTCGCTTACTGCGGTTTCGGATATGATAAAGGTAATAACGCCTGCGTTTTCCGCTATACTTTTAATGGGAGGCGGAAGCGTATCCGCAGTTACCTCAGCCGCTTCGCTCGGTGCGGTGCTCACTTTGCTTGAAACGGTATTAAACTCCGTTATATCTCCTTGCGTTACGCTTATGCTTATATTTTCCGTGTTTGAGCGTCTCTCCTCGTCTCTCGGAGATCTTAATTGCGTTTCGGTAATAAAAAAACACATAATTACCGCTATATCGTTTATAACCATGCTCATGCTTACTGTCATATCGTTTCAGACGCTTCTTGCTTCAAGCAAGGATTCGATGTCGATAAGGACGGTAAAATTTGCGGCTGCGAATTTTATTCCGATAGTCGGAAACGCCGTAGGAGAAGCATTCAAAACGGTCAGCGCAGGTCTTAAATATATCAAAACCACCCTCGGAGTATCGGCGGCGTTATCTATCGCAGTTACCGTTTTGCCTACCGTGATAAGATTGTTTTTAGTAAAACTCGGCTTCGGTTTTTTGGGATTTTTCGGCGGCATGACATCTTGCTCATCGGAAAAGAGCTTGCTTCTTTCTTTCTCATCGGTTATCGATATTATGCTCGCCATTATCATTTGTGTCACGGTATTATCAATACTTATCGCCGTATTATTTATAACATGCGGTAGCGCGGTCATATCATTATGAATAACGGGATCGTAAATGCGGCGGGGGCGCTGATATATATTTCGATCGCGTGTACGCTTGTAATGCTCTTACTTCGGAAGAGCGTTTTCGCCTCGGCGATCAAATATGTTTGCGGACTTTGTATGCTCATAACCGTTATGGGAATCCTCTCGCCTTTAATGAAAAGCATATCGGATATCACACTTACTATTCCGGACAGTAATGAAGAAGATATCGATTCGGAATTTCAAATAGACGGTACTATAACCTCGGAAAGCGCAAGATATATATGCGGATATATAAAGACCGCGATATCTCAACGCTTCGGGATAGACAAAGAATCGATATCGGTATCGGTAACGCTCGATACCGACGGAAAAGACGGCGTAATGATAAAAAGCGTGACCGTCTGTCTGCCGAAGACGGAAAGCGATATATATTCGTCGGTCGCCGAATATATATCGGATTTAGTCGGCAGCGGGTGTATCGTGATACCCAAGGAATGAACGATAATTTATAACGAACGGAGACGGAAAAATGTTTAAAGATATCTTTAAGAACAAAAAGCTTTTGTTTGCCGCGCTCGGTTGTATGTGCGGAATACTCATGATACTGCTCGGCTCTTTCGATAACGGAGATAAATCGAAAAAGACGGAGAACGATATATCATATACCTCGGCGGAGCTTGAGACATACGCGTCTTCTCTTGAAGGGCGCATAAGCTCTCTTGTGGGAAAAATATCCGGCGTATCGAATGTAAGCACGCTCGTCACGGTTGAAGCCTCAAAGGAAACGGTCTACGCTACATCCGGAAACGACCATGATTATGTGATCATAAAAGATTCATCGGGAAATGAGACGGCATTAAAGCTTTCCGAAATAAACGCAACGATACGCGGTATCGCGATCGTATGCGACTACGGAGGCAACGAAGCGCTGAAAAAAGAGATAATAGAGCTACTGTCGTCGCTATTCGGAATAGGATCAAACCGTATATCGGTCATGCAAGCGGATAGATCGGGCTAAAAATGCACAAAACCACTTTGATAATTAGGTGCTGTGTTAAGATAAATGCTAAAAATAAAGAGTTTTTGTAAAAAAGTCGGAAATTGACTTTACAAAAACTCTTTTTTGGGTTATTATATATGTAAGAAATATACGATCGAACGCGCATTCGCGCGTAAACAAAGGAGAAGACTATGGAGATAAGAAATTATCTTGCCGAAAACATGACCATGCTTTGCGATTTTTACGAGCTTACCATGGCAAACGGTTATTTCAAAAGCGAAATGAAGGACCGAATAACATATTTCGATGTGTTTTTCAGGAACATACCGGACGGCGGCGGATTTGCGATAGCCGCAGGACTTGAACAGATAATAGACTATATCGAAAACCTTCGTTTCACGGAGACCGATATAAATTATCTCAGAACGCACGGCATATTTGACGAAGAGTTCCTCGAATATCTCAAAAATTTCAAGTTTACGGGAGATATGTGGGCTATTCCGGAAGGAACTCCGATATTCCCGGGAGAACCCGTGATCACCGTCCGCGCTACTGCGATAGAAGCGCAGTTCATAGAAACTTACCTGCTTCTCACCTTCAATCACCAGTCGCTTATAGCAACTAAAGCGAACCGTATAGTCAGAGCTGCCGAAGGCAGATCCATAAGCGAGTTCGGTTCGCGACGCGCACAAGGAGCCGACGGAGCGATCCTCGGAGCACGTGCGGCATTCATAGGCGGAGTAAAGAATTCGGCTTGTACGATATCCGATATCCGTTACGGAGTTCCCGCCACCGGTACTATGGCTCATAGCTGGGTAATGATGTTCGATAGCGAATATGAGGCGTTCAAGCGTTACTGTGAGATATACCCCGAGAGCGTCACGTTGCTCGTAGATACTTATAATGTTCTTAAAAGCGGCGTTCCGAACGCGATACGCGCCATAAAAGAGGTACTTGAACCTAAGGGAATAAGACATTGTGCAATAAGGCTTGATTCCGGAGACCTTGCCTATCTTACTCGCAAGGCGAGAAAGATGCTCGACGAAGCCGGTCTTGACTACTGCAAGATAGTCGTTTCCAATTCGCTTGACGAATATATAATAAGAGATCTTTTGAGACAAGGCGCCAAAATAGACGCTTTCGGAGTCGGAGAACGTTTGATAACCTCAAAGTCCGATCCCGTATTCGGCGGAGTTTACAAGATATCCGCCGTTGAAGACGAAAACGGAAATATAACGCCTAAGATAAAAATAAGCGAAAACACCGCCAAGATAACCAATCCTCACTTCAAAAAGGTATACAGGCTTTTCGAAAACGAGACCGGAAAAGCAATAGCCGACCTTATCTGCGTACACGACGAAGTAATAGACGAATCAAAGCCTCTTGAGATATTCGATCCCGATTATACGTGGAAACGCAAGGTACTCACCGACTTCAAGGCAATAGAGCTTCAAAAGCAGGTGTTTAAGGGCGGAAAATGCGTATATCCGAGATATACTACCGATCAAATACGCGATTACTGCGCGGCGCAGCTCAGCCTGCAATGGGACGAGGTAAAGCGTTTTGAAAATCCGCACAATTATTATGTCGATCTCTCGGAAAAGCTTT
>CAZFQJ010000005.1:0-27825 GCA_964520875.1 uncultured Lachnospiraceae bacterium
TGGCGGAATTGGCAGACGCGCTAGATTCAGGTTCTAGTGGAGGCGACTTCGTGTAGGTTCAAGTCCTATTACCCGCACCAAATTTATAAGTAGGATAAAGTATAGCCTACGTCAAAAAGCTTTGTTTTACAAAGCTTTTTCTGTTTTTCGGGCAAAATTCAAATGTCATATTTTTGATCGGTAGGAGTAAATATGGACGATTACATGTACACGAACATAAAGTTGAATATGGATTTTCAGGAGTCGTATAAAAGACTTGATCAGTTATGTAAAGATTGTTTATTAAGTGATAACGGCGTTTCGGAATATTTGCGACGAATGGAAAATAAACGAGTTGAATTTTGGCAATTTCATATATCTTGGGAAGAAGATTATAAAATATTAAAGCATGTCCGTTGGATACGTAATCAATTATCTCATGAAGTCGGCACCTTGCAATCCGATATATGTACGGAAAATGATTTAAAATTTGTAGAAGATTTTTACAATCGAATAATCAATTGTGCTGACCCATTTGCGAATTTACGTGAAGCGAAAGAAGCCGAAAGAAAGCGTAAAAAGGCACAAGTTGAACAGTATGATGCTCCTCAAACAAGAGACTGTAATGAATCGATTCCGCGCGTAGGGAATAACCCCAAAAAGTCAGCTTTTTCGAGATTTTTGGAAAAAATAAAAAGAATATTTTTTTGAAAAAATTTAAATTTGAAAGGAATACCGAAATGCCGATAATATTTCATGGAACGGATAATATAGCATACCGTGATCCCGCGTGCGTTTTCACCGACGGTAAATATCATCTTTTTTTCACGGTCTCAAAAAAAGAAGACGGATATATGTATAATTTTGTGGCACATTCCGAAAGCGAAGACTTAAAGAGCTTTTCGGAGCCTGTGATCATTACGGAGAAGGATAGGAGCAAGAATTTTTGCAGTCCCGGAAATATCATAAAAGTAAACGATAAATACCTCATATGCGTGACTTCTTATCCTATGCCCGTGCCTTTTGAAGTGGTGGATCACGCAGATGACAGCGCCAGATTGTTTTTTATCGAAACGGAAGATTTTAAGACCTACTCTTCGCCGAAGCGGATATATCCGAAGGGAAAGGCTTGTGCGGACGAAGGACGTATGATAGACCCGTTTGTGGCGAAGGATAAAGATCATGACGGCAGGTATCTTGTGTTTTTTAAACAAAACGGAGTGAGCATGTCCGAGTCATACGATCTTGAAAATTGGAATTATCTGGGTCGTATCGACGGCGGCGAAAACGCTTGTATTATCGTAAAAGACGATCTTTATTACCTGATACATTCTCCGCGAAACGGCATAGGCGTAAAGGTATCAAACGACCTGAAGGAATGGAGCGACCGCGGTGTGATAATACCGAAGGAAACGGAGGAAGAGTGGGCAAACGGTAGACTTACGGCGGCGTTCGCCATGGAAAACCTTAACTCCGATATCCCGTTCGACTATATAGTGTTCTTCCACGGTTCGAGAAAAGAAGCAACGCCGGAAACTCACGGAGCGGCGTCGCTTGCAATGTATTACACAAATGATTTTAAGACTTACGTTTTTTGATGCGGATTGCAAAGCGCGGATCCGACATGTATCTTGATAAAAAAATATACAAATAAGATTAATATTTGTGTTGACAATAATAAAGAGATGTTATAAAATAAAGATAGGCATGTTGTTGCCTTAAAAATACGGAATGGGGGGCGTCAAATGAAGATCAATTGGAATAAACGGTATACTACGTATGCCATATACGCTTGTATCATCTTGGCGGCTATCATTTTCTGTGTTTTTCTCGGCGTCTATGTGCAGGATATATGGAGAGGAGTACTTAAGGTCGTTGACGTTTTCTCTCCGCTCCTATACGGTTGCGCCATTGCGTACATACTTCACCCGATCGTAGAGCTTTTTGAAAAGAAGGTCGTTTCAGGTATAAAAAACGGAGTTGCGCGCCGCGGTATAAGCGTCGCGATAGCATATTTGGTCTTTATATCCGCGATAGCCTTGCTCGTATACGCGGTGGTTCCGCAGATAGTAAGGAGCTTTAACGACCTGCAATCGAGCCTTGCCAGATATTCCGAGGTGCTTCAGGAGTGGGTGGTAAGCGTTTCTTCCGGCACGGGAATACTTGCGACGTTAGTAAACAAGCTTTCGGAATACATAGATTTTTCCGTGCTTTCTCAGCCTATAACGCAGGTAATGGATAGCGTTTATAAGCTCTTAAAGGATTTTTCGCCTTACATAATGGGCTTTTTAAGCTCGTTTGTGGTGCAGCTTAAAAATATCGTTCTCGGTCTGGTCTTTGCCGGATATCTTCTTTGCTCAAAGGAGCTCGTGTTCGCTCAGATAAATAAGCTTATGCACGTGGTGTTCGGCGAGAAGCGCATAAAAAAGATAAAGGATACGGTGCGTTATACGGACAGAACGTTCGGAAAATACCTTATGGGAACGTTTGCGGACGCGGTGATAGTCGGACTTCTGACCGCCGTTGCCATGATAATATTCAGAATGCCGTATATTCCACTCGTCAGCGTACTCGTTGCCTGTACGAATATAATCCCTATATTCGGTCCGTTTATAGGCGCGATACCGAGCGCACTCTTTATATTCATATCCGATCCCATAAAAGCATTCTGGTTTGTAATAATAATACTCGTCATACAACAGATAGACGGTAACTTCATAGCTCCGAGAATACTCGGCGGTTCTACCGGACTTCCGGCGATCGTTGTCATCATAGCGATAACCGTTATGGGAGGATTGTTCGGAATAGTCGGAATGATAATAGCCGTTCCGTCGTTCGCGGTGCTTGCAAAGCTGATTGACGATAAAACTAAGGAGAAGCTGGCAAAAAAACGCGCAGCGTCTGAATCCTCGGTGTCCGATCCGGAAGCGGAGAGCGCTCCCGCGGCGGAGACAACGGAAAGCGAGGGTGAGGCGGAATGAAGTTTTTTGAGCCGAACGAAAAACGCACTACGATAGCTATGTACGTTTTTCTCGTTGCGCTTTTCGGAGTGCTTTGCGTGATGATCGGAATAAATATAGGAGTCGTTCCGAGAATATTCGGTTTCATGTTCGATATAGTAAAGCCCATACTCTACGGCTTTATCATAGCGTTCGCTCTTCACCCTATGGTGAATTTTACCGAAACGAGGATATTTTCACGGTGGAAGGAAAAGCGGCTCGGACTCAGACGTCTGGTGAGCGTTATTTCGGTTTTTGCCGTGGTTATATTGCTCGTAGTACTTTTCTGTATCGCCGTTATTCCCGAAATAGTTTCAAATTATGATACGCTTGTGCTCCGGTTTTTGGATTTTACCGATAACTTCCGCAATAAAACCACGGAGCTTGTCGGAATGTTGCCGGGAAGCGGATCTCTTTATGTTTACCGCGATGTTCCGGAATATTATAAGCAGCTTCCGTCGGATTATATGTTTTCTTTGTCGCTCGGAAATTCAGAAGGATTTGCGTTCGGCGCAGGCTCAAGCTCGATACAACAGGAGGTTAGAGAATTTTTCAACGGTATATTCGATTCGGTTTCCGTTATAATCGGAGATTCTATGCCGCAGATATTTTCTTCCGCCGTCGAATTTTTGAACGAAGCTAAAAATGTCGTGATAGGCGTCATAATCTCTCTTTATTTTTTGATAGGGGAGAGAAGATACGTAAAAAAGATCTCTTCCATGCTTCGCGCATGGTTGCCGAATAACGTTTACAGGCGTTTTATGTGGCTTACGGAAAAGGGCAAGAATATTTTCCGCGATTATATAATCGTTCGCATACTTGATTGCTTTATCGTCGGTATCATGACGTTTTTGGGGCTTTTCATATTCAGGACCCCGTATGCGCTCTTTTTGGCGGTCACAATGGGAGTTTCCTCTATATTCCCGTTCATAGGTCCGGTGATCGGAATAACCGTAGGTTCGCTCATCGTTATGATAGTCAATATCAAATACCTAATCGTTTATCTGGCGGTAACTGTGTTTATAAACCTGATAGATTCAAGGTACATAGAGCCGTTCCTTAACTATTCCGGACATAATCACCACGAGCTTGCGGCTATATGGGTGTTTGCGGCGATAGTCATAATGGGAGGATTTTTCGGACCTGTCGGAGTGCTTATCGGTATTCCGCTCTTTGCTTTCATATATTCGATAGTAAAGGAAGTCAGCGAAAAAGCGTTGAAGCGCAAGGGACTTTCCGAGCTTACTTCATCTTATTTTATAATGCGTTCGGCAAAAAAGCCGGCGGCAGAGGGTGAAGGAAACTTGTCGGAGGTACACACACCCGATATGGAGACGTATTTTGCCGAAAAGAAAGAAGAGGATACCGAAACGTATCTTACCATGAAAGCGAATATGTCGGATAAATACGCAAGAGTTAAAAGATTTTTTGCGCGCATAAAGGGCGTTTTTAAAAGGAAAAAGAAATAAAAAGATACGGAGCGGGTGTATTTTACCCGTTCCGTATTTCTGTATTATGTTTGTTTTTTGACCAATACGGCAAAGAAAAATCCGTCAAACGGAGCGTCGCCAGGAAAGAGCGTTTGCATCTCCCTACATTCGAATTCTTTATGCTCCCGAAGGAAGAAACGAACGTTGTCTTCGTTTTCCGCAGGGTTCAGCGTGCAGGTGGAATATACGAGTACGCCGCCCTTTTTTACATATGCCGAGCATGTGTTAAGGATCTTGTACTGAAGCTCCGGAAGCGCCGATATGCTTTCCTTGTCTTTTAAGCGAAGATCTGGCTTTTTTGAGATAGTGCCGAAGCCTGAGCAGGGAACGTCGCATATGACTCTGTCTGCGATCTCCGTAAGAGAAACGTTTTCGAAGGACGAATCTCCGCATTCGGTCTCTATTATGTCTATTCCGAGGCGTTTTGCGCCGCTTTCTATAAGAGAGAGCTTGTTTTCGTGGATATCGAAGTCGAGCAAGCGTCCTTTGTTCTTCATTAATATAGCCGCGGCAAAGCTCTTTCCGCCGGGACAAGCGCACATGTCAAGCACCGTCTCGTCTTCCTTCGGAGAAAGCGCTCCGACCGCCAGACGCGAGGCGTCGTCCTGAACGAAGAAATGCCCTTCGTCAAAATGGGGAAGCGAGGTGATGCTCATCGGAGCTATGTTTATTCCGTCGTCGGTAAGAGCGGACGCGGACGCCGATATACCGCTATCCTTAAATTCCTTTAACAGAACGTCTCTTGATGTTTTTAAAGTGTTTACACGCAGGGTCACGTCGCGCCGAGCGTTTTGCGCGCGCATTATGTTTTCCGCCTTTTCTTCGCCGTATGCGTTTACCCAGAGCTTGCAAAGATAACGCGGATAGGAATATTTGATCGACAGGTGACCGCAGATATCGCGTTCTCTGCTCGGAAACTTAAGAACGACATCTCCGTTCTCGTTCTTTAGCGAACGTTGTGCGTTTCTGAGGACCGCATTGATAAATCCGACCGCACCCTTGTTGACGAATTCCTTTGCAAGAGATACCGTTTCGCTTACCGCGGCATGATCGGGTATGCCGTCCATAAATAAAAGCTGCTGAAGTCCCATTCTTAGCAGTATAAGGACTTTTGTCTGTAATTTGTTCGTCGGAGCGTCGGTAAGCTTTGCTATCTGGTGATCTATCGTTATCTGTTTTTCGATAGTTCCGTAAAAAAGCGCGGTATAGAAGGCTTTCTCGCCCGAATCGGCGCTTGAACGCGAGAGGACCGCGTCCGCTTCGAGGTTGGAATATCTTCCGTTCTCGGCACAGGAGAGAAGAGATAGGAATACTGTTTTTCTTATATTCATAGCGTCCTACTTGTTGTTAGTGTGAATGTTGTAATACATTTGACGGTATTTTGTGGGAGATATTCCCTCGTGATATTTGAAATATTTCAAAAAGTATTTGTAGTCTCCGAATGAGTAACGCTTTGCTATCTCGCGAAGCGACATGCTCTCGCTTATAAGATCCTTCTTTATGTTCTGCATCTTCATGTGATCTATGTAAGCCTTTAGTCCTTCGGGGTGGAACTGACGGAAAACTCTGTTAAGATAATCCTCGTTGTAGTTGAATTGCTCCGCTACGTCCGATACCTTAATCGGCAGATCGCAGTTGAGTCTTACCCATTCCTTTACCGTGGCGCAGAGACGGTGAGAGCCGGCTCCGCTCTTTAGGTTTTCGGAGGTAAGCTCCATTATAAGTACACGAACCAGACAGTCCGCGCTCTCTCTGGGATAGCCTTCCGTGTTTGCGTAGTGCAATAGCTGGCGGCAGATGATCTCAGCTTGTACCGTGCTTTCCGGTCTAAAACATACGGGCGGAAGCTCGCCGGGCTCTGCGCCTACGAAGTGTATCCAATAGAACGATACCTCTTCCGTGCTTATGCGCGTGCCGCCGTGGCGTATTCCGGAATCGAGACGTATGACGTCTCCCGCGGTCAGAACATACTCATGCCCGTCGGTAGCTATGTAGACGGTGCCTTTGGTAACTATTATTATCTCGGTACTGTCTATGACGCGTTCCGGGTGCTTCCAATTACCGCGCGATATGAACTTACCGCCGTGTATATATTTTATATTTTCGTACATAGTCGGATTTTTGCTCCTAATCTGCTTATCCGTGGGTTGAAATCGATCTTTCGATACGATATAATTGTATCAGAAATATTTGCAAAAATCAATAGATATGTCAAAAAATATACTGAAAATCGAAAGGAAAGAGCTATGGAAACTGTGGATTTTTCGAAAACGGTCATAACGGGAGGATTTTGGAAGCAAAAGCAGAAAATGCTTCGTGACGTTACGGTACATGCGGTATATGAAAGATTTAAGGAGACAGGCAGATTCGAGGCTTTTAAGTGTAACTGGAAAGAGGGAATGGCGAATAAGCCCCATTTCTTCTGGGATTCGGACGTTGCAAAATGGATAGAGGGCGTCGCGTACCTGACAAAGACCAAGCGCGAGCCGAAGCTTGAAAGGATAGTTGACGAAACGGTAGATCTTATAGAGAAAAATCAGGGCGACGACGGATATTTTAATATCTATTTTACGGTGGTAGAACCGGAAAAGCGTTTTACCGACAGAGATAAGCACGAGCTTTACTGCGCCGGACATCTTATAGAAGCGGCGGTAGCGTACTACGAGGCGACGGGAAAGCGTAAATTTCTTGATTGCATGTGCAGATACGCGGACTATATAGAAAAAAGATTCAAGATACAAAAGGATACCGCGTTCTTTACTCCCGGACACGAGGAGATAGAGCTTGCTCTCGTAAAGCTTTTCGATTGCACCGGAGAAAAAAGGTATCTGGAGCTTTCGGAGTATTTCATAAACACAAGAGGAACGGACGACGATAAGGGTAACCATTTTTCCTTTAACAGCGTAGAGGGTGCAGGTCATGAAAAGGACTATTATTCTCAGGCGTGGATTCCCGTAAGAGAGCAGTCGGTGGCTATCGGACACGCGGTGCGAGCGGTATACCTTTATTGCGGTATGGCGGATATCGCTCATAAAACGGGAGACGGGGCGCTTAAGGCGGCTTGCGAGCGTATATTCGACGATATAACTACGAAGAAAATGTATATAACCGGCGGTATAGGCTCGTCGTCATGCGGAGAAGCGTTTACCGTCGATTACGATATGTCGAATCTCTTGGCTTATACGGAGACCTGCGCGGCGCTCGGACTTGCGTTGTTTGCGAACAGAATGTTGAGGTTCGGCGCAGATTCTAAGTATTCCGATATAGTCGAAAGAGTCATATACAACGGATTTATGTCGTCGGTATCGCTTGACGGTAAGGCTTTCTTTTATGAAAATCCGCTTGAAGTCATACCTTATCTTCATAAGCGAGACGCCCTTAGCGCATGGAAGACGAATATGCATTGGCCTCAGATGAGCCGCTCGGAGGTGTTCGGGTGCTCCTGTTGCCCTCCAAACATAGTGAGATTCATTCCGTCGATAGCCGATCTCCTTTATACGGACGACGGCAAGACTCTCTATGTACATCAGTTCATGCAGAGTAAGACCGAGATAGAGAGGGACGGAAGGACCGTAAATATAGAGCAAAAAACCAAGTACCCCGAAAGCGGAAAGGTGTCGATAACGGTTCGCGGAGGAGATACGAGATTGGCGGTGAGGATCCCCGGCTGGTACGACGGTTACAAAGGCGAGACCGTAAAAGGATATGCGTATTTTGACGTAAAGGACGGCGATACGCTCACATTCGATTTTAACATGAGGGTTAAATTTATAGAAGCAAGACCCGAGCTTGTTTTCGACGCCGGCAGATATGCGGTGACAAGAGGCCCGGTAGTCTACTGTATGGAATCGATCGATAACGGAGCGAATATAAGAGATATAAGACTTGACGGCAGAGCGAGATTCCGTTACGGAAAGCATGAAGAGCTCGGCGTTCCGAAGCTTACCGTAAGAGCTTACAGAAGGACTGCGGACGAGAATACGCCGCTTTATACGGAAAGACACGATTCGCTTAGGGAAACGGAAGCTACGCTTATTCCTTATTACGCTTTTGCGAACAGGGGAGAAGCGGAAATGCAGGTATGGCATTTGGTTAAATAAAAATACGAAAGGGGAAAATAATCATGAGGTTTAAAAAGTACGAAGGCAATCCCGTCCTCGGCGGTAAGGAGATCGGTGTGTGCTTTGATGTCTATGTTTGGAAGGACAAGGGCAGATACAGAATGGATTTTTCATGGAGAACTCATAAGAGTCTTGCGGTAAGCTTCAGCGACGACGGTCTGCATTGGTCGGAGCCTGTCATAACTTTGGGGTTTGACGAAAGCAGCGGTTGGGAGGATAATATAAATCGTAACTGCGTGATATTCGACGACGGTAAATATAAGATGTGGTATACGGGACAGGCGAGGGGGCACAGTTACATAGGCTATGCCGAGAGCGATGACGGCATGAAGTTCAAGAGAGTTGGAAGTGAGCCTGTAATGATCCCGGAATATCCCTACGAAAAGGAATCGGTTATGAATCCTTGCGTCATTAAGGACGGAGAAGTTTACAAGATGTGGTATGCCGCGGGCGAGACGTATGAGCCGAATGTGCTTTGTTATGCCGAAAGCAGGAACGGTATCGATTTTGTAAAATCTAAAATAAATCCGATATTCATTCACGGTGTAAACGAATACGAGCGTGAAAGAGTCGGAGGTTGTCAGGTGATAAAGACCGACGAAGGGTATGTAATGTTCTATATCGGTTATAAGGACATTGATACCGCTTGCATATGCGCCGCGTTTTCAAAGGACGGAAAGACCGCTTGGAAACGGAGCGCCGACAATCCCATGGTAGTGGCAGACAAAGGAATGTGGGATCAGGATTCATGCTACAAGCCGTCGTTTGTGATAGACGAAGAAAACGATAAGGTGACGGTGTGGTATAACGGCAGAAAGGGAACAGATGAATATATCGGACTTGCGATATCCGATACCGCGAAATTTGATATTTAATACCTAATATTACAAAAGGAAGCTCGCTTTCGTTACGAAAGCGAGCTTCCTTTTTACCGAGCTTTGTTTTTTGCTATCGTTCTTTGAATGATCTTTACCGTTTCGACTATCGGGATAACGCAGAGCGCAAGACCGATAGCTATGAAATATTCGACCGGGGTTATGGGAGAAAAATCGAAAAGATCTCTCAGTACCGGCACGGTAGTCACGACCGTAGTTAAAATGAGAGCGACGGCTCCCGCGCCCCAGAGCCACTTGTTTTCATTTCCGAGTCCGAATATCGAAGCGCGTCTTGAACGCATATTGAAGGATAAGAATATCTCAGCCATGGATAACGTAAGGAACGCCATTGTTATACCGGGATCGGGGTGACCCGGAAGCGCGTTTTTGAAGTCGAAAACGCCGTGGTCGAGATAGTGACCTATACCGAACGCGATAACGGTAAGGAGCGCTACCAAGAAGCCTTGATAAAGTATATCGTAAGCTACTCCGCCGGCAAATATTCCTTCCTTTGAGCTTCTCGGGGGCTTGTTCATCGTATCCTTTTCATTTTTCTCCATTCCGAGAGCAAGCGCGGGCAAACTGTCCGTTATCAAGTTTATCCAAAGGATATGCGCGGGCTTAAGTATCGTAAATCCGACTATCGTGGAGAAGAATATCGCAATGATCTCGCTGAGGTTTGAGGAGAGGAGGAACTGAATGGCTTTTCTGATGTTCGAATATATTCTTCTGCCCTCTTCGACGGCGGAGACTATCGTCGCGAAGTTGTCGTCCCCGAGTATCATGTCGGCGACGTTCTTTGTGACGTCCGTACCGGTTATTCCCATTCCGACTCCGATGTCGGCGGATTTTATGCTCGGCGCGTCGTTTACGCCGTCTCCGGTCATGGCGACTATCTTACCGCGAGCCTTCCATGCCTTTACTATACGTACCTTATGCTCGGGCTGGACTCTTGCGTATACCGAATATCCTTCTATGTTCTGTATAAGCTCTTCGTCGGAAAGACGGTTCAGCTCTGCTCCCGTAACGGCTTCGGCAGGATCGGTAAGTATACCGAGCTCTTCAGCTATCGCTATCGCGGTATCCTTGTGGTCGCCCGTTATCATTACGGCGCGTATACCCGCGCTCTTGCAACGAGAGATAGCGTCCTTTACCTCGGGGCGTACCGGGTCTATCATTCCGACTATACCTATAAAGATCAGCTCTTTTTCAAGGCTTTCGGGTGAAGTGTCCTCGGGGGCGACCGAGTGTTCTCTGTAAGCCGCCGCAATCACTCTTAAAGCCTTATCCGCCATGCGCTTGTTTTCTTTAAGTATATCCTCTTTATCGGCGTCCGTTATCGGACGTACTCCGTCATTTGTGAGTATCGAGGTGCATTTTTTCAGTATTTCGTCGGGAGCGCCCTTTGTGTATTGAACTATCCCGCAATTGTCCGTATGTACCGTTGACATCATTTTTCTCATAGAGTCGAACGGCGCTTCGCCTATTCGGGGCTGAGCGGTCTTAAGCTCGTATTTGGGCAAGCCGTTTGTAAAAGCATATTGAACGAGAGCGGCTTCGGTCGGTTCGCCGATAACGCTTCCGTCGGGATCTATCTCGGCGTCCGAGCAGAGCGACATGGCTTTTGCGAGCAGAGTCTTGTCTACGGTATATTCGTCAACTACCGTCATCTTGTTCTGAGTAAGGGTACCGGTCTTATCCGAGCATATTATCTGGGTGCAGCCGAGAGTCTCTACCGCCGTAAGACGTCTTATTACGGCATTGCGGTCGGACATTTTGGTAACGCCTATCGAAAGCACTATCGTAACGACGGCGGCGAGTCCTTCGGGAATTGCCGCAACGGCAAGCGAGATCGCAAGCATAAAGGTGTCAAGTATAACTGTCGAGCTTAGGCTTCCGGCACGGATAACGCCGACGGCGAACATGAATACGCATATACCGAGCACGAGGAACGTGAGTATCTTACTGAGCTGAGCGAGCTTTACCTGAAGAGGCGTCGCTTCGTCCGCGGCGTCGGAGAGCGCGGAGGCTATCTTGCCCATTTCCGTGTCCATTCCGCACGCGCATATTACCGCGGTACCGCGTCCGTAAACTACCGTGCTTCCCATGTATAACATGTTCTTGCGGTCTCCGAGCGGAACGTCGTCGGTATCGGAAAGTACAGTATCTTCCTTGTTTACCGGGACAGATTCTCCCGTAAGAGCCGCTTCCTCTATCTTCAGCGAAGCACATTCGAGTATCCTCGCGTCGGCAGGAACCGAGTCGCCCGCTTCAAGGATTATGACGTCTCCGACTACGAGATCCTCGCTCTTTATCGGCGTTATTACGCCGTTCCTCAGGACCTTGCTCTGCGCGGCGGTCATCTCGCTTAGGGCTTCTATCGCTTTTTCAGCCTTGCTCTCCTGGAGTACGCCGAGGATCGCGTTTAGGATAACGACAAACAGTATTATGAATACGTCCGCAAAGGATTCTCCGCTATCCGGGTTCGTTTTGTTGTTGATTACGACGGTGATCGCCGATATCGCAGCGGCGACGATCAAAACTATCGTCATCGGGTCCGCGAGCTGTTCGAAAAATCTCTTTATAAGAGACTTCTTTTTGCCCTCTTTAAGCTTGTTTTTTCCGTTTTCCTCGAGACGCTTTGCGGCTTCCGCTTCCGAAAGTCCGTTCTCGGTCGTTCCGAGCTTTTTCAGCACCTCGTTTTTGTCTGCCGAGTAGAAATTCATTTCAAAACCTCCGTTTTCTTGATATTGTCGTTTGATGCCGATCTTTTAGAAATAAAAAATGCGCGGCAAATGCCGCGCAAAGATAACGGAATAGTCTTTAAGTACGGCATTAAACCATACATAAGTCTCGATAATTAAGATATTCCGGGCAGAAAGCCGAGCTGACGGAATATCGCACCGAGGTGCCATCTACTCCCTTATGGGTATATTTGAATTCTAACACAAACGGGCGCGTTTGTCAAGGTGTATGTATGTGTTTTAAAAATAAGTTCAAAATCGGGTAAAAAAACGTTATCATTTGAATTCCGGTATAAAGCTCTCGTCCGCCGAGTCTCCGTCTTGAGTGTACAGGTGATCGAACCCGAGGTCTTGAGCATGCGCCACCACTCTCAGATATGCGCTCTTCGGCAGCTTTTCGTTAAGCTCCGGATAGGGAAGCTCGCGCACCGGCGTATATTGACTCATGAGCGATAACGCTATGCCGTCGGAACCGTATGTCTTATGAAGGAATGAGACGATCTTACGCGAGTCGGCGTCGGAGCCGGGAAGCACGAGATGTCGGACGAGCGTTCCCTTCGTCATATATCCGTTTTCGTCAAATACCGGCTTTCCCGTCTGAGAATACATTGTTTCGATAGCGTCTTTGCATATGCCCGGGTAATTCGGAGCATTGGAATAAAGCTCGGATAGTCTGTCGGAAAAGTATTTGAAATCAGGCATGTATATGTCGATCACGCCGTCAAGCAGTTTAAGGGTTTCGTGGGATTCGTAGCCCGAGCAGTTGTAAACTATCGGAAGAGACATTCCGCGTTTGCGGGCTATATCGACGGCCTCCGCCGTGCTCGGCGCGTAGTGGGTCGCCGTGACGAGGTTTATATTGTGTGCCCCGAGAGCTTCGAGTTCGAGCATCTCGTCGGCAAGCTCGGAAGGAGAGTATATCCTCCCCATATCGTTTCCGCCGCGGCTTATCCCGTAGTTCTGACAGAAGATACAACCGAGCGAGCAGCCGGTAAAAAATACGGTGCCCGAGCCTTTAACGGGCGTTTCGATACCTTGCCCCGAAAGACACGGCTCTTCCCAATAATGCGGAGCTATCCGAGCGATCCTCATTTCGGCGGGCGAAGCGCAACGTCCGAGCCTTCCGCGCGTCCTGTCCGCATGGCAACGAAAAGGGCAGAGCGTGCAGTCTTCATAAATATTCTTCTCAGTCATTTTTCAGCAGAAGAGAGATATTTGCCGCGATCGATGCCGCAAGAAGCGACGAAAGGACTACGGTCTTTACCGTCTTTTTGAAGCGGATCTTCGATATAAGCTTAGCGTAATCGGGGGAGGAGTCGGGAATATCGTGCTCCTCGGGACCGTATACGTTTTTCGGCGTGGTCTTGATACTGTTGAGATATGCGCGGCAGTTTGGACAACGGTCAAGATGCGCGCGAAGTAAAAAAGCCGTTTTTTCCGAACAACAATGATCCGCAAAGAGCGGAAGCAGATCTGTCGCTATCTCGCATTTGTTTTCAAAAAAGTCCTTCATTTTCAAGTTTCTCCCTGATCTGATTTTTTGCACGGAAATACAGTACCTTTGCGGAATTTTCCGTTATTCCCATTATGTCCGCTATCTGTGCAAACGATAGTTCCGTTACCCCGCGCATCCATATGACGTCGCGGTAACGCGGTCTGAGCGATTCGAGCACACGCCGTATCCGTCGGCTTTTTTCGCTGCGTTCCGCGCAGGCTTCCGGGCTTTTTTCGTAATCCTCGCAGAGCGTGTCTTCAAGCGAATCCAGATCCAGAACGGCGTTCCTATGCTTTCGCAGATAGTGGAACCAGATGTTTTTACCTATGGCGCATAGCCATGTAAGCACAGAGCAGGAGCCGTTATAGCGGTGAAAACACCTGAAAGCCTCGCAGAACGTTTCCTGAGTAAGCTCTTCGGCAAGATCGTGATTCTGTCCGCAGGTCCTGAACAGGAAAGTGAAGACGTCGCGATAATGCGTCTCGTATATTTTTTCGAATTCTTTCAATGCCTCCGCTCTCCTTTCACAGTATGCTTCCGGTTTTATTCTATCACATGTTTAACGTAAAATCAATAGTTTTGTGAAAATGTAACTATGGTAATGTAAAAAAATACAATAAAAATTCGCTCTATCTATTGACATAAAGCGAAAAATAAGTTATACTGAAAGAGGCGCGGTATTGACTTCGAGGTCCACGCTTTTTTGTTGCGAATACCGCTCAGTAGGCGACTTTTGAGCTTGACGCAAGTGCCGTCCGGTAAAAAGGCATGAAAAATCTAACACCGGAGAAAAGGAAATTAAATATGCTTACAGCAATAGTCGGGATCAACTGGGGCGATGAAGGAAAGGGCAGAATGGTCGACCTTCTTTCGTCGGATTATGACGTAGTTATACGTTATCAGGGAGGAAACAACGCCGGTCATACGGTGGTAAACGAGAGAGGTAAGTTCATTCTCAATCTGCTTCCGTCGGGAATACTTCGCGAGACGACCGTGAACGTAATGGGTAACGGTATGGTAATAGATATCGAACACCTTACAAAGGAAGTAAAGAGTCTTACGGATAAGGGAATAAAGATAACTCCCGATAATTTGAAGATAAGCGATAAGGCGGTCATCTGCATGCCGTATCATAAGCTTCTCGACTGTCTTGAAGAGGACAGGCTCGGAGACGCGAAGTTCGGTTCTACCAGACGCGGAATAGCTCCCGTTTATTCAGATAAATACATGAAGAAGGGTATCCGTATGGGCGACCTTCTCATGCCCGATACGCTCCGCGCGAAGGTAGAGAATATAGTCGAATGGAAGAACCTTACGGTAAGCGGCGGTTATAAGCACGAGGCGATAAATGCCGACGAGATGATGAAGTGGCTCTCCGAGTACGGAGATTGGTTAAAGCCCTACATCTGCGACGTCAGCGAATACCTCTATGCGGCTGAGGAGAACGGTAAAAAGATAATGTTCGAGGCGCAGCTCGGCGCACTCAGAGATATCGATTTCGGTATATATCCGTATACCTCTTCGTCCTCTGTGATCTCGGCATACGCTCCTATCGGAGCCGGAGTTCCCGGACTTCAGATAGACGAGACGGTCGGTATAATAAAGGCATATTCAAGCTGCGTTGGCGAAGGACCGTTTACTTGTGAGCTTTTCGGAGATAAAGGAAATGAGTTAAGAGAAGCGGGCGGAGAATACGGAGCGGCTACGGGCAGACCGAGAAGAGTAGGCGGCTTTGACGTAGTGGCGTCGCGTTACGGAGTCAGAGTTCAGGGAGCTACCGTTCTTGCGCTGACGAAGCTTGATATACTTTCTTATCTGCCTAAGATACCCGTGTGCGTCGCTTATGACATAGACGGCGAGATCACAAAGGTATTTCCTACCGGCGACAGACTTGCAAAGGCTAAGCCGATATATGAGGAAATGGACGGCTGGATGAGTGATATCTCCGGTTGCAAGAAATTCGAAGAGCTTCCCGTAAACGCTCAGAAGTATATAAAGTACATTGAGAGCGAGATGAAGTGTCCGATCAAGTACATCTCTGTGGGCGCAGAGCGCGAAGCGTATATAGAAATGTGATAAAAGCCTTATCCGTTGCATGACGGATAAGGCTTTTGCTCTTAAAAAAACATCAAAAACTTAAAAAAATATATTGACAATAAAATCAATTTATGATATTCTATTTTTATTAAAAGTAAAATCCGTACAAAGAGGAATATCGGGAGGTAAGATCATGGATTTAACAAAAAGACCGGAAACTATGCAACGCATTACAACGGCGGAGCTTGCAAACGCTTTCATAGAAGAAAAGATAAGAGAAGTCAGAGAGCAGGTAGGCGATAAGAAGGTGCTTTTGGCGCTTTCCGGAGGAGTCGATTCTTCCGTAGTCGCGGCGCTCCTTATAAAGGCGATAGGTAAGCAGCTCGTATGCGTCCATGTAAATCACGGACTTATGCGTAAGAACGAATCGGAGAACGTTATAGAGGTGTTCAAGGGTCAGCTTGACGCTAACCTTATATATGTTGACGCGACCGATCGTTTCCTTGATCTCCTGGCAGGCGTGAGCGATCCCGAAAGGAAGAGAAAGATAATCGGAGCGGAGTTTATAAACGTTTTTGCCGACGAGGCGCGTAAGCTTGAAGGCGTGTCTTTCCTTGCTCAAGGCACTATATACCCCGATATTCTCGAAAGTATAAAGCAGGCGGAAGGTAAGAAGGCGGTCAAGTCGCACCATAACGTCGGAGGTCTCCCCGAGGATCTTAAATTTGAGCTTGTAGAGCCTCTTAAGTTCCTTTTCAAGGATGAGGTAAGAGTAGTCGGAGAAGCGCTCGGACTCCCTCATAATATGGTCTACCGTCAGCCGTTCCCGGGCCCCGGACTCGGAGTACGTTGCCTCGGAGCTATCACGCGCGACCGTCTCCATGCACTTCGCGAAGCCGATGCGATACTTCGCGAGGAATTCGATAAAAATGGACTTGCGGGTAAGGTGTGGCAGTATTTTATCGTCGTTCCCGATATAAAGAGCGTCGGAGTAAAGGACGAGAGCCGTTACGAGGGTTGGCCGGCTATAATCCGTGCCATAAATACCAAGGATGCTATGAGCGCTACCGTGGAAGAGATCCCGTATGCTCTCCTTCATAAGATAACCGAGCGTATAACGCACGAGGTGGAGGGCATAAACAGAGTTCTTTACGATCTTACGCCCAAGCCTGTCGGAACGATAGAGTGGGAATAATCTCGCGATCCGTAAATTGAGAACAACCGACCGATATTATGGTATCGGTCGGTTATTTTATGTTTTTTGAAAAAATAAGACCTAATAAGATTTACAGAACCGAAAAAATATGCTATAATTAAGATACGGAAAACGAAATCATCATAGGAGATATTATGTATTCACGCGTTTATGTTGAAATAACCGATATATGTAATATGAACTGTTCGTTCTGTCACGGGCATGACCGTGCGCCGAGAAGAATGAGCGAAAGCGAATTTTCAACGGTGCTTGACAAGCTTAAAGATCATACTATGTATATATACTATCACCTCATGGGAGAGCCGCTGACTCACCCGTACCTCCCGAAGTTTTTAAGACTTGCAAGGGATAATGGATTTAAATCTATAATAACCACTAACGGTACGCTTCTTAAAAAGCGCGGCGCGGAACTTATCTCATCCGGCTTGCATAAGATAAATATATCTCTTCACAGCTTTGAAGAGGACGACGCGTCCGAGCACGAAAAATATATACGTGAAGTCGCAGAGTTTGCCGAAAACGCGTCAAATGCGGGGACGATAGTTGTTTTCAGACTTTGGAATAAGGGGTATGACGGCGGAAGAAACGAGTCGGCTCTGAAGCATTTAAGGTCAATGCTTGCCGGTGATTGGACGGAAAACGCACGCGGGATAAGAATACGCGATAAACTGTACCTTGAATGGGGAGAGCGTTTCGGTTGGCCGGATATTGAAGCGGACGTACAGGGAAAAGAATTTTTCTGTTACGGTATGCGCGATCATTTCGGAGTGCTATGTGACGGGACCGTGGTCCCGTGTTGTCTTGACAGTAACGGAGTTATAGCCTTGGGCAATATTTTTACCGACGATATTTCCGATATTTTAAGCTCGCCTCGTGCGAGGGCTATTGTACAAGGCTTCGAAAAGCATAAGGCGTCGGAAGAGCTTTGCAGAAGATGCGCGTATGCGCAGAGATTTGTTTAAAGATCGAGGAAAACGGTCAAATAACGACAAAATTCCGAACACAAAAATCAGCAAATCACTTGCAATTATTTAAAATTTGTGATATACTTAATAAGTATTGCTAAAACAGTATAATATTACAGATCACGGATAATGGATATGGTATACGATAATATATTACAGGCAATGGGAAACACGCCGATGATAAAGCTCGGGCGTATGGTAGATGACGACAGCGCTCGCATACTTGTCAAGTTCGAGGGGCTTAACGTCGGCGGATCTATAAAAACAAGAACGGCTTATAATATGATAAGAGAAGCCGAAAAGCAGGGGATCATAAACAAAGATACCGTTATAGTTGAGCCTACGAGCGGAAATCAGGGTATAGGTCTTGCTCTTGTAGGCGCGGTCAGAGGATATAAGACAAAGATAATAATGCCGGATTCGGTGAGCGAGGAGAGAAGAAAGCTCGTTCGTCATTACGGAGCCGAAGTCATTTTGGTGCATGACGCGGGAAATATCGGTCTTTGCATAGAAGAATGTGTGCGCCTTGCGCTTAAGATGAAAGCGGAAGATAAGAATGTATTTGTTCCTCAGCAGTTTGAAAATCCGGCAAATCCGGACGTCCAGAGAAGCGTTACCGCAAGCGAGATACTTGAACAGGTAGACGGACCTATACACGGATTTTGCTCCGGAATAGGAACGGGCGGAACGATAACCGGTATCGGCGAGGCTCTTAAGGCTCGTAATCCGGATATAGAGATATGGGCGGTCGAGCCAGAGCATGCGGCTATCCTTTCCGGAGGCTCTATCGGAGCTCATATCCAAATGGGTATAGGAGACGGCGTGATACCCGCCATACTTAATCGTGATATTCTTGACGATATATGCATCATCAGGGACGAAGAAGCCATAAGAGCTTCGAAGGAGCTTGCGAGCAAGGAAGGTATTATGTGCGGAATATCGAGCGGTACTAACGTAGCGGCGGCGATAAAGCTCGCAAAGAAGCTCGGAAAGGGTAAGACGGTAGTTACCGTGCTTCCGGATACTGCCGAAAGATATTTTTCCACCCCTCTTTTCGATGAATAAAAAATAATATAAAGCATATAAAGCGGCGAAATCATGTTTCGCTGCTTTTAATGTGAATAAAGATAAGGAAGTAAAGACAATGGAATCGACAGAAAACAAAAACAAATTATTTACGTCTCCCGTATTTGTGACGGTCATGGCGCTTTTGTGTACCGCTCTTTGGGGAAGCGCTACGCCTTTTATAAAGACGGGATATAAGTACTGCCTGCCGGAGCAGAACGTGCCGTCAATACTTTTATTTGCCGGAACGAGATTTGCGCTCGCCGGAGTGCTTACCGTACTCATTTACAGTATAGCGAGAAAAAAGCTCTTATATCCGAAAAAGCAAAATATACTCATGGTCGCTAAGGTCAGCGCTTTTCAGACGGTCATACAGTACATATTCTTCTATATCGGACTTGCGAATACCACGGGAGTAAAGGGAACGATAGCGAGCGGATCAAACGTATTCTTTTCCATACTTATAGCGAGCCTCGTATTTCGTCAGGAAAAGCTTACCGTAAAGAAGATAGTGGCTTGCGTTCTCGGCTTTGCGGGTATAATAGTGGTCAATCTTAACGGTCTTGATCTTACAATGAATTTTCTCGGCGACGGCTTCGTTCTTCTTTCCGCCGCGGCATACGGAGTTTCATCTGTGCTCATAAAGAGATATTCGAAATACGAGGATCCGGTCGTTATAAGCGGATATCAGTTCATCGGCGGCGGAATTTTTATGATGATAGTCGGACTTATCTTCGGCGGCAGGATAACGCTTACGAGCCTTACCGGCGTTGCGGTGCTCGTATATCTTGCCTTCCTTTCCGCGATCGCTTATTCGGTATGGGGAATACTTTTAAAGCATAACCCTGTGTCTAAGGTAACGGTATTTTGCTTTATGATTCCCGTTTTCGGAACGCTCCTTTCGACTCTCATGTTGAGTGAGAGCAGTAATGTTTCCCCGGTAAACCTCGTTATTACACTTGTGCTTATATGCAGCGGAATAATAATGCTCAATTATCAAAAGCCCGAAAAGCCTTCAAAGACCGAAGAAAAGAGTTCTTAAACTCAAATACGAAAAAGCTCCCGAGCCATTTATGGCGGCTCGGGAGCTTTTTTATGTTCAGAATGTTTCTCCGTTACTCGGACGTATGCTTATCTCTCCCGATGAAAGAGATATCGTTTTTTCGTCAGAGGTGCGGACCGAAAGCGAGAAGTCGTCGTTTATCGAAAGTGCCGTTCCTTCGAAGGTCTCGTTTCCGCGAATGACCTTGATACGTTTTCCGATTACCGAGGAATATTTTCTGTATTTTTCGATGAAGTCGGCTTTGCCTAAGGCTATCTCTTTTTTGTAACAGGCGTAGAAAAGATCGAGTACGCGAGCGATCAGAGCATTGCGGATATCTTTTACGTTCGATTTCGTGTATATCGCGGTAGCTATATCGGCAAGCTCTTCGGGAAACTCTTGGACATAAACGTTTATCCCTATTCCGACGGAAATGAATTTCGGGGTGCGATTATCGTCGTCAAGAACGGCTTCGGTAAGTATTCCGCAAAGCTTCTTTCCGTCTTTGTATATATCGTTTACCCATTTTATTTCTGTCTGTATACCCGTAATATCTTTTATCGCTTCGCAAACGGCGCATGCCGCGGCGGCGGTAAGTCTTACGGAATCCGAAAGAGTAAGCGACGGAGCGCTCTCCGAAGGCCGAACGAGCAGGCTCATGTATATGCCTTGACTCTCGGGCGAAAAGAAGGAGCGTCCGAGCCGTCCTCTGCCTCCGGTCTGCTTTTCGGCAACCACGACCGTTCCCTCCGAGGCTCCGCTTTCGGCAAGCTCTTTAAGAAGAGTGCTGGTCGATACGGTCTCATCTAAAACTATTATATCGTAGATCGAAGGATCGACCGAATTAAAAAGTATTTTTTCTGCCGATATCTTATCCATAAGGTTTCTTTCGTATGATTTTTATTTTGTTTTTACCGTGTTTTTCTTTCCGCCGATAAGCATTGCGACGGACGATACGAGTATTACTATCGGAAATATGAGACAGGCGAAAAGTCCGCCGCGAAGTCCGAACGGAGAAAGCTCTGATACCCATGCCGCTATCTGAGGTCCGAGGGAACAACCGCAGTCTCCGCCGAGCGCAAGTATACCGAACATAGCCGCACCGCCCGCAGGGAGCTTTTTCGAGGAAACGGAAAGGACTCCGGGCCAGAATATTCCCACTCCGAAGCCGATCACTCCGCAACCTATCAGCGAAACATAAGGATTCGGGATAAGAGATACCATTAGATATCCGATTATCGTTATTATACTGCAGAGCGCTATCGCTTTTACCATGGGCAGTTTATCCGCGAATTTTCCGTAGAATAGGCGGCAGAGTCCCATCATGAGAGCGAAAAAGCACGGTCCGAGCAGATTGCCCGCCGCTTTGGAAAGTCCGAGCGCCGTTTCGGCAAATAGGGAAGCCCATTGCGACATAGCTATCTCCGCCGCGCCTCCGCAGAGCATAAGGATAAAGAAGAGCCAAAAGATCTTTGTTTTGAAAAGCTGCGAAAATGGCATTGATCCGCCCGAATCCTCGTTAAGCTCGCATATCGGAACAAACGAAAAGGCGATGCCCGCTATAAGAGGGACTACCGACCATAATAACGGAAGTATGAACCAAAGCTCTTCGTTTACTTTTGTAAGATAGAGGGTCGAGAGGAGCACGACCGCGAGCTGACCCCAGCAGTAGAAGGAATGCAGGATACTCATGGCGGCTTCCTTTTCGTCTCCGGGAATTGCCTCTATCATAGGGCTTATTATGAGCTCATTTAGACCGCTTCCGACGGCGTATACCATGGAAGCCATTATCAGAGCCGGATATTTTGCCGGCATTACGGTAGGCAGGACTCCCAAAAGTATAAGTCCGGTGCAACCGAGTACTGCGGAAAGCTGAGCCATACGTCTGTAACCTACTTTATCGACGAACTTAGCGCCTATAAAATCGACCAATATCTGAGTGCCGAAGTTTATCGTTATCAGCGTTGCAAGCTCTGCGTTCGTGATACCGAATTTGTTTTGAAAAGTAACGAACAAAAGGGAAGCGAGATTGTTTATTACCGCGCTGCCTATATATGCGATATAACAGCTTAAGACGGTATGCTTGTATGTAAGCTTCATTTTGATTTAGATCCTTTTACGTGCAGAAATATTTTTTTATTTTGAATGATGATTTTCCAGTATAACAGAGCGGGGAGCGGCTTCGGGCTGCTCCTCGTTCTTTATAGCGTTCGCAATTTACTTCAGAATGCCCATTCTCCGTCCTTAAACAATTGTATGCTCTTTCCGTCGCGGGTGTGAGCGATGATAGAGAGGTCGGGTGTACCGATCATGAAATCTTCATGTATCATGGAATCGTTTATACCCTTTGCATGACATTCTTCGACCGTGTATTTGTCGTAATCGCGCAGACAGTTTATAAATCCGGCTCCGAGAGCAAGGTGGCAAACGGCGTTCTCGTCGAAAAGAGTGTTGTAGAACATTATTCCGCTCTTGTTTATGGGCGAGGAATAGGGAACGAGCGCACATTCTCCGAGATACGCCGCGCCCTCGTCCATGGATATCATATGTTTAAGAAGCTCTTCGTTCTTTTCGGCGTGGACTTCGACCGCTTTTCCGTTCTCGAATCTGACGGAAAAGTTTTCTATCAGTTCTCCGTTAAAAGAGAGTGGCTTGCTTGAATAGACTATGCCCTCCGCTTCTCCGCGCTTCGGAGATACGTATATCTCCTCGGAGGGGATATTCGGATTAAAGAAGTTTCCGAGGAGCGAATGCTCGCCTCCGCCGAGGAAGAGGGCGTCCTCAAGAAGTCCTACGGTGAGGTGTGTGCCGTTAGAAGCATTATATTCTAACTTCTCTATACCGAGAGAATTGAGACGGTCGTATCTGTTCTTAAGATCCTCGTTGTGCTTTCTCCAATTCTCGCACGGATCGTCGTTACCGTCACAGTCAACGCGCGAAGCCGTAAGTATGGCGCGCCAAAGCTTTTCTATCGCAACGTTCGATCTGTCGTTCGGGAAGATCTTTTTTGCCCATGCTTTTCCCGGTACCGCCGCTATGCACCATTGGTAGCGGCTATCCATTTTGTCGTGGTACGGCTTTATGATCTTATATCTTGCCTGAGAAGCCTTTTGATATTTGTCTCTGTTTATACCGTTAAGCCCGTCCGGGTCCTCGGAATCGAGATATATCATAGCGGGAAGAACATCTACCTTGTGCTGAAGCTTGGCTATCTCCCATTCCTCCATTTTAGACATAACGGTAAGGGAACGGTGACGAATGTTGAGCTTGGTGATAGGCTGGTGAGACCATTCGACCATCACCTTCTTTGCGCCTGCCTTATAACATTCGTCCACTACCATAGTGACGAACTCCGGACAGTCAAGCTCGGCTTGTATGATGACCTCTTGTCCTTTTTTTACGTTGACTCCGACTCTGACTATGAGTTTTGCATACTTTTTCAGTACAGTTTTTTTCATTTTGCGTGTCTACCTCTTCCTTTTCGGCGGTAATTAAGGCTCAGTCGAGAAATCCGATGACGGAGACTGTTTCGTAACCTTCAAGCAAAGCGTCGAGCGCATAGCCGTCCGTTATCTCCGTTATAAAAGATGTTTCTCCGTCCGAGCACGATACTTTCGTTGTGCCGCTTGGTATAGTATCTCCCTTTACGCGGCAATAATAACGGCATTTTTCGCTCTTTGCGTCCGCTATATCGCTTTCGTCGCCGCGTACCCATACCGACGGAGGAAGCTGCTTTGTATTCAGGTGCTTTACGACCTCTACGATATCGGCAAGAACTGCGCCGGCAGTCGGGATCCTTCCCGCTCCGCGACCGTAGAACATAAGATCTCCAACTGCCTCTCCGGAGACGAGTATACCGTTGAATACATCGTTTACTCCCGAAAGGGGATTCGACATCGGAACTATTCTCGGAGAAACGTTTACAAGTACCTTTCCGTTTTCGGAACGCATGGCGCGTCCGATAAGCTTTATAGACGCGGATATGCGAGATGCGTCGGAAGCGTCGCGCAGGGTTATGCCGCGAATACCGACGGTGGGAATCTTATCGCAGGGATATATGACTCCGTATGCCATTGCCGCGAGTATAGCTATCTTACGGCAAGCGTCTATGCCGTCAACGTCGGCAGAAGGATCGGCTTCTGCGTATCCGAGCCTGCGAGCCTCGTCGAGAGCCTCGTCGAAGGTCTTTCCGCCGGATATCATGCTCGTAAGGATAAAGTTGGTCGTTCCGTTAAGTATACCGTTTATCGAAAGTACATTATCGGAGGAGAGGGATTGACGGAGCGGACGTATTATCGGTATCGCACCGCCGACCGCGGCTTCGAAAAGATACGCTACGTTGTTTTCCGCAGCGGTCTTTAAAAGTATCTCGCCGAAGTTTGCAACGACTTCCTTGTTTGAAGAAACGACATGTTTTCCCGCCTTGAGCGCGGCAAGAGAAAAGTCATACGCGGGGTGTGAGCCGCCTATCATCTCGGCAACAACGGAGACTTCGGGATCGTTAAGGACGGTATTAAAATCCTTTACTATCTTTTTTTCAAGCGGGTGACCCGTGAAGTCGCGTATATCGACTATATATTTTATTTCCACTTCGGTTCCGCAATCGCGTAAGATCACGTCCTTGTTTCGTTCGATGAGTTCGACGAGTCCTCCGCCGATGTTTCCGAATCCGATAACTGCTATCTTTACCATTTTATTACCTAACCTTTCGTGCGTTTGCAATAACGCATAAAAATCTCAATCAATTATATCACAAAAAGTACCGTATTTCAAGAGCTTTTGAGATTATTTTTCCTCGGTTGGCAAAAAATATATACTGCTTCGGAATAAAAAAATCGAAAAAGTGAAAAATATTCTCGAAAACATATTGACAAAAGGGAAAAAATGTGATATAATTCGTAACGTTGATTAAATGCGGCATCGCCAAGCGGTAAGGCAACGGACTCTGACTCCGTCATCACCTAGGTTCGAATCCTAGTGCCGCAGCCAAAAACAAAAAAGCAGTCTAACGGACTGCTTTTTTGTTTTTAGAACGATGTGTTTCGCAAGCGTAACGTGATGACGCATTCGCCTTGCTATGTGTCCTTCGGATGTGAAAATGAACATCATATCTTTAAAATCGCAAAAGGTTACTTTCTACCTCTGTTTTTGCGATACGAGAGCGGAGAGGTGTGAAAGCGTTCTCTGAACACTTTTCCGAAATAACTGCAATCGTTAAAGCCGGATTTAAATGCTATCTCGGTTACGGATAGCGAGGTGTTTGTTAGATACACCCGTGCTTTTTCAAGCCGGTATACCAAAAGATAATTTGCGAACGGGCAGCCGAAGGTTTTTTTGAATAACCGACAAAAATAACTGTGGTTCATATAAAGCTCATTTGCCGCGTCACGAGATGTGATGTGGGAAGACGCGTTTTTGAATATGTAGGTCATTACGTTTTTTCCGAAATCGGTTTCCTTACTTAGTTCGAAATTTTGAATAACGTGATCACATTTCTTCAGCTCTCCGAAAAGCAGAGATATATTTCCGATCGCCTCAAGCTCCCAGCCCTCTTCCTTTTTTTCGCAGGCAAGGAACGCGTTTCGAATATAGCTTTGATATCTTTTCGAGTGATAAGGATCTTCGATATGCGGCGGTTCTATCGATAATGCCTGTGATTCAAGTCCGTTTTTGAGCTTTTCGTCACACAGTAACTGCATATCGAAGCATATACAATCGTAAGAAGTGATATCCGTCTCGCTCGTGCGCGCTCTGTGAAGCGCGTATGGCGGAATGATCAAAATATCGTTTTCTTTCAAGTGAAAGCATTTTGCGTCGATATAAAAGTCAGCCGATCCTTTATTCATCGCGATCAGCTCGATCTCGCGGTGATAATGTGTGATGACCTCGTGTGAGCCTTCGGAACAATATGCTTTGTGTATAGCGAACGGGATAGTCGTATATTGTTCCTTGAATTCGTCTTTGAACATTTTTTCTCCAAGTCAATACAGTTATATTTTTTATCCGAATTTGTATAGTATTTACCGTATAAGTGTGTTACAATCATATTATACATACGCAAATCGAATTTGTCAAGAAAGAGGGAAAAAGCTATGAAAAAAATTGCGATCATATACGGACAATCGGAAAACGATGTTCAAAAAAGAGCGATCGAAAAATTAAGCACCATTCTGCTCGACTATACGTTTGAATATCCGGCTTGCTTTAAGTACGACGAAAGCATGGACGTAAGCGCCTACACGTGCATTTATATAGGTACGAAAAAAAGTAATCCGTATATTCGCAGTACCTCGCAAAAGACGCTTTGCAAGGAAGAAGAATACTTTATAAAGGTTCTGGATAACGTTGTGACGATAGAAGGATATGACGACGCGGGCGTTTTGTACGGTGTGCTTGATTTTTACAATAAATACATTATAAATTACGAGTATCCCGACACGGAAGACTATTGGTGGAATATCTTTGAAAAAGAATCTTTACCTAATTTTGAGCACGCCTCCGCTCCGTCCGTAAAAGAAAGAGGTCTTTGGACATGGGGACATGTGATATACGATTATCGCGGTTACCTTGACAACATTATGAAGCTGAAAATGAACCGAGTGATCATTTGGAACGATTTTCTTCCTATCAATGCCGAGGAGATCGTGAATTACGCACATTCGTGCAATATAAAGATCATTTGGGGATTTGCGTGGCTTTGGGGTACGGATTGCAGTAAGTTTGACCTGAATAACCTCGATTCTTGCTCCGAAGAGATCTTTGCGAAATACGAATCGGAATACGCCAAGGGAAAGGGTGACGGTATATACTTCCAAACCTTTACCGAATTAATGGAAGATAATATCAACGGCGTTTTGGTAGCCGAGGCTGCTGCAAAATTTGTAAATCGTACCGCCGCGTTGTTTTATGAGAAATACCCGGATCTTGAAATACAATTCGGATTGCACGCAACATCGGTAAAAAATCGGTTGGAGTTTATCAAAACCGTGGATAAACGTATTCGTATCGTTTGGGAGAATTGCGGATCTTTCCCGTTTTCCTATATTCCGCAGGATTTCGAAAAATTTGATGAAACAAAGAGCTTTGTCAGAACCATATCGCGTCTTCGCGGAGATGATGACCGTTTCGGCGTTGTAACGAAGGGACTTGTCAAATTGGATTGGTCACGGTTTGAGCACGCAAAAGGTCCTCAGTGGATAGGAAGCTCCTCCGAATATATGAAGAAAAACAGGATAGAACGCAAAAGCAGGATCTGGCGTTACGTACAGTCGGGCTGGCTCACAAACGCAGACAAGGTATATGATATGATACGTGAAATGTACCGTATGAAAGACGGTAATCTTTGTGCATTCGCTCTCGTTGAAGACGGAATGTTCGAAGAAAATATTATGTATCCCGTTGCCCTGTACTCCGAAATGCTTTGGAACTGCGATTCGAACATAGATGAACTGATAAAAGAGGTCTCTCTCAGAAGTTACGTCTGTTTTGCTTGATTTTCAGATAAATAAGCGGTATACCAAAAACGGCGGTCCGATTTCGGACCGCCGTTTTTGTCGTTTTGCTTTTTTGTACGTAAATTATCTCTGGATTCTTCCGGAGCCGTCGCCGCCTGCAAGCTTTTCGACTTCCGCGACAGTTACCATGTTATAGTCGCCGGGAACGGAATGCTTGAGAGCGGATGCCGCTACCGCAAATTCAACGGCTGCCTGAGTATCCTTGCCGTTAAGAAGAGCGTAGATAAGTCCGCCGCCGAAGGAGTCGCCGCCGCCTACGCGGTCGATGATGTGCAGGTCGTAC
>CAZFQJ010000006.1:0-23586 GCA_964520875.1 uncultured Lachnospiraceae bacterium
CGCTTTCTTTGCGTTACGCCCCTCGTTCAGAGCGCTTGTCTATTATATCACCTTTCTTCTCTTTTGTCAATACCTTTTTGCAAAAGTTTTTGGGTTTGTGATATTCGCTCACAAAGCCCGCGCATTCGTAATACCAATTGTGCACAACGCACATAAAATATTTATCTACCGCAAGTCGACCGCCGCAATATTGCTTTTTAATGCGTCTCTCTTGATTTCTTAACAAGTTCGTGTTATAATCTTTAATGTAAAGATCTCGGAAAGGTGAACATTATAAAATGAAGAATAAATTTCAAAAAATTATCGCCGCGGTTCTTTTCACGGCAACGATCTTGCTTTCCCTCGGCATGTACGCTTACGCCGGCGCGGACAAAACGATATCCGAATCGATAGATATCGCAAACATAAACGAAAATCTCCGAGGTGCCGGTTACGAATGGCAAAACATCGAAGACACGCTCGTACTCAACGGAATAAGACTGGTAACCGAAGATACTTTCGGAATACACCTTCATTCCGGCGTAACGATCAAGATCAGCGGCGATAACTATATAAGCGCAAAGGATCACGCGCTCCTCTGCCGCGGAGCGATAACCTTCGAAGGCAACGGAACGCTCACGCTCGTATCGGGCGACACCGCTATACAGATAAATTCCACCTCAAACGAGACCGTGCGCTTCAGAAGCGGAAATTATGAGATAAAAGGAAGCGATTACGGAATATACTCCGATACCGCAACCGTTGCGCTCGCCGGAGCAAATATAAAAATAGAAGGTAACAAAGCGGCTATCAAAGCCAAAAACGTAAACATGTCGTCCGGAAGCATAGCGGCGACAGGAGCGGTAAACGCTTCCGAGAACCTTACCGTAATATCGACCGACGTTACCGCGGTATCGACGAGCGGTCCCGCGCTCTGCGGCACAAAGAAGACCGAGATAAAAGCCAAACGAATAACCGCAGGCGAAACGCTGAACGGACTTATTGAGATCGAAAAGTACGGAACGGAAAAAGCGGTAAAGATCACCGCAAGCTCCACCAAAGGCACTCGCAGTACGCTATTCGGAGAAAAATATCCCGCGTTTTTGGATTATCTGGCATTTGTATTCCTTATACTCATGATAGCGGCGCTGATAGGCGTTCCGCTCTTTATAAAGCACAAAAAGACTCAAAAGCTCATAGCTCTGAGCGAAGAAATGAATAAACAAAAAAATCCGACGAAAAACAAGGTCAAAAAATCTCAAAAGAGGTAACGCTATATGAAGAAGATCTCGCTCGATTGGAAACTTTCGCACACAAAAGACTTATCTCTCACGCCTAAAGACGAGATCCCGGCTTCCGTTCCGGGAGCGGTACAACTCGATTACGCAAAAGCCTTCGGCTACAAGCCGTATTACCGAGAGCTGAATTTCCACCAATTCGACTGGACGGAGGACGAATATTTCATATATTCAGCCGAGCTTGATCTCGATATCTCTCCAATGGATACCGCTTTTCTTTGTTTTGAAGGCATAGACTACGGATACATCATAAAAATAGACGGAAAAGAACTTGCTCGCGGAGAAGGAATGTTTTCTCCCGTTTACCTCGACGTAACGCCATTTGCCGGCAAAAGATCCGTCGTAAACGTTATAATACTTCCGATACCGAAGCTGCCGGGAGCCGAACCCGGAAGAGCGCAAGCCGCAGCTTCCTGCAAGCCGGCGTCGTCATATGGTTGGGACTGGCACCCGCGCCTCGTTCCGTCGGGAATATGGGGAGACGCGTACATAAAGATACTTCCTTACGGAAGTCCGATGTCGCTTGAAGCCTCTTACCGTCTTTCCGACGACCTGAAAAGCGTAACGGTTATAGCCGAGACAGATGTGTGCGGTTGCGGAACATTCACCGTATCGCTTACCGATCCCGACGGAAACGTCGTTGTTTCGGAAAAGCGCGACGTCGGAGAAAAGCAGACGGAAAGATTCGTTTTGACGGTCGATTCTCCGAAATTATGGTATCCGAGAGGCTACGGCGATCAGAACGTATACACTCTCTCGGTAAGCGGATCTTCCGCGATCGCGAGGAAGATCGGATTTCGGCGTTCAAGGCTCGTAAGAAACTGCGGAGACGCCGAGGTATTCGAAAAGGAATTTCCGAAATCACAGTTGCCGGTTCCCGCCACTATCGAAATAAACGGGGTAAAGATATTCGCCAAAGGAAGCAATCTCGTAAACACGGAGATCTTCCCCTGCAATATGACAAACGAGCGTTACGACGAGCTTCTTGACCTTGCATACGGAGCGAACATGAACATCCTTCGTCTCTGGGGCGGCGGATTTATAAACCGAGAGCATTTTTACGACAGATGCGACGAGCTGGGAATACTCGTATGGCAGGAATTCATGCTTTCCTGCAACATTCACCCGGACGACGATCGGTATCTAAGCGTATTAAAGCAGGAAGCGACTACTATAATCAAGCGTCTGCGAACCCACCCTTGCCTTGCGTTCTGGTGCGGAGGAAACGAGCTGTTTAATTCTTGGAGCGGAATGACAGTTCAGTCTCACCCTCTGCGTATGCTCGATTCGCTCTGCTACGAGCTTGACCGGTTCACTCCGTTCAATATGACCTCTCCTCTCTGCGGAATGGCTCACGGATCATACGTAAAGGCACTTACCGGAAACGCTTGGGACGCCGCGGGAGACACCTTCAAAGACGCTCATCTCGGCGAGGAATTTATATCCGTTGTCAAACGCAGTCTTCGTACCGCGTACACCGAATTCGGCTGCAATGGCGGAGCAACTCCGGAATATATCAAAAAATACATAATGGACGAAAAGGATTATAACGACTGCCGTCCCGAAAACGAGGTCTGGCGCGAGCATCATGCGTTCGGGGCATGGGGCGACGAACGCTGGCTCGGAAAGTCCGAGGTCGGATACTTCTTCGGCTATTACCGAGATATTGACGACCTTATGGAAAAAACGCTCTTTTTACAGAGCATGGCGTATAAAACGATGTTCGAAGAGATGAGACGTAAGTCACCGATTTGCTCTATGGCGATAAATTGGGACTTTAACGAGCCTTGGCCCTGCGCCGCGGGAAACAGTCTCGTAAGCTGGCCCGCCGAGCCAAAGCCGGCGCTTGTAAGCGTGCGCGAGGCTCTTCGCCCGACCCTCGCCTCCGCCGATATGCCGAAAAACCGCTACCTTACAGATGAGAACCTTACGGCAAAGATATGGCTCTTAAACGACTCCGACGAGACCGTCGCGCCCGTAATAATAAACGTATACCTTGTATGCGGAAACGAAAAGAAAAAGCTTGCGACGGTAAACACGAGCACGCTCGGTCCGAGAAGCAACGCCGAATACGGAAGCGTATCATTTAAAGTAACGCATGACGTTCCCGAACGTTTTGCTCTTACGCTCGAATGTGAAGAACACCCGGAATATTCCTCTGTGTACGATCTCGTGCACCGTATACATTCCGTAACGGCGGAGCACAAGACCTCGGCAGGTCAGCTCGGCGCACAAATAAAGTAAATAATAAAAAATCGCGACGGTGAAAAACCGTCGCGATCTTTTATTTCTTTAGGACGTATTCGCTCGTCTCGCCGAACACCTTTTCAGCCTCCTGCTTGACTACTACACTCCATTCATCTGCTTTGCGTACACCATAGCATATCAGCTTACCGCTCGACAGAAGCGATGTATCGTAACTCTTTCCGTTCACATATATCACGGAAAACTCATTAAAGTTCTCGCCGTAAACGGTAAGCGTTCCGTCGTCTCCTATCTCGGCACCGCTTATCGACACTTTTCTTATACCGAATTTTATATCGGTACGTTCGCACTTATATTCTTCGTACAGATATCTTTCACCGTAAAATGTATCGTATTCGATAAGTTTGATGATATTCTCATAGTTTTCGGAGTCAGAAAGATATCTGTGTATTCCGTTCATTACTCCGTCCTTTATACCGAGAAGATCGAAAACATACGAATAGAGCTGATACGCTTCAAGCGTCTCGTGATCGTCTTTTACGTCGCTTCCAAGCCCGTAATTGCTCCAGATTATGTACTCGGTAGAGTATATATCTCCTCTCGAAAGATCGTCATTCGTAAGTTTTATATCCGGAAGATGATCTCCGTAAAATACTATAACGGTCTTTTCGTCGCAATTTGCATAATAGTCGGTAAGCTCTTTTATCATCTTATCCGTTTCGTGTATCTCGTTTACATAGTAGGAATATTTATGATAAAGCTCCTCGTCCGAAATTCCGGAAACAGTAATTCCGTATTCATATCCCTCTATCTGCTTCGTAGGATATTCTCCGTGAGGCTGGACCGATACGGCAAAAACGAAATCTTTGCCTTCGGTAGATTCCATAGCATATCTTATCTCATCCGTCAAAATATTGTCTTTTGCCCAATTAAGCGCGTTTCTTTCTATTCCGCACATATTTTCGACAGGCGTAAAAGTATCAAATCCGATATTCGGATATCCCTTATAACGTGCATAAAACGTACCTACGTGATTATGCATGGCATGAGTTGAATAGCCTTTTGAAGAAAGAACATATGCCATAGAATCCCCCGTAAGTCCTCCCGTAAGAAGATTCGCGAGAGGGTGTAACTGCAACGGAAAATCATCAATGTTCATACCGGTAAGAATTTCAAATTCCGTATCTATCGTTCCGGATCCAACGACCGGAACATTAAGAAATCCGCTCGGATATTCGGATTTCAGCTTTGTGAAATTCGGTATGGGATCTTCGGAAAATGTCGCATTTTTAACGGCGTTTATATCAAAAAACGATTCAAGCTGTACGAATATTATGTTAGGCGCGTCATTTTCATCAAAATCGGAAGAAGTATCCTTGCTTTTTTCATTTTCGATTTTCGCAAGAACTGCGGAGACGCTGTCTTTATCGTATTCGTCAGGTTCCGACATGCTGCGAACCAGCAAGGTCTTTGCAAAGCTATACGGAAATCCGCCGTTATTGTAACCGGCTATAATATCGCTGTAATCGATCGCAAGACCTATCGGAGTACCCACACCGACAAGCACCGCAGAGGCAACGAGCGCCGTAACGTCTCTTTTTATGTTTATCTTTCTTTTAGGACCCTTTATCCATAAAAACACTATCGCGGCTATCGCGGCAAGTATCGCCGCGACGATTATTATTATTTCGTGTATCTCAAGATATACGTTTATTATTTTTATAACGGAAGGAAGAAGCAATATATCCGAAAAAGAAAACGGAATCGAGCGCTCCAGAAGTATTATCGCGTTTGCCGTGCCGAACCCTATCCAAATTAGAAGCGCCGTAACGTAACAGGCTATGCCCCTTTTCACCACTACGGAGATCAGTAAAGTAAATATGATTATAAGACAGTTATAAAGAAATACGAGCGGAGAACCGAAAATAAATTTAAAGCCGCTCGTAAAGCTATGCCTTGAAAAAAATTCTATATATATTTCGACGATGATACCGGTAACGATACAAAAAGCTATCGGATGTTTTAAATACATATCATACAGTTTTTTTCCCCATAAAAGAAAAAATCTACCTACCGTCTTCATTTTTGCGAACATCTTTAATCCTTTCTTTACGCGGTCTGCTTACTTACCGTATTACATTCTAACACACACATATTATCTTATTCTTAACATTTTGCAAACAAAAAAGCGAGCTTCTTCGCGTTTTTTTACTTTTACACTTGCAATATCCGAGATTTTATGATAAAATAGAAGTAAGATAATATATTTTACCGAAAAGAGAGTATGATCATGGAAAAGCTCGCGATAGTCATTAACGGCATGGGCGGAGCGGGAAAGGACACCCTTTGCGAGATAGCCGCCAAAAGCTTTGCCACCGTAAACGTTTCAACGATAGATCCAATCAAAAAGATAGCGGCGGAAAACGGTTGGACAGGCGAAAAGACACCGAAAGCACGGCGTTTCCTTGCGGAGCTGAAACGTGTGTTTTCCGAATACAACGATCTGCCGACGGAATACGTCATAAAAAAATACGCCGAATTTCTGAACGGCGACGCGGAGATATTCTTCGTACACATAAGAGAGGGAGAGCAGATCGCGCATTTTATAGAAAAAGCAAGCCCTCTCGGCGGAAGGATAAAGACTCTGCTCATTCGTTCGAAGCGTTGCGCCGAAAACTACGGAAACTCTTCCGACGACGACGTTGAGTTTTACGATTACGACAAGGTATATCAAAACGATCTGCCGATAGAAGAAGCCGAGACCGACTTTATAGATTTCTTAAAAAACGAAATGATATGATAAAAAAATCTGTTGCGAAATATCGCAACAGATTTTTTATTTCGTTATCAGCGAAGCGCCGCCGCGCCTATTATACCCGCGTCGTTCCTCAGCTCCGCTATCTTAAGCTGAGTGCGCGCGTTGCCGGACGTACCGTACGTCTCCTTTTCGACAAGCTCGGCAAGGGGCTTAAGAAGATTATCTCTTTCGTTCGATATACCGCCTCCGAACGCAAGCACCGAGGGCTGGAAGATGTTTATTATATTCGCAGTTCCGGTAGCGAGATAGCTCATATACGTATCGACTACTTCCTTTGCCGCCTTATCTCCCTTACGCATACAGTCGAACGACGTGCGTCCGTTTACCTTTTCGATATCTCCGCCGACGTAGTCCCACATTGCGCTATCCTTAGCTTCCGCCATTTTCTCCTTAGTCATACGGATAAGAGCGGTAGCGGAGCTGTATGCCTCCCAGCAGCCCTTGCGTCCGCACGAGCATTGTACTCCGTTATGTACTATGACTATATGTCCCAGCTCTCCTCCGGCAAAATTGAAGCCGCTATACAGTTTTCCGTCCGCGATTATTCCGCCGCCGACGCCCGTACCGAGCGTTATCATAACGAAATCCTTCTGATCCTTACCGGCTCCCGCGACCGCCTCGCCGTATGCGGCGGCGTTTGCGTCGTTAGCTATGAGGACCTTCGAAACCGGGAAGAACTGCTTTAACTTCTCGGCTATCGGGTAATTTCTGAAAGGAAGGTTGTTCGCGTAGACCACGACTCCTCTGTCGGTATCCGCGGTTCCGGGCGTAGCTATACCGACGCTTTCGATATCCTCCGGCTTAAGACCGTTGTCCTCGCAGAGCTTACGACAGACCGCGCCCATATCCTTTACGATCTCGTCCGCCTCACGCTCGGCTCTCGTCTCGACCGACGCCTTGCTTATTATCTTGAACTCCTCGTTTACGAGTCCCGCGGCGATATTCGTTCCGCCGAGGTCTATTCCTATACTGTACATGGCTTGTTCTCCTTTTTTCGGTGTATTTTTATTAATAAAAATAATTCTCGTTTTATTCCGCAAGCTTTTGCATACGGATATCCCTTCCGGAAAACGCGAGGACCGCAAATTCTCCGAAAAGTCTCGAAGCTATACGGTCGGTATATTTCGAACGTATCTCGTCTCGCTTCAGATTGGTATTTATTATCGTCGGAAGCCCCTTGCTCGTTCGGGTATTGATGAGATTATAGAAGCAGGATATCGAAAATTGGTTTATCTCCTCCGTGCCGAAATCGTCTATGATGAGAAGCTCGCTTTCGAAATATCTGTCGCTCGCTTTTTCCTCATAACTTCCGTAGCTTCTTTCAAACCTCTCGTGACCGAACACTGACATCAGTCCCTGCGAGGTCTCGTATATCACATCGTGACCTTTGTCTATCAAAACCCGCGCAATGGAAGTGGAAAGATGCGTCTTTCCAAGCCCCGTATCTCCCATAAAAAGAAGAGACGGAGAGCTTTTGCCGAATTTTTCGACATACCCCTTGCAGGCGTTCAGATTCTGCTCGGCTATGTATCTGTCCTCACCCGTGTAATATTTGAGCGAAAAGGTATCAAAGCTCTGATAGGTAAGAAGATTACCGAGACCCGAGCTTTCGTATCCGAGAAGGACACATTCGCGCTTCATACATTCGCACATTTTGCCGTCGATATATCCCGTATCGTTACATTTATTACATTCGTAACGCGGTTTTGTATGATCTGCGGAAAATCCGCCCGATATAAGACATTCGGCTCTTGCGCGTTCAAGCTCCTCGCTCTCTCTTCGAAGCGCCTCTATCTTTTTCGCAGTCTCCTCGGGAACGGACTGCTCCGCTACCGCGGCTATTATCTCTCTGCCTATTCTCGGAAAAGCCGCGTCTATCTCCTTAAGCTCCGGCAATTTCAGGTATGCTTCGGCGAGCCTTTTTCTCGCGTCCGCCTCCGCCTGAGTTCGCTTCGCGTTCATGCGGGCGCGTACCTTTGCTATATTCTCACTGCGAAATCCCATAAACCTCTCCATTCCGCCGTTTTATCGGCAGTAAGCTCTTATCCTCGTTTTATCGGATCATTTTTCTCCCGCCATACGCTTGTAGCTTCGCTTAAGCGCAAGCCCGAAGAATTCGTCCGTATCGAAGCTTCCGTCGGTTTTTTTCTTACTTTCTTCTTTTTCGCTTCTGTACTTGTTTACGGCTCTTTCGGCGTCTTCTCTGTTCTTTACGCCCGACGTATACCAATTTTCAAGTATCGCATTGGCGTAATCGAAGTTGAACGTACCCTTTGCGTCGACCGTTATCTCATAAGCGTACCTTATCGTATCTTCGTCATAAGAAAAGTCGCTCGCCCAACGCTTGATCATAGCGTTTTCTTTTTGAGTATATGCTCTGTTTCCTATTCCGAGCCATGAGCGAAGCTTTCCGGCTATGCCGTCGTAAAGCTCCATTTCTTTTAAATAGGCGTCAAGATCGTCAAGAGTCACTATGTCCTTATTTACCAGATCCGTCGCCGCTTTTTCTATGTATCTTACGGTACACCCCGGCTTTTTTACGACAAAATACTGACACAGAGTCACGACGTATTCCGACGAAAGTCCGAGCCAATCGCAAAGGCTGACCATTGTGTTCGTCTCAACGGTATTGAATATTCTGCCCATGACCTGCTGACAGATATCTATCATATCCTTTATCCGTCCGCCGTCCTTTCCGAGAAGATCGGAAAGCTGAGTTCCCGTATATCTCGGCTTCGTATCTCTTTCGGGCTTCTTCTCCGCCGCCTCGGCGTTTGTTCCCGAGCTTTCAGAGCGTTCAGAGCTTTCCGACGCTTCGGTTTCGCCTATCGCGCCGACTCCGCGCCAGAACGCTATCGATCCTTCGACGCTCGCCTCCGCAAGCCCGGTAACTTCCGAGATCGTTTTTACCGTGACCTCTCGCTTACCGTACTCCGTAAGGAGAGCCGTAAGGATCCTTATATCGGTAAGAGAAGCGTTTCCGCTTACTATCTTTTCGGCGGCGGAGGACGGAAATACCGTCACTCCGTTGCCGTAATCCACAAAATATGCCTTGTTAGCCATACGTAAAGTTTTCGCTTTCTTATATCTCGGCTTCCGTATCGCGTCCCGCTTCGAGACATAGAAGCATTATCTGATCCGAAAGATGTATGTTTTTTACCTTTGTTATATCGCTTGAAAGGTGGATATCGGTAAAATTCCAAACCTCCCGTATTCCTTCGAAGGAACCGGCGGAATTTACCTCGTCCGCTATCCTGAGAGCCTCGCGTGCGCTCTCCGCCGTACCGGCAAGTATAAGAACATTCGGCGCTTCCTTTTCGTAGAGATCGCAAAGCACGTCGAACGGCATAAGATCCCTTCGTCCCTTTTCGCCTACGTCCGCTATCCTCGCTTTAAGCTTTATACCGCGCTTTGCGATGACCTGCGTATAGGCTATCGCGTCGGAGAGCGGCGTGCTCCCGACTATCACGGCGCAGAACTTATCGGATAACTGAAGTATCTCGGCGAGCGTTTTATAAAGGGTCGGTATACCGTATCCGTAGCTTCGTTGTCCCTGACAGCCTATCGCCTTTATGTCCGTTCTTACCTGAGACGGAGCAAGCCCCATTTCAGTCGCCAGCTCCTCGGAGCTTATCCGTTCCTTGCCCATACCGTAAAAGCGTATGAGCGTTCTGAAATACGAGGGCAGACGTCTGACGAGCGCCTTCGGAAGCTTGCTTCTTATATCCGCGTTCGTATCCTCTAAGCTTACGTTAGTTGCCATCAGATCCGTCCGCCGTTATTATTTAAGATTTTTGAGCGTTTCCATGACGTAATCGGAGAACTGCTCGCAGGTCGCGCCGGTATCTCTGCCGGTTATCGTGAGCTTCTTCTCGGTAAACATGCAGATATCGAGCGCCTTTTCGAGAGCGTCCGCCTTTTCCTGCTCTCCGATGTGAGAAAGGAGCATAACCGCCGCGCGGAGCATGGAGCAGGGATCGGCGTACTGACCTCTGTTCTCGGATATCATTCTGGGCGCCGAGCCGTGTATAGCCTCAAACATCGCGTAACGGTGTCCTATATTCGCCGAGCCCGCCGTTCCGACGCCGCCCTGGAATTCGGCAGCCTCGTCGGTTATTATATCTCCGTAAAGGTTGGGAAGGACGAATACCTTGAAAGCGGTCCTGCGCTTGGGGTCTACGAGCTTAGCCGTAGTTATGTCGACGAACCAGTCGTCCGTTTCTATCTCGGGATATTCCTTGCCTATCCTCTGGCATATATCGAGGAATTTTCCGTCCGTCGCTTTTATTATATTTGCCTTGGTTATTATGGATACCTTGCCCTTATGATTCTTTCTCGCATACTCGTATGCGGCGCGCGCTATACGCTCGGAGCCTTCCGTCGTCGTAACGCAGAAGTCCACGCTCAGCTCGTCCGTTACCGCGACTCCCTGAGAGCCTACGGCATAGCTTCCTTCCGTATTCTCGCGGAAGAAGGTCCAATCTATTCCCTCTTCGGGTACTCTTACGGGGCGAACGTTTGCGAAAAGGTCGAGAGCCTTTCTCATAGCGACGTTTGCGCTCTCTATGTTCGGCCACGGATCTCCATTTTTCGGAGTCGTTGTGGGACCCTTAAGTATGACGTGGCAGGCCTTAAGCTCTTCCATGACGTCATCGGGTATAGCCTTCATGCACTTTACGCGGTTCTCTATCGTGAGACCGTCTATTACCTTGAATTCGACCTTACCGGCTTTTACCTTATCGGCAAGCATGTACTCAAGGACTCTCTGAGCCGCCGCGGTTATTATCGGACCTATTCCGTCTCCGCCGCATACGCCTATAACTATCTTATCGAGCTTTGAATAGTCGGTATCTTCTCTTTCGGCGGTTATACGCTCGTTCCTTTCAAGCTGGGAGCGGAGGACCGCTTCGAATCTCTCCTTTGCCGCGTTTATCTCGGCTTCATAATTTTTGTTAAGCATCTGTAATTCTCCTTTGATGTTGATTTGTTTGTCATTTATACGACGGCGTTGAGCGAAAGTCCGTCGCGCGCGCCGTTTTTATATTCGAAATACGCCTGAGCCGCTATCATAGCGCCGTTATCTCCGCAAAGCGAGAGCGGAGGCATGTAGAGCTTCGCTCCTATCCTGCCGCAAAGCTCCGAAACGGAACGTCTTAGGTGGGAATTTGCGGAGACTCCGCCGGCTATGACTACTTTATCATAGCCCGTCCTTACGATAGCCTCTTCGAGCTTACGGCATATGGACGAAGTAAACGAGGAAGTAAACGACGCCGCAACGTCCTTCGGCTCGTAAGCTATCCCCTTCTGCTCCAAGGTATGCAAGGTGTTTATCACCGCGGTCTTAAGTCCGCTGAATGAAAAATCCAGCGTATCATCCGCTATCGCCGCAGACGGGAGCTTGAAGCTTTTGGGATCTCCTTCGGAAGCAAGTCTGTCCATTTCTATACCGCACGGGTAAGTAAGCCCCATGACTCTGCCGACTTTATCAAACGCCTCGCCCGCCGCGTCGTCCCTCGTTCTTCCTATCGTAGTAAAATCCGTGTAGGACGTTACGTCTATTATCGATGTATGACCGCCCGAAACGACCAGCGCCACGAACGGCGGCCTAAGATCCGGACTGCAAAAATAGTTTGCCGCCACGTGCCCTTTTATGTGATCCACTCCGACGAGCGGCTTTCCCGCCGAATACGCGAGCGACTTTGCAAAGCTCACGCCGACGAGCAGTGCTCCCACAAGTCCCGGCGTATGAGTAACGCCTATAACGTCTATATCCGAAACGGTCTTTTCGGCTTTTTCGAGCGCCTCGGTAACTATCGGGCATATCGCCTCCGAATGCGCGCGTCCCGCTATCTCGGGAACGACTCCGCCGTATAGCTTATGTATGGATATCTGAGACGCAACGGCGTTCGAAAGTATCTTTTTTTCTCCGTCGTCGGTAAACTCGGCTACCGCCGCCGCCGTCTCGTCACACGAGCTTTCTATTCCAAGTACAAGCATTGAACCTCACCCTTTTCCTTTGATGTCAAAGAACGCGCATCATAAGTATCGCGTCCTCGGTCGGAAATCTGTAATAACCGCGGCGTCTGCCGTTTGCCTTAAATCCGTGCTTTTCGTAGAGCGACACCGCGACGGAATTGGACTCTCTTACCTCAAGGTATATGCGTTCCGTTCCGACCTTCGCCGCACTTTCGACGATATGTCTCATGAGCATATCGCCCACTCCGTTTCCTCGCATTTGAGAATCCACGGCTATATCGTAAAGCTCCGCCTCGTCTCCGCCGATACCCATACCGACGATCGCATATCCGAATATCCCGCTTCCGTCGGTAACGACGAAAAAAAGATCTCCCGGCTTATCCATCTCCGATATCAGACGTTCCTTTGACCACGGGTCCGAAAAAGACGCGGTCTCTATATCCGATATCCTCTGTATATCTCCGATCTCGGCATTCCTTATGAAGAGTTTCCCGTTCATAACGCGAAAAGCTCCTTTATCCCGGCGATAATGGCTTTAAGACATCTCTCGTAATCCTCTTCGCTTCCCATATACGGGTCGGGAATATCGCTTGGCATACATTCTATCTTTTCGGCGTCCGAAGGATCGACGCACATCATAAGCGACATGAAATGCGAGCCGCTGATCGCGACCACTCTGTCGCAGCTCTTTATCATCATTTCGTCTATATTTATCGCTCTGTGCGACGCGTAGTCGTTCTCTTTAGTAGACGGTATGCCGACTTTTTCGAGCGCCTTCACCGCGTTTACCGCTATCCTCTCTCCTTCGCACGCGGAGATCCCCGCAGACATAGCGATATATCTTCCCTTACCGAGGAAGTTGAGCGCCGCCGCCGCCATAGGGCTTCGGCAGGTATTCCCCGTACACACAAAGCATACTCTTATCGGGATCTCTCCCTCGGCGTCCAAAAGCTTTGGCGCCTCTTCTCTTTCAATAGTAGTTTCCATAACGTTTATCGATCATCACTTAGCTTCCGACTTCTCGTAGTAAAGAACGTCCGAAAGCTCGTCGCCTATCTTAACGTACTCGCTTAAGGAACGGTCTCCGAGATATCTTTCTCCGTCGGTCGTTTCGAAATATATGATGTAGTAGTACAGATAACTGTAATTTTCGCTTGCGAAATAGATGTACGATATAGATTCCGTGTTTACTTTCCCCGCCGGATAATCTACCTTTTCGTTTTCGCACATCAGCCGAGCGGCTCTTTTCGCGTCGTCCTCTTTAAGCGAACCGACCGCGCCCGCACGAAGCTCTACCTCGCATATATACGCGCCTACGACGTCAAGCTCCGAAAGCGTCGGCAGCTCGTTTTCGACATTATAGTACACGTCGTACAGTCCGTCCTCGGCGGTGGTTATCATGACGCTCGGATCGACTCCGACTATCTCGTAAAGATCCTTTAATCCGGTGCCGTCGTCGTATTTTGCGTATACTCCCTTGCTCTTTGCTACCATAGCCGGCTGATAACAATACGGCGCGACTGTGTACACTACGCCGTTTCTGTTGTCCAAGACAAATTTATCCGAGCTTTTCAGCTTTATCGGTGCAAAGAACATCTCGAATATCAGCACCGAAGCAAGTATCACTACCGCTATAAACAAGCCTATGACCGTGAGCGTTCTCCACGGAAACGGCTTTTTCGGTCTGTCCTCGCGAAACGGGTTCTTATGTACCGTGTTTTTGTATCTTTTTCGTTTATTTGCCATTTGGAAAATTTTTCCTTTTGCCCCTCGGGACTCAGTAGCCTCTCCGCCCCGTAAGGCTATCGTCGTCGTTTATCCAATCCGACACCTTGATCACGCTGTAATCCGTCGGTGTGTTTCTTATAACGACCTGCTCTATTCCCGCGTTTATTATCATTTTTTTGCACATGGCGCAGCTATTCGTGTCCGGCACGAGCTCGCCCGTTTTGGAATCCAAGCACGCCATGTAGAGCGTAGCTCCGAGCATCTGCTCTCTCGACGCCGCTATTATCGCGTTGGCTTCGGAATGTACCGAACGGCATAGCTCGTAACGCTCGCCTCTCGGTATCTTAAGCTCGTCCCTTGTACAGTTACAGAGATCGCTGCAGTTCTTTCTGCCTCTCGGAGCGCCGTTGTAGCCCGTCGAAACTATGATGTCGTTCTTCACTATTATCGCGCCAAAGGACTTTCTGAGGCACGTGCTCCTCGTCGCAACGGTCTGCGCTATGTCAAGGTAATAATTTTCTTTGCTCACTCTCGTCATAAGACCGTCCCCGCTTAAAGCTCCGAAGCTATGCTCTTTATGAAAGCGCCGAACTCCTCGCCGAGCTCCTTGTTCTTCAACGCCTGCTCGACGTTCGCCTTGAGATATCCGAGCTTTGAGCCCATGTCGTATCGCGTGCCTTCAAAATCCACCGCCATCATGGTATCGCGGTTGGCAAGCACTCGCATGGCGTCGGTAAGTTGTATCTCGTTACCCGCTCCGGGCTTCGTTTCTTTAAGTATTCCGAATAGCTCCGGCGGGAGAACGACGCGTCCGAGGATCGCGAGATTAGTCATTATCTCTTCCTTCTTCGGCTTTTCTATCATGTCGCGCACGACGTAAACGCCGTCGCTTTCCGTCTTTTCGGCGTCAAGCGTACAGTAGCGCATTATAAGCTCGTCGCTTACCTCCTTGACTCCCAAAACGCCGCGTCCCGTAGCCTCGTAGATATCGGTAAGCTGCTTTACGACGGGCGTTTCGGATATTATCACGTCGTCGCCGTAAAGAACGGCGAACGGCTCGTTTCCGACGAACGCCTCCGCTCTTAAGACCGCGTGACCGAGACCCTTGGTCTCAAGCTGGCGCATAAAGCTTATATTTACTCCGCTGCAGACCGCGCGAAGCTCGTCTATCATGGCTTCCTTTCCGGAAGCTCTCAGCTTTTCCTCGTATTCGGGCGAATAATCGAAATAGTCCTCCATTGCGCCCTTATTTCTTCCCGTGATTATGAGTATATCGGTGATACCGCTCTTTACCGCCTCTTCGACAAGATACGATATCGCGGGTCTGTCGACTATGGGGAGCATCTCCTTCGGTACTGTGCGCGCTATCGGAAGCATACGCGTTCCCAGTCCCGCGGCGGGAATGACGGCTTTGGTTATCTTCTTCATGTTTATTCTCCGTTCGATATGTAATATTATATAATATGATATCTCGCTTTTATTGTACATCATAATCGAAGGTGTTTCAACCGTTTCGGCAAATATTTAAAAAAATGTTACAGTTACGGCATGGCGTTTTGTCCACATACGAAAAACGGGCGGATCTCTCCGCCCGCTCCGAACGTTTAACCGATACCCTTTATGAGCTCCCGCATCTCTTCCTGCGTATTCACGTTATGCGCACGCTCTATCATCTTTTGCTGCTCCGCGTGCGAAAGCGAAACGAACTTAGTGAGTGCCGAAAGATCCTCGGCAAACGCCATTCCCATACCGAGCGGTATATCGTTTCCGTCAACTACGGACGGTATGGCGTGTGAAAAATATCCGTCATACATATCGCATACATCTCCTTTCACGCTTATTATACGTAAAAAGACCGCGAAAATACGTTTATAACTAACCCCAAACGCGGATTTCCGTAATATCGGAGGACTGACACGCATATATTTTTAAAAAACGAAGGTCGGAAGCGGGAGCGAAATGAAAAGGATCCTTTACGTTACTTTGATACTGAGCGTTTGCATAACGACGAACGTTTCCTGCGCTCGCAAAAAAACGGACATATATGCGCTTCTTACAGAGCTTTGCCTTATGTTCGGCGAAAGCGAAGGCACAGGAAAGGGCGTCATGTACGCCGAAAAAGAGATACCGGGATCGAACATGCGTTTTCTCTCTTCCGAGCGCTTCGGCAGACTTTATACCGGCAAAAACGAGCCACCGCCCTGCTTTTCAATCATAGAAGGTTATGCGATCAGGCTTTCGGCGGACGAGAGCGGATTTGAGATACATATAATAAAGTGCGTCAACCGCTCGGATACCGCGGAGGCGGCGAATATGCTCGCTTCGCGCATAGAATCATTATCCTCCGCCGAGATACGCCTGTACGCTCCTTCTGCATACATGATGTATTTTGAAAACGCTCGGGTATACGTAAACGGCAGATATGCGTTCCTTCTCTCGACTCCGGACAACGAAAAATGCATAAAACTTATAAAGGACCGCAGGCTCGCATAAGCATAGCCTCGGTCCTTTTTACTTATTCTTCTTTGCTTGTAAGCAGATCAAACGTAAGAGAATTTCCGTATTCCGTATACTCCACGGTAAGCTCCTTCGCGGTCTTTTCTATATACTCGTTATATCTTCTCGAAGCGGAATCGACAGTCATATCGTCGATATTTGCGGATATATAATCGTCGTCGATCGGCAAGCGAAGGATTATATGGTGTCCAATATCGCTTTCGATAACTCCGCTCATCTCGCCCACTTCAAGCCCGCCTACGGCTTTTTCGATCTCAACAAGAAGCTGACCCGCCGTTCCCCATTGTCCTTTTTCGACATCCGCCGTCCACTCGGAATACTCCTTTGCCACATCGTAGAAATCCGCGCCGCCGTTTATCTTGGCAAGAGCTTCATCTATCTCGGCTCGGTTTTCCGACCACACGTCATTCTCGTCGAATTCTATGAATATCTGGGTGTAACGGTAAAAATTCTTCTTTACGTCATCGGTAACGCTCTCAACGTCCACTTTTATAACGTTATCATATCCGGTAAAAAGCAGCTCGGAAAGGTACCATTCGTACTGTCCGCCGTAAAGATATCCGTCCGTCATAAGACCGTATATCTCAAGATAATCCCGAAAGACCGTACCCGTGGTACGCAGCTCCTTCAGCCATTTTCTGTATTCGTCTTTTCCGCCCTGCTCGTCGATATAGTACTGCATTATAGCGTCTATATCCTTCTTATCGTCTCTCGTAAGCTCGATATCGTAAAGATCGCAAAGCTTCCTTATGGCGTATTTACAACGTATCGCGTACTCGGCTTCGGTCTTAAGAGCCTCCAGATTTTTACTGTCGGTCCAGTCCGTGCTTTCAAGTCCGAAAACGTTGTAAGCCGCCGAATAATAGTAGAATTTATATTCGTCATAGGTGACTTTTTCGCCGTTTACCGTCATTACGGTCTTTTTGTTTACATCGAACGTTCCGGTCTTGGCGCACGAAAAAAGCGAAAGACAAACGGCGGCGAAAAGCAATACGGAGACGATCCTTTTAATTTTGTTAGTTATTTTCAGCATGATCTTCCAAATACTTATCGTTTAACTTCGGGTTTTCCTCATTTGAGTCGACGGATTCCGCGTAAGCGGCATTCACCGCGTCTATTATGACCTTATCGATCGCGCTCTTGGTAACATAGAACTCCATGTCTCCGTTGAACGAATACGCGCATTTGTTGCCATAGCGATAGAAACGGTATACGTCCTGCGTTCCGTCGTTATAGGTGACCGTTATACATGCGTATTCGTCAGAATCGGACACGTTAACCTCGTCGTCGCTTACATATCCGCCTATATCGATCGACAAAAACGAAGCATAGAATGACTGGACCGGGTTTGCCGACGGTTTCGTTCCGGAAAAGCTCTTTCCCGTCGAATGAGCGTAACACACAAGCTCCATATCGCCGCTATTTTTCTCAACATACTTGAAATCGAAGCTTTCGTCTATCTTATATCTCTTGTTTCCGGTGCCGTCGTTATATAAAAGATTCGCTTTAACGGAAATGTTCTTTACTTCGGTTATACTCTCCTTGTATATCGTGGGATTTACATATTGGGTAAGATCCCATTCAAGGAAAGAAACGGTATCCTCGCTCACAAGAACTATGATATCATATTCATAAGAATAAGCGTAATAATATCCGTCAACACCCGAGGGAGCGAACATCACAAGCGCCGTCGCGGCTTCCTCTGATTTATCGTCCTTTACCTTAACATAATTATACATTATCTCGAACGGTATATTTTCAAGATCGGAAAAGCCGTACTTTTCCATGAGCTTTTCGTTCAGGCGCAGAGGCTTGTCCGGAGAACCGACCTCGACGACCGTCTCGCCTTCGAAATCCTGGAAGAGCGAAAGCACGTACTCGGTATACTTATCGTCGTTTACAAGATAGTTACCTGGATAGATCATATTGTAAGTGCTTTGGGCGTAATAACTATTGTCATTTTCCGCCTTATCCGCACTTTCCTTGTCATACTTGATATACAAGAACGATTCTCCGTTCTTTCTCACGATAAAATCGTCTATCGAAAGATAATCGTTCTTATCAACGGGATAGGTTACCAAAGCTGACATCATGGAAGTCGCGGGCGCAAGTAATGTACTTTCAAGCTGAGAAGAAACTACGTATACCACGTTTCTGCCCTTATATCGGCAATAATATCCGCTGCCGCCAGGCACCTCGTTACCTATATACACCGTATAAACGACATTTTCCGCGGTAGTCAAGGTGTATTCCGCCTGATACTCACCGTCGGAAAGACCGTAGATCGAAAAATCCTCACAATTTTCAACCACTCGTCTCGAAGCAATGAGATATCCAACGTCAACGGCAAACGACTGTGCCGCTTCGGCGCCTATCGGCGCTTGCGGATATTCCGATATATAAAACGAACTTTCTTCGCCTTCGATCTTGAGTAACGTATATTCGCCGTAGGCGTTCTTCACCTCTACGCTCTTTATATCCTTTACTTCGATATGCGGAAACACCAATATACTGTATCCCGTATCGCTTAACGCTTCTCCCGGGAGCAATTCCGGCGGTTCTTCCGTATCCGGCGTAGTTTTATCCATATATATCGGCCGTATAATCAGAAAATAAACAAGCAGCAATACCACGAAGATAGCGGAAAAAGCTATTATCATTATCTTCTGCTTTTTTACCATGCCGAGCTTTTTTACCTCCGTTCCCGTTTCGGGGGTACGGATATCTTTTTCTTCATTCATCTGTAAACTCCAAAATACTGTGGGAAATGCGTGTTATCAAAGGCGCTTTCTTCTGAAGCAGACAACGCCTCCGATTATACATACGGCGAGCGGAAGCACCACCGAAAGTACTATCGTCCATGCGTATGCCGCGGACGTAGTTATGCTTAGTTCCTCGCTTGCGAACACCTTAAAGTCTATATCGAGCGGGACCAGCTTCTTGCCCATTTGCGTGGCAAGAGAACGTATTATATCCTTGTTTCCGTAGGCATTCGAATCAAGATACGTACCGTCGACATATCCCGCCGACGAAACGAACATATACGTATCAAGGTTACTGCCGGTAACGGAATCGGTACGGCGCTGACGCACGAGCGTAGCAAGAGAATAGCTTCCCTTAAGGTCTCCGTTATCCGTACAGAGAACGGAAGTCGAATGTGAATCAAGCACCGAGCCTACCGTTCTTCCGTTACTGCTCTCCCAGACGCTCTTTATCGAAAGAGGATCGTCTATTACGGTCATAGGCGAGGAATCGTAATTACGGAAGGACGAATGGAGCGAAGCCGCGAAGCCTTCGGTAGGGTAATCGGCGACGACGGAAAATCCGTCGGAGGTAAGAGAGTTCGAAGTATCCTTTACCTTTCCGCTCTCTATGCTTATTCCCCATTCCTTCATCCATTCCTTAAGATTATCGAGATTCGCCTGATGATCCGGCGAAAGGAATATCATCATATTTCCGCCGTCGTCGCTCATGAAGCGTCCGAGCTTGCGGATCTCGTCAACGTCGCCGTCGGAGTTTATGAAATCTCTTACGGGGTTATTTATTATGACGACCATTGCTTCGTCGTCGATATTTTCTTTTGAAAGATCTATCGTTCTTACGTCGAAGCCCGCGTCCTCCATCATTCTGTATATTGCGTTCGGCTCTCCGTCGGAATCATAGATAGATTCGCCGTGTCCGGTAGTAAAATAGCATATCGGATATTCGGTGCAAAGCGCGATGATATATGAGGTGAATCTTCTTTCGCCGTTAAAAGCGTAGACATTTCCCGAATCCTCGTCGAACGTATAGAAATTCTCGTAGCTGACCACTCTGAAACCGCTCTCGGTCTCTATTATGACGTCGGTGGTATAAAGCTGCTTACTGAGCTGAGATATATAGATATCGGCAAGATCGGGATTTGAGACTATATCAAGGTATTCGACCTTTATATTGTTCGGATATTCCTTTTTATAAGTTTCGGCGCATTTGTAAACGTAATAGCCCGCGCTGTTATCCAGCACTCTGTCCTTATCCTGACAGAATATTATCTTTACCTTTACGTCGTCCTTCAGTATCTCGTCAAGATACTTTTTGGAGCTGTCCGTTATACCGTAGTACTGAGTTCCGGTAAGGTCTATATACCAACCGTAGGAATAAGCGAGCGCATAGACCACGGCGTTTATTATCACGATGAGCGCGATAAATGCGGCGGTAAGACCTATCGCAAGCGAGCCGTACTTGAAGCGTCTGTCGCTGAAGATCGATCTTTTTTTATTTTTTGCATTGTTTTCCATAGAACAGACCTCCCTTCATCACGACCAGCGGCGCTTTTCGTAGATACGAACCGTAACGAAAAGGCAGACGAACGCAAAGGATGCGTAATATATGAGCGACGCTATATCAAAATATCCGGCGGCAAATCCGCTGAATCTCGAATATATGCTGAGCCAACGTATGACCTCGCGCAGGGGCGCAAAGCCTATATAAGAATTCGCAAGCGATATGCCGAGAAGGAAGGCGAGCGCCGTTATCGTTCCGACCGCCGCAACCACCTGACTTTCGGTAAGAGAGGATATAAGGAGTCCTATCGAAACGAACGTCGCGCCCACGAGCAGAAGCGCCACGCAGCCTCCAAGCGCCGTTACCGCGTTATAGGTGAACAGGTTGCCCTTATCTATATAGGAAAAGGCTATCGGGAAGTTTATGCAGGTAATGAGGAATGTTATCGCAAACATCGTATACGACGCAAGGAACTTAGCAAAGACAAACCCGGGAAGCGAGACGGGAGAGGTAAGGAGCAGCTGCTCCGTCTTTTGTCTCCTCTCGTCCGAAAAGGATCTCATGGTAAGGAGAGGCGTCATGAGCGCCATTATTACAAGCTCCGCCGTAAAGTAAGCCGACATACTGCTGCTTTCGCCCGCAAGCAGGGTAAAATAACAGAACACAAAGCTTGAAAGCGCCCAGAACATCGCTATATAAGCATATCCGAGCGGCATTGTGAAAAACGAATATAGCTCGCGTTTATATATAGCCGTCATCTTATTTTCCCTTCTTTCTCGCGTTACGCGCGGTATCCTTGGTAAGATTCATAAAGACGTCCTCAAGAGACGCGGTAACGGTCTCCATGCCGATAATGGGCGTATTCTTCTCGGCGCAGAGCGCGAATATCTGTTTTCTTATATCCGCCCCGTTCTTGCTCTCTATTTTGAATAACGCTCCGTTCTCTTCTCCGAACTCCTTTGAAGCTTCTGCGTAAGATACGCAGTCGAGCGCGCGTACGGAAGCGAGTATATCCGCTCTGTTTCCGCAGATACGCACCTCAAGACGTCTCGTGCCGGTCATGAGCTGAGTAAGCTCGTCCGTTCTTTCGTCTGCGGCTATTCTGCCCTTATTCATTATTATTATCCTGTCGCAGACCGCCTGTACCTCGGCAAGTATATGAGTACTGAGTATGACGGTGTGATCGCGTCCGAGACCTCTTATGAGATTTCTTATCTCTATTATCTGCTTCGGGTCAAGACCTACGGTAGGCTCGTCAAGTATTATGATCTTCGGGTTTCCGATAAGCGCCTGCGCTATACCGACTCTTTGAGCGTAACCCTTTGAAAGGTTCTTTATGAGTCTGCCGCGGACGTCGACTATCTTAGTTACCTCGCAGACCTCCATGATATGCTTTTTGCGATTGAGCGTACACCCTTTCAGCTCATAAACGAAATTAAGATATTCGTTTACCGTCATCTCGGGATATACCGGAGGGCGCTCCGGAAGATAGCCTATCAGCTTTTTTGCCTCTGTCGGGTTATCCAGTATCTCAAAGCAATCGACGGTAACGGAGCCGGACGTATAAGAAAGGTAGCCCGTCATCATATTCATCGTCGTGCTCTTTCCGGCGCCGTTCGGTCCGAGAAATCCCACGACCTCACCGTCGCCGACAGTGAACGATATATCGTTTACCGCGTACTTACGGCCGAATTTTTTTACAAGATTTTCTACTTTCAACATTTTTTAATGTCCCCTTCGAAATTCGGTTACAAACTTCCTCATCTATTTTATCACATAAAATTAAATAAGTCTTGAATAATCATGGATATTTCTTAAAATATGTCCGGTATTGTCGTAAATTACTTGACAAAAATATTTTTTAAGGCTATAATACTATCAGTAAACGATATTTAAAAGGAGAATAACGATATGAATTATATAAAAGTCAAAACATATGACGAACTGAGCGAGATAGCCGCGGATATCATCGGCGCGCAGGTCATAATGAAGCCCGAGTGTGTGCTCGGACTTGCAACCGGCTCGTCTCCGCTCGGAACTTACGAAAAGCTTGCGAAAAAGAACAAAGCGGGCAAGCTTGATTTTTCAAAGGTAACCTCCGTCAACCTCGACGAATACGTCGGACTTGACGGCACCTGCGATCAGAGCTACCGTTATTTTATGGATAACAACCTCTTTTGCAAGATAAACATAGACAAAAACAACACTTACGTGCCGAACGGTTGCGCTTCCGATCTTAAAGCCGAAGGAATAGCATACGACGAATTCATCAAAAAGCTCGGCGGAATAGATCTCCAGCTCCTCGGAATAGGACTTGACGGTCATATAGGATTCAACGAGCCGGACGATTTCTTCACAAAGGAAACTCACGAGGTAACTCTCGACTCTTCCACTATCGAAGCGAACGCCCGTTTCTTTGCCTCCAAGGACGACGTCCCGACAAAGGCGATAACCATGGGTATGATGTCCATAATGCAGGCAAAGAAGATACTGCTCATCGCAAACGGCGCAAAAAAGAAGGAGATAGTCGAAAAGGCGTTCTTCGGTCCGATAACGCCCCGCGTTCCCGCCTCTATCCTTCAGCTCCACCCCGACGTAACCGTAATATATAGCGAAAACTGATAAACGATACTAACCAAAAGATACGCACGGAAAGTGTGATGTTCTTACCAGATAAATCACTATAACGAAAAGTTCCCACAGACTAAGAATTACGGTTTGTGGGAACTTTGTTTTATAAGCAGGAAAAAGGCTCCCTTGTGTAAAGGGAGCTGTCAGCGAAGCTGACTGAGGGATTGTTCT
>CAZFQJ010000007.1:0-23169 GCA_964520875.1 uncultured Lachnospiraceae bacterium
AAAATCGGCTTTTTCTTTAATAAAAGGTTCGTACATATTAGAGTCCTCCGCACCAGAAAAAACGACAAGCTTCGACTTGTCGTTTTTTAGTTTGATCCGCCGTTTGCGGAATATATCTCTGCACGATGAAATCTTGCTTTGCAAGGTTAAGAAGAGGCGGAGTTTATCGCGAAGCCGTAATTTTATTCGCGTATAACCGTAAACGAATGTTTTCCGGGATTTGAAAGAGAAACGCAGTCTTTCGTGCGGTAACCATTCGGAAGCACCAATTCTCCCGTCATTCCGACCGGTGCGTTGATCGAAACGTGTATTCCGTCCTCACGTCTGACCCAGCGAACGGATAGCGTACCGTCTATGCCGCGGTAGCTTGCCTCGGCAAAGGAAAGCGCTTCCGGAAATTTCGGTGCGATCCGATAGGAATGTATGTCGCGATAACTCGGGTTAGGAGAAAGACCGGCAAAATCTTGAATCATGATCGAAAGAATATCCGCAAGGAAGTGGTGGTTCTGCGAACACATTTCGCGTCCGTCCTCGTATGGGAAGTTCTCAAGCATGGAGGTAGCGCCTCTCTTGACCCAAGAGCCGTATCCCGTTCTGCCCTCGGAGGTCATGACGCGATACGCCAGATCCGTTTCGCCCATTTCGATAAGAGCATGGAACAGATGTCTTACGCCGATCATTCCGCACGCGTTCTCGTCGTCGTTTCGGTGAAGTATCTCAAGCAGGCGAGCCTCCGCCGTGGGACGCTCGGACTCCTCAAAGATACCCGTAGCCAAAGCAAAGGCCTGTGAGGTCTGACAATCGCCTGCGACCAGCATGGTCTCCGGATCGATCAGATGCTTGCGGACGGCCTGACGCATAACGGAGGAGACCTCGGTTGCCAGCGCCTCTTCTTCCGAAAGTCCCGCTTCGCGGAAGAGGAACGCGGCGCGATCGGCGCAGCTTACCAGCATTATACTGTCAGTTACCTCTAAGGGAGAGGCGATCTTACCTCCGTTTTGCCTCTGATACGGATCGACCCAATCGCCGAGACCGAAAGCGCAAAGCCCTCTTTCATCACGGCGAGTCAGGGCGTAACGCAGGTAACGGCACATAGCGTCAGCGTTTTCCTCAATGATCGAGCGGTCGCCTGTATGACGGTATATCTCGTGAGTCAAACTGAACAGAACGCTATCCCAAGCCGGACCGTTGCCCCAAGCAAAGCCCCAGCCACCGGTCGGAACTATTCCGGGAAGCGCTCCGCGCTTATCTTGTGCATGTCGAACGTTTCTTAACCATTCGCGCATACTTGTTTCCGCTTCCATATGAAGGAGCATGTGTTCCGCAGACATCGCGGCGTCACCTGTCCAACCGTTCTTTTCGCGATGCGGACAGTCTGTCGGGAAGTAGTAGAAATTTGCACGGTCGGAACGGATCGACATTTCGCAAAGCCGATTGAGAGTTTCCGATGAACATAAGAAGTCGCCTCTTTCGGCAAAGCCGGAGTTCATTTCGTAGAATGTCAGGGCGTCTTCCGTCGCCTGCTCGGGCGTTAATCCTTCAACGAGCGCGTAACGGAAGCCGTCGTATTTAAAACATGGAACGAACGTTTCGTCTCCGCCCTTGCATATAAATTCGTCGCATTGGGAATATTCCAGGTATCTCCCGGTCCTGTCACCGCCTAAGAATACAGTCGTTGTTTCCGAGAAGCGACCCTCGTACAGGGCTTCTCCGTGACGGACAGTGATCTTCTGACCGGGCTTTCCGTTCTTTATTTTGAGGACGGTGATACCGGCGGAGTTGATTCCGAAATCGTAAACGTATACGTTTGATCTTTCCGAACCCGGTATCGGAGTAGCGGTTTCCGCGATACAAGTATCATGCAGAAAGCTCAGTTCATCATGATGTGTGATCTTTACGGGAGAATGTATCTTGCACACGCGGATCGGCTCGGCTTCGCAAAGTCTTGCCTCGCCCTTCGGCGCTTCGCAGGGAATGGCGTTCTTCCAACCGTCGGTCGGGTAACCGGGCTCATCCCAGCCCGTAAGCTCGCAGCGCGAGTCGTAACGATATCCCATTCGCAGATCGTTAAAGCGAATAGGCGACGGGTGCGTCAAGAAGCTTTCGTCCGCCTCAAGGGAGAGCGAGCGGCCCTCACCCTCGGCATGCAGCAGGAGCGCAAGACAGAGCGGTCCGCGGAAGGCAGCCTTTTCAAAGTCCCAAACAAAACCGCCGAATGCGTTTCTCATTCCGTTTCCGAGCAAAAGACCGAGTACGTTCTCTCCCTTTTTTAGGTATGGGGTAAGATCGTAATGATCGTAATAGACAATGTCGTCGGGGTTACTGATGTATGGAGCGAGAGGCCCCTTCGTGATATCATGTCCGTTGATACGGAGCTGATAGAAGCCGAGTCCCGTAACGGTGATCTCCGCTTGTTCGGGAATAAAATCCATGTGGAAAGACTTTCGAAAATACGGAGCCGGCACGTGGTTATCAAAATCACAAAGCGGTCTTCCGTCCGTTATAAACCGTTTTGAAAATATCATAAAACGATCTCCTTTCTTATGATACCTCATTTATACCATAACACATGCGGTTTGTCAAGAGAAATTTTCGGATTTAATTTTTCGGGTCCCGGAAAAAAGCGTTATTAGGTATTGCATTTTCGGTAGGGATATGGTATACTTATAAAAAATCATACTGCCGAAAGAGGCGAAAGGAACTTGATATGGTTGGTAAAAGTTATTGGATATGGAACTACGGAGATTATGAGATATTCCATTCAAATCTCGTGAACTCAAGAAGGCAGGAGCTGGGCGCGGACTATCCCTGTATGTGGAGATTATACGACGTTGACAGAAATGTAACGTTCTACAATGATTTTATTGCCGAAAAGGACGGAACGCTTGAGTTCTTTGCCAAAGGCATAGGATATATAATTGTCGACGGTCAGCGTTACGCGTCGAATGTCAAGATACCCGTAAAGAAGGGCGCTCATAACGCTTGGGTAAGAGTTACGAATCTTACCGGACTTCCCGCGGCTTATGTGGAAAGCGACGTTTGTGCGACGAACGGAGAGTGGTATACATTGTCCCCGGAAAACGTAAAGACCCCGGTAGGCTACGAAAAATGCTACGATTCTCCCGATAAGGATCCCGAGGTGTTCCCGTTCGAATATAAGCATATGCTTCCGATTGATGTTACCGAAAAGAACGGCGGACTTCTCTATGATTTCGGCAAAGAGATATTCGGATTTTTGTTTATAGACAAAGCCGATAAGGATAAGAAAATGCATGTAAGCTACGGCGAATCCGTAGAGGAAGCGCTCGACGTAAGCGACGCGCTCGTGTTTGAGGACGTGTGCGGAGAAACGTCGTATAAGCTTAGACAACGTGCGTTTAGGTATATATTCATTACGGGCTGCGACGGCATAGAGGTCTCGGCAGATCTTGAATATCTGCCGCTTGAATACAAGGGAAGCTTTGAATGTGACGACGAGAGCGTGAACGAGATATGGGATATGTGCGCGTATACTTTGCATATAACCTCACGCGAGGTCCAGCTTGAGGCGATAAAGCGCGACAGGTGGCTCTGGGGCGGAGACGCGTATCAGGCGTACAAGTTCAATAACTACCTTTTCTTTGACAAAGAGATCGTCAGAAGATCTACCATAGCTCTGCGCGGAAAAGAGCCGTTCTGCGAGCATATAAATACGATAACTGATTACAGCTTCTTCTGGGTCATAGGTCTTGAGGAATACTATCTTACGTACAAGGACGCGGACTTTATAAAATTTATCTATCCGAGAGCCGTTTCGCTCATGGAGTTTTCTTCCAAGAGAGTGAACGGCGACGGCTTTATAACCGGCGTCGGTAACGATTGGATATTCGTCGATTGGTCGGATATAGATAAGGGCGGCGCGCTCAGCGCCGAGCAGATACTCTATATAGCCGCAAACAGGAGCATGGCATATCTTGCGAGTATCGTAGGCGAGGACGGAACGAAGTATTCCGAAACGGCGAAGCTTTTCACCGAAAAGACGAATAAGTATTTCTGGAACGCGGAAAAGGGCGCTTTCATAGATACATACGAATCCGGTAAGAATAACGTTACCCGCCATGCGAATATATTTGCCGTAATGTACGACATCGCAACGGAGGAGCAGAAGGAGTCCATAATAAAGAACGTTCTGTTAAACGATTTGGTAACGCAGATAACAACGCCTTATTTTGAAGGCTACGAGCTTGACGTTTTCGGAAAGGTCGGAGATTTCGGATACATAGAGAACAAGATAAAGACATATTGGAAGGGCATGCTCGATCTCGGCGCCACTACCGTATGGGAGGAATACGATCCGAAGCTCTCCGGAGCGGATCACTATAAGATGTACGGCAAGAAATACGGAAAATCGCTCTGCCATGCATGGGGCGCGGCTCCGATATACCTCCTCGGTAAGTATTTCCTCGGAGTATCTCCCGACGACGCGGGATTCGATACCTTTACGGTAAGACCTTATCTCGGAGGCTTTAAGTACATAAAGGGTACGGTTCCGATAAACGGCGGAAGCGTTAAGGTCGCTCTTTCGGAAAAGGAGCTCTCCGTTATCTCCGATAAGGACGGAGGAAAGCTCGTATGGGACGGAAAAACGTATGAGCTTAAGGCAAACGAGGAGAAGGTAATAGCGCTTTGAGCGCGTTTAAATCAAAAAGCATGAGCGGAAGACTTGGTTCTTCCGCTCATGCTTTTTATTTTTCGAAAATCTTTCCGAGCGCATTAAAACAGTTTTTTAATCTTTCTTGAAGCTGCTCGGCGCTTTCGCGTGCGCCGCCGGCGAGCCACGCCGTCAAAAACGCTGAGGTGCAAGCGGTCAACGTCGTCATTAAGTACATAGTCTGCCTTTCGTCCGTTTCGGTCTCGGGGAAAAACTTGCTTTTTCTCGGCGCAAGGTATTTTATGTGCGATCGAAAGATAAGATCCATGTGATCTGAGTCCGCGATAGCTTTGAGCAATGCTTTGTTTTTCATCCAGATACGGATAAATGCAAGCGTTGTTTCGTTTGCGTCTGTTATTTTTAGGCTTTTGAATTCTTTGTTTGCTTGCTCGAACACACCGTCGCACAAGTAGGAAAGCACGTCGGTCATATTATCGAACAGACGGTAAAACGTCGCTCTGCCGATCTTGCTCGCTTTTTGTACGTCGGTTACTGTTATTTCCGTGAATTTTTTGCTCCGCAAACAGATCAAAAGACCGTTTCCGACCTTTTCCGCCGATCTTGCGGAGCGCTTGTCGTTTGAGATATGATACATATTTTCCGCCTTTTGTTTCGTTACTTTAAGAATAATTTCGAAACTATTGTATCATAACTTTGTTTATGATACAATGGCTTTGCGTTAAACGGCGCAAAAAATTTACAAAAGGAGACTTAAGAATGGAAAACTTGGTAAACGCATGGCTTTCCGTATGGCTATACGTCATGGCTGGAATAGGGATATTTCTTACCGTAAAGGTCATTAAAAATCGTAAAACTTGGGATACGGTCAATATTTTGTGTACGGTCGCGGTCATAGTTCTGGTGCTTCACGTAATAGAGGAATGGGTCCTGCCCGGAGGACTGCATTATTCGTATAATTTCAGTCACGGATCCTCCGACCTTGCCCGCTACCCGATGAACAGATTGACCGATATGATAACGAATTTCGGTGGTGTGCTTCTCGGGTGCATCGTGCTTAAGGTTTGGAGATTTCGTAAGCCCGCGGGTATAGCCGTAATGCTTTTTTCGGCTTTTGAGGCAGTCATACACATAGTGATCGGAATAAATTCGCTTAATACTTTTTGGGAGTATGGAATGAGGACGCTTTATTCCCCCGGTCTGATCACGTCGCTATTCGGCTTTTTACCCGTGACCGTGGGGCTTGCGATACATTTGTTCAAGAAGGAAAACCGCGCTTCTTTTAAACAATGGATAACGGCGGTCGCCGTGATGTTCGGATTTTGCTTCTTGCTCATCAATCTGCCGGAAATGCTTCTTTCCGACGAAAATAGCGTCTACGGATTTACCGATCGCGGATATTACGAAAGATTTTCCGAGGGTTTTGAAAAAGACAACGGCTTTGAATACGGCGGCGAAAATGTCGGAAAAGACGTTGAAGGACCGTGAATTTCGGTCGGTTTCTTCTATATTTTTTAAATTATTTTTGATGACGGTTGACAAGCGCCGAAAATTGTGATATTATAAAAGCAGAAAATCACGGGCTTTGTTACGCAAGGCTTAAACGGAAGGAAAATGACTGTAATGAAAGATTTAAGAATCGAAACAAGATGTGTTCAAGGCGGTTATACGCCCGGAAACGGCGAGCCGCGTCAGATACCGATAATTCAAAGCACCACGTTCAAATACGCGACGAGCGAGGATATGGGAAAATTATTCGACCTCGAAGCCTCTGGATATTTTTATTCCAGACTTCAAAACCCGACGAACGACCATGTGGCGGCCAAAATATGCGCTCTTGAGGGCGGAAAAGCGGCTATGCTCACATCTTCCGGTCAGGCGGCGTCATTTTATTCCGTTTTCAATATAGCGTCCTGCGGAGATCATGTCGTTGCAAGCTCCGCTATATACGGCGGTACTTATAACCTCTTTGCCGTTACCATGAAGCGCATGGGTATAGACTTTACCTTCGTAGCTCCCGATTGCACGGATGAAGAGCTTGAGTCCGCTTTCCGTCCCAATACGAAAGCGGTATTCGGCGAAACGATAGCCAACCCTGCGCTTACCGTTCTCGATATAGAGAGATTCGCAAACGCGGCGCATGCTCACGGAGTCCCCCTCATAATAGACAATACCTTCGCCACTCCGATAAACTGCCGTCCCTTCGAATGGGGCGCGGATATCGTGACGCATTCCACGACGAAATATATGGACGGTCACGGAAGCGGTATAGGCGGCTGCATAGTCGATTCCGGAAAGTTCGATTGGACGAAATATCCGGATAAGTTCCCGGGACTTTGTACGCCCGACGCGAGCTATCACGGTATCACCTATACGGAGCGCTTCGGCATCGAAGGCGCGTATATAACGAAGGCGACCGCTCAGCTCATGCGCGATCTCGGTTCTATCCAAGCTCCGCAGAATGCGTACCTTCTTAACCTCGGACTTGAGAGCCTCCACGTAAGAATGAAGCGTCATTGCGAGAACGCGTTGGCGGTAGCGGAATTCCTTAAGAGCGACGAGCGCGTTGCGTGGGTAATATATCCCGGACTTAAGGGAGACAAATGCTACGATCTTGCTTGCAAATACCTTCCGAACGGAAGCTGCGGCGTCGTAAGCTTCGGTATCAAGGGAGGCAGAAAAGCCGCCGAGAGCTTCATGAAAAACCTTAAGGTCGCGGCTATTGAAACTCATGTGGCTGACGCCCGTACATGTTGTCTGCACCCCGCAAGCGCAACTCACCGCCAGATGACGGACGAGGAGCTTAACGCCGCCGGAGTAGCGCCGGATCTTGTACGTTTCTCATGCGGTATCGAAAACAGCGAAGATCTTATCGACGATATAAAGCAGGCGCTCGATAATATGTAAGAAATATATCGGAATTCAGAGCTATCCGTTCGGTAACGAAGGGATAGCTCTGTTATAATATTTATATATCTACATTATAAATAATAACTATGAGGTTTTTCGCTTTTTTTCACTTTATCTATTGACATAACGGTTAAAATGTGATATATTTTAATTAGTTATGTGTTCCCATTGTCGGGACAGGAAGGAAAATAGCTATGTATAATGATTCCGTACTCGGTGTGATAGCGGTCGGCATTATTCGAATACCTGTCGTCGGACAGTATGCGGATAGTGCTGAAAGTCATGCCATGAGCGCGGTATTATAAGAGCCTTTGCGGTCGATATAAGATCGTAAGGATAGATCATTCAACCGAGCCTCGCGGTCTGTCTTTCGGATCACGGGGGCTTTTTATTATCATTAAAGGAGAACAGTATCTTATGCGAATGAGAGGAGCTAAAATATTAATGGAGTGTCTCGTCGAGCAGGGTGTGGATACTATCTTCGGGTATCCCGGAGGTACCATACTTAACGTCTACGACGAGATATACCGTTACGGCGATAGATTTAAGCATATACTTACGGCGCACGAGCAGGGAGCGGCGCACGCCGCGGACGGCTACGCGAGAAGCACGGGCAAGGTCGGGGTCTGTTTTGCGACCTCGGGACCCGGCGCTACCAACCTTACTACCGGTATAGCTACCGCGTATATGGATTCCTCTCCCGTCGTCTTTATCTCGTGTAACGTCAGCGAGAGCCTCATGGGTAAGGACTCTTTCCAAGAGGTCGACATAACCGGAATAACCATGCCGATAACGAAATCCAACTATCTTGTCAGAGACGTAAATAAGCTCGCCGACACCGTTCGCGAGGCTTTCGCGATAGCTAAGAGCGGCAGACCCGGACCGGTATTTATAGATATACTTAAGAACGTTACCGCAGAAGAAGCGGAGTATACGCCGCTTCCGCGCGAGCGTCACTTTTCCGAAGGACGTCTTGCGGCTTTGATGAAGCGTTCTTCGAATAATTTCGAAGCTCCCGCGCCCGACGCAAGCGATATAGACAAGCTTGCGGAGATGATAAAGCAGTCGAAAAAGCCGCTCGTCATATGCGGCGGCGGAGTCGTTCGCGGCAGAGCGCATAAGGAGTTCGGAGAGTTTGCCGAAAAGATAGACGCGCCGGTAGCCATAACGGTAATGGGCGGCGGCGGTTTTGACGGAAGCAGCCGTCTTACTACGGGCATGATCGGAATGCACGGTTCCCAAGCCTCAAACATGGCGTGTGACAGTTGCGACCTTCTTATAGCGGTTGGTTGCCGTTTTTCCGACAGAGTCGCGCTCAATCCGTCGAATTTCGCAAAGCAAGCCAAGATAGTTCAGATAGATATAGACAGATCCGAGATAAACAAGAACGTAAAGACCGATCATCACATAGTCGGAGACGCAAAGCTCGTCCTTTCGCTTCTTAACGAAAAGCTTCCCGAGATGAAGCATGACGAGTGGAAAAAATACGTTTTCTCGTTCAAGACGGAGACCGAATACGAGGAGAGCGGAAAGGCTCTTACTCCGAAGCAGGTGCTACATACGATATCCGAGCTTATGCCGAAGGATGTCGTCGTATCCACCGACGTCGGTCAGCACCAGATGTGGGCGATACAACATTTCCATTTCAGTTACCCGGGTCAGCTCCTTACGTCGGGCGGATTCGGTACTATGGGCTTCGGTCTCGGAGCGGCTATCGGCGCTCAGGTCGGAAATCCCGACAAGCGCGTCATACACATAACGGGCGACGGCGGTTTCAGAATGAACTGCAACGAGCTTGCAACGGAGCAGTATTACGACCTTCCGATCATAACGTTCGTCTTTAATAACGGTTGTCTCGGTATGGTGCGTCAATGGCAGAACCTTATATACGATAAGAAATTTTCGCAGACGACGCTTGACCGCGCTCCGGATTTTGTCGCTCTCGCAAAAGCTTACGGACTCGGCGGAAGCAGGGTGTCGAACGTAGAGCAGCTTAGGACGGCTATAAACGAAGCGCTTGAGAGCGGTCACGGATATGTGATAGATTGTACGATAGATATGGACGAAATGGTACGCCCTATGGTAAATAGCGGCGACCATATCACGCAGTTCATAGTATGCTGAGGAGGTAAACGGAAATGAGTGAGATAACGAGACAGACGCTTGCGGTGCTCGTAAATAACGAATCCGGTGTGCTTTCGCAGGTATCAAGGCTTTTTTCGCGTAAGGGCTATAACATAGAATCGCTTGCGGTGGGCGTTACGGAGGATCCCGAGGTCTCGCGTATAACGATAGAGATAATGGCGGACGACGATCAGATAAAGCTGCTTTCGAATCAGCTTCGTAAGCTTCTTCCCGTACATTCGGTAAAGATACTTACGCCGCAGAAATCTATACGCCGCGAGCTCGTTATAATAAAGGTCCGCGCTCAGGGCGGAGATACACGTAACGAGATAATACAGATAGCTAATATATTCCGCGCGTCGATAATCGACGTTTCGACGGGCTCTCTTACGCTTGCGATAATAGGCGAGGAGCAGAAAACCGACGGTATTGGAAAAATATTGGCTGAATTCGAGATACTTGAGCTTGTGAGAACAGGCGTCATAGCTATCGAACGAGGCTTAAATACAATTTATGATGAAACAAAAGAAAAAGGAGAATTCAACTATGGCAAAAATGTATTATGAAAAGGACTGTGACCTCTCTAAGCTTGACGGCAAGACCATAGCCATTATCGGCTACGGCTCTCAGGGTCACGCACATGCGCTCAACCTTCGCGATTCCGGTTGTAACGTTATCGTAGGTCTCAGAAATGGCGGCCGCTCTTGGCCCGTCGCCGAAAAGGACGGCTTTAACGTAATGACCGTTCCGGAAGCAACGAAGGCGGCAGACATAATAATGATACTCATAAACGACGAGGCTCAGGCGGATATGTACAAGAAGGACATAGCTCCTTATCTTACCGCCGGTAAGGCGATAGCCTTCGCGCACGGCTTCAATATACGCTATAAGCAGATCGTTCCTCCCGCGGACGTAGACGTATTCATGGCGGCTCCCAAAGGCCCCGGCCATACGGTAAGAAGCCAGTACGTTGCGGGTCAGGGCGTTCCCTGCCTTGTTGCTATCGAGCAGGACGCTACCGGTAAGGCTTACGATATAGCTCTCGCTTATATAGCGGGTATAGGCGGCGCACGTGCCGGTATCATGGAGACGACCATGCACGACGAGACCGAGACGGACCTCTTCGGAGAGCAGGCGGTCCTTTGCGGCGGTGTTGTCGATCTTATGCGTTGCGGATTCGAGACCCTTGTCGAAGCGGGATACGAGCCCGAGAATGCTTACTTTGAATGTATCCATGAGATGAAGCTTATAGTCGACCTCATAAACAAGGGCGGAGTAGCGGCGATGAACTATTCTATCTCCGATACCGCAGAGTACGGAGAGTATGTATCCGGTCCGAGAGTACTTCCTTATGAGCAGACCAAGGCTAACATGAAGGCGGTTCTGAAGGATATCCAGGACGGAACCTTTGCAGGAAAGTGGATAGCCGAGAACAAGAACGGCCGTTGCTTCTTTAATTCCAAGCGCGACGCTCTCGCAAAGCACGAAATGGAGATAGTAGGAAGAAGACTTCGCGAGCAGATGCTCTGGAAGAACGATTCCGACCTCGACACGGCTTCTAAGTAATCAAGAGACCGCAGTTCCCGCCGTGTTTTTTAAAGTACGGCGGGAATTTGTTTTAAAATAAGATCTTAGTTTTAATTTTATTTGAGCCGCCGAAATGCGGCATAGGAGATTTATTATGAAATCCGATAACATCAAAAACGGCGTTGAAAGAGCGCCGAACAGAAGCCTTTTGTACGCCCTCGGACTTACCAAAGAGGAGATAGAACGCCCGATAATAGGTATAGTCAGCTCCTATAACGAGATAGTTCCGGGGCATAAGGATCTTGATAAGATCGCCGACGCGGTAAAAGCCGGCGTAAGACTTGCGGGCGGAACTCCGATAATGTTTCCCGCTATCGCGGTGTGCGACGGAATAGCCATGGGACATGTCGGAATGAAATATTCCCTCGTAACGCGCGATCTTATAGCGGATTCCACCGAGGCAATGGCGATAGCGCACCAGTTCGACGGACTCGTTATGATCCCGAACTGCGACAAGAACGTTCCCGGACTTCTTATGGCGGCGGCAAGGCTCAATATCCCTACGATATTCTGCTCGGGAGGTCCTATGCTCGCAGGTCATCTCAGCGACGGGCGCCGCACGTGTCTCAGCCACATGTTTGAAGCGGTCGGCGCTTACCACGCGGGTAAGATGGACGAGAACGGCGTTACGGATTATGAGATGAACGCTTGTCCGTCGTGCGGCTCGTGCTCGGGTATGTTTACCGCAAACTCCATGAACTGCCTTACGGAAGCCATAGGAATGGCGCTCTCCGGAAACGGAACCGTTCCGGCGCCGTATTCCGCGCGTATACGCCTTGCAAAGCAGACCGGTATGCAGATAATGAAGCTCGTCGAAAATGATATACGTCCGCGTGATATCATGACCGAAAAGGCGTTCCATAACGCCGAGACCGTTGATATGGCGCTCGGCTGTTCCACAAATACCATGTTACATCTTCCGGCTATCGCGCACGAGGCGGGAATAGAGATAAGCCTTGATATGTCAAACGGTATAAGCGCGGTGACTCCGAACCTTTGCCACCTTGCTCCCGCCGGAGATACCTTCATGGAGGACCTTGACCGCGCGGGCGGAGTCTACGCCGTAATGAAGGAGCTTACTAAGAAGGGGCTTTTGAATACCGACGTTATGACGGTTACCGGAAAGACCATGGAAGAGAACCTTAAAAACGCGGTCAACAGAGATAAGACCGTCATAAGACCGATAGAAAACCCGTATTCTTTAAGCGGCGGTATAGCGGTACTTAAGGGTAACGTGGCTCCCGACGGCTGCGTTGTAAAGCAGTCGGCGGTCGCTCCCGAGATGATGTCTCATCGCGGACCCGCTCGCGTATTCGATTCGGAGGAAGAAGCCATAGCCTCCATATATGCGGGAGATATAAAGCCCGGCGACGTTGTGGTCATTCGCTACGAAGGACCGAAGGGCGGTCCCGGAATGAGGGAGATGCTTAATCCTACATCTGCTATATGCGGTATGGGACTCGGCGAGAGCGTGGCGCTCATAACCGACGGACGTTTTTCCGGCGCTACGAGAGGGGCGGCGATAGGTCATGTAAGCCCCGAGGCAGCCGCGGGCGGAAATATAGCTCTCATAGAAAACGGCGACATTATTTCCATAGATATAAAGAACTGCAAGATAGAGCTTGAGGTCTCGGACGAGAAGCTTGCCGAACGCAGAGCAAAATGGGTATGCCCCGAGCCGCGTATAAAGACCGGTTATATAGCGCGTTACGCCAAGCTCGTTTCCTCAGCCGATAAGGGCGCCGTACTCAGCTGACGTTATAAGGAAAGATACGGTCATGTATAAGGAAATTTCAAAATTATTGCTTTACGGAGATCTCGGAAGCGATTCCATAATAGTAAAGCTTGCGGAGATCATGGAAAAGCACGATAAGGGCGAGATCTCGGAAACGGACGCCGTTCGCGGTATATACGCCCAGATAAAGCGCCTTCTCGATCTTGCCACGACCTTCGGATTCGACGTCAATCTTTGGCATAATTATCTTACGTATCTGCTCATAACCAACGAAAATTCCTTCTCCCTTACCTGTGAGCGTAAGGGAGCGGAAGAGGGCGGAAGCGTGAACATACTCGCCAAAAAGGATTTTGAGATATTCAGGCGGCTCTATCGGTACGATTTTTCCGCGATAGAAAAGGATCTCGGAATAGATTGTTTTTCCGTTATAACGAATTACAAATCGATATACAAGCGCGATTGTCTTTACAATAGGGACGCAAGCGAGAAGATACGCGAGCTTTCGCTCATTTTGGCAAAAGCGCCGGACGCGCAGACTGTGTTCGACATAGTTACGGAGCATTACAAAACGTGCGGAGTCGGTATGTTCGGACTCAATAGGGCGTTCAGGATACGCTCGGAAGGCGAGAATTTTGAGATATATCCGATAGGAAACGCCGATAGGATAACTCTTAAAGATCTTGTGGGCTACGAAAGGCAGAAGAAGCAGCTTTCCGATAATACGAGGGCTTTTGCCGAGGGCAAAAAGGCGAACAACGTGCTTTTGTACGGAGACAGCGGTACGGGCAAGTCGTCAAGCATAAAAGCGGTGCTGAACGAATACAGCGCGAGCGGTCTTCGAATGATCGAAATATATAAGCATCAGTTCAAGGAGCTTTCGGGAGTCATTTCGCGCATAAAGAACCGTAATTACCGTTTTATCATATACATAGACGATCTCTCTTTTGAGGAGAACGAAACGGAATATAAGTTCCTTAAGGCTATCATTGAGGGCGGAGTTGAGACTCGCCCCGAAAATATCCTTATCTACGCAACGTCAAATCGCCGTCATCTTATTCGCGAGACATGGGGCGATCGTTCGGATATGGAGCATGACGGAGATATACATCGCTCCGATACAATGGAGGAAAAGCTTTCTCTTTCGGCACGTTTCGGTATAGCGATCAACTATTCCGTTCCCGACAGAAAAGAGTTTCTTGACATAATAAGAGCCTTGGCAGAGCGCGAAGGACTCTGTATAGAGGAAGAAAAGCTGTTTTCCGAAGCCAATAAGTGGGAACTGAGACACGGAGGTCTTTCGGGACGCACCGCAAGACAGTTCATAGACTACATGGCAGGCACGGAAAAACAAGTATGAAAAAGTATAGGAGACTGAAAACGTGATCACACTCGATAAGGTTTACCAGGCGGCATACGTTTTGAAGGAGGTCGCACGCAAGACCGATCTTATCTATGCACAGAAATTGTCTGGAAAAAACAATATATATTTAAAAACGGAAAATCTTCAGGTAACGGGAAGCTTTAAGCTTCGCGGAGCGTACTACAAGATAAGCCAGCTCACCGAAGAGGAAAGAAAAGCCGGAATAGTCGCTTGCAGCGCGGGAAACCACGCGCAGGGAGTCGCTCTTGCCGCTTCGAGAATGGGTATAAAGAGCATAGTATGTATGCCCGACGGCGCGCCGATAAGTAAAGTGGAGGCTACTAAGGCTCTCGGCGCCGAGGTATGTCTCGTTCCCGGAACTTATGACGACGCGTATGAAAAAGCCCGTCAGCTCGTAGAGGAGACGAAGGCGACGTTCATTCACCCCTTCGACGACGACGAGGTCATTGCGGGTCAGGGTACGATCGGACTTGAGATTCTTGAACAACTCGCTAACGTGGACGCGATAGTCGTTCCGATAGGCGGAGGCGGACTCATTTCCGGAGTCGCCTATGCCGCAAAGCAGCTTCGCCCCGATATAAAGATATACGGAGTTCAAGCCGAAAAAGCTCCCGGAATGTACGAAAGCCACCGTTCCGGCCGTCTTGTCGCGCTTGACCGCGTGTCTACATTTGCTGACGGTATCGCGGTAAAGCGCCCGGGAGACCTTACTTTTGAGCTTATAGAAAAATACGTTGACGATATCTTCACGGTAAGCGAGGACGAGATCGCTGCCGCGATACTCGCTCTTATAGAGAAGCAGAAGCTCATTTCCGAGGGTGCGGGTGCGGTCGGAGTAGCCGCCGCTATGTTCGGAAAGATCCCGCTTGAGGGTAAGAACGTTGTATGCATCGTTTCAGGCGGTAATATAGACGTTAATATACTTTCGAGAGTTATAACGAGAGGTCTCGTGACCGCGGGACGTAACGCGACTCTCCAGATAGAGCTTGAGGATAAGCCCGGTCAGCTCGTCGGAGTAAGTAAGATAATCTCCGAATGCGGTGGAAACGTCGTAAGCGTTCACCATGAGCGTTCCGACGCCAATATGCCGATAGCGAGCTGCTATCTTAAGATAGGTATGGAAACGCGTGATTTCGAACAGATAGAAATGATCAAGAAGCGTCTCGCCGAGGCGGGCTTCAAGATAGTACAGTAAATTTGAAGGGACGGTCTGAAATATGAAAGTAATAGCCACAAGCAACGCTCCCGCGGCGATCGGTCCGTATTCTCAGGGACTCGCACACGGTAATCTCGTTTTCGTTTCCGGACAGATACCGGTAGATCCCGAAACGGGCAAAATGGCGGAAACGATAGAGGAGCAGGCAAAACAGTCGCTCACAAATCTTAAAAATATCCTTAAAGCCGAGGGACTTGACCTTAAGAACGTGATAAAAACGGTAGTGTTTTTGAGCGATCTTACGGATTTTCCGAAGGTGAACGCCGTTTATGAGAGCTTCTTTACGGCTCCGTATCCGGCAAGGAGCTGCGTCGCGGTAGCGGGTATACCGAAGGGCGCTAAGCTTGAGATAGAGTGCATAGCGGTAAAGGAATGATATAGTACTAAAAAACGTGACCTTGAAAAAGGTCACGTTTTTTAATGTTATCATTCGTCTTTCGGAAACAGTACCGCGTCCGCGTCGTCTTTGTGGCAAAGCGTATAAAAGAACTTTCTTCCGCGTTTGCTTTGTTCGAACATGAATATCTTCTTTTTGGCATGTTCCATGACGATCTTTCTTATCGCGGTCTGTTCGATATCGTTATCCGATATGACGCCGTCGTCGGAAATACCGAGAGTGGTAAAGAACGCCGCGTCTACGTTAAATTGTTGGGCGTTTTGAGCGGCAAGCGAGCCTACAAAGCACATATCGTGCGGATAGTAATGTCCGCCGATCAGGATACATTCTATCTGAAGCCCGGAGGCGATCATAAGGACCTTGACGGAGTTTGTTATGACGGTTATGTTTTTGAATTTGCTTAAGTGCGGGATTATGTACTGACAGGTAGACGAGCTATCGAGATATACCGTGAAATTGTCGTCAAGATATTCTATTGCTTGTTTTCCGAGAGATTTCTTTTCCTTTTCGTCAACCCAAAAGCGCTCCGATACCGGCAGCTCCTCGTGCATTGTCAAAACCGCGCCTCCGCGGTAACGCTTCAGTATTCCGTTCTTTTCCATTTCTCCGAGATCTCGGCGTATCGTCATTTCCGAAACGTATAATGTTTTTGCAAGCTTTGATACGGATACCTTGCCTTCCTTGCACAAAATATCGAAGATGCTTTTCTTTCTGTCGTTCAGTACTATTTTCGCTCACTCCCTGTTCATGCATTTGTTAATTAACATCATTTCGAACATGTATTGCTTTCGAAATGTTTGTATGTTATAATTATAACATATCAAATGAAGAAAGTCAAGGAGAAAAGCTATGGAATTTATGGACATCATAATACAGGTGATAGGAGGGCTGGGAATAATAGCGAGCGTGATCTCGTTTCAATGTAAGGATCATCGTTCTATCTTGATATTCCGCACGCTCAACGAATCTATATTCGCGCTTCAGTATTTCCTTTTGGGCGCTTATACGGGTATGATAATGAACATCGTGGGAAGCGTAAGAAACGTGATCTTTAAGAGAAGAGTCGCGGTAGGTAAAAAAACAACGGTCCCGATAATCTTTTTCAGCGTAATGTTCGTTATATTCGGAATAGTATTCTGGCAAGGACCGAAGAGCATACTTATAATAATAGCGAAGGTACTTTCGACTGCGGCTTACGGAAACAAGAATCCTTCGATCGTTCGAGGTATAATACTGATAACGAGCACGAGCTGGCTCATATACAACTACGCCGTATTTTCTATTGCGGGAGTTTTGTGCGAAGCGTTTACGCTCGTATCGATAATAATCGGAATGATAAGGCTTGATATAATACCTCGCTTTTCTAAAAAAGAAAGCAGTCGGGAAGAGGAATAAAATACGCCGTCCGTTTTAAAACGGACGGCGCTTTTCTTTATCCGAGTTCTTTGAATTTTTCTCTTACTTCCTTCATTTTTCCGCAGGAGTAAGCCCCCTCTGAGCATTTACCGTTCAGACACGAGGGACCTGCGTTCTTGAAGAGGAGCGGCGCCGCATCACGGCAGAGGCGGAGCATCTCCGTCGCAAGCTCGCGTATCTCCCATTGAGCTCTTTGGCAGCAACGGAGCTTGAAAAAGTTCCAAAGCGAACGAACGTTCATCGTGACGATCATACGCGTATCGCATGCGTTCGGAAGAACGAAGCGTGCGTCCTCGTTTGCCGCTTTTTCGGCGGCTTTTTTTGCGGCTTCCTCGCTCATGCCGGAGGCAACGAACTTTTCATAGCGCTTTTCCGTGAGTATAGCTTTTAAGCGAGAGTAGTGCATGGCGTCCTCTTCCATGGCTTTTTGATATTCCTCAAGTGCTTCGGGAATATCGGCTATCTCGGGAGGAGTTATATATTCGAATCCGCTCTTGTCTACGTATCTTTGGCTCTGAACGGAGAATGACGCTATCCTGTGGCGCGTTATCTGTGCGAGAAGTGCGCGCGAAACGCCTTCTATTCCGAACGTAAATACCGCGTGCTCTACCGGACTTTCGTGTCCGAGCTCGGAAAGCATGTCGAGAAAACCGGCGACCTTTTCCGGGGTCAGCTTGTCCATTAACGTATCTATATCGCTCTTTGCGTAGCAGAGCTTTGCCGCGGCTGCCACTATCTTATCCGCGTCCGGAGTACAGGCTATAAGTTCGACTTTCATGTTCTGTTACCTTTCTTTATCATCTGTTGACTTTTATATTCTATACCATTTTAACATTTTTTCGATACGTTGTCAAGGGTAATGCAAGCGATCTTGAAAATACTTGAAATTGTCATTGACAGAGCGGTTTTTAAGTGATATAATAATACGTGATCCGAAAAAACAAAGGAGTGTGCATGATTTGGAGAAGAGCAGTTCTTTTTTTGCCCTTGTATTCAGACAAAAATATATCCGCAGGTGGGGGCTTATGCATAGCTTTATCCCCGAAAATCTTGCGGAGCATTCCTCGGAATGCGCTGTAATAGCTCATGCGCTTGCCGAGATAGGGAACAGATTTTACGGAAAAAATTACGACGTGGGCAGAGCCGTTACCATGGCGCTCTTTCACGATGTTCCCGAGGTATTTACGGGCGATATGCCCACTCCGGTAAAGTATGCCGGACCGGCTATTCGAAACGAATTCGCCGTTATAGAAGAACAGAGCGTGAGAGCGCTTATTGCCAAGCTTCCGGAAGAGCTGAGAGATATCTACGCCCCGCTCTTCGATGAAGAAGATGATAAAGAGCTTCGGGCGCTCGTTAAGTCCGCGGACAGACTTTGCGCTTACATTAAATGTACAGAAGAAGAAAAGCTGAATAATACGGAATTTTCGAGAGCTAAGGAAGGTATAGAAAAGAGGCTCGCCGAGACCGACAGTCCCGAGCTTCGCTATTTTATCGAACATTTTTTGCCTGCGTTCGGAGCTACGCTCGACGAACAACAGGAAGGATAAGCAAATACGAAAGGATCATCGAAGAAATGACTAAGGATAACAAGATAGGTTACGCGGTAGCCGGACTCGGCGTCGGAAAGATACATGTCGAATCTGCTCTCGGGTATGAAAAATGCAAGCTCGTTGCGGTATGCGACATAGTTCCGGAAAAGATGAAGGCGGTAACGGATAAAGAGCCGAGCGTCAGAGCTTATACGGATTTCGAAGAGCTTTTAAAGGACGACGAGGTCGATATAATAAGCATATGCTTGCCGAGCGGTATGCATGCGGAGTATGCGGTCAAGGCGCTTGAAGCCGGAAAGAACGTGCTCATAGAGAAGCCGATAGATATAACCGTGGAAGCCGCGATGAAGATAGAAGAGGCGAGAGTCCGTACCGGCAAAAAGGTCGGTTGTATCTATCAGAACAGAAATCATGCGGTCATGAAGCCGCTGAAAGAGGCGATAGATTCGGGAAAGCTCGGACGCATATTTTTGGGAACCTTTGCGGTAAAGTGGTATAGAGAACAGAGCTATTACGACGGCGAGCTTTGTTGGCACGGTACTTGGGATATGGACGGCGGCGGATCGCTCATAAATCAAGCGGTCCATACGCTCGATCTTATGCAATGGCTCGTGGGAGATGTTGAAAGCGTAACGTCAACGATGTCGATAAACAATCATAAGATAGATACCGAGGATCTTACCGCTTCGATAGTACGTTTTAAGAGCGGAGCGACGGCGACATTCCTTTCGACTACCTGTTGTTATCCCGGTCTTTCGACGGATATACAGATCTACGGTACTAACGGCTCGGTGGAGCTTGACGCCGACGTTTTGAAAACCTGGAAGATAGTCGGTCAGGACGAGTGCGACGAGGAGGATATGCTTGATCGTTACGGCAGAGGTAACAGAGTCGCGTGCGCTTACGAGCCGGGACTCAAGTACGGTCATGTTACGCAGATAGAGGATATGGTGGACGCGGTGATAGAGGATCGCGACCCTCAGGTAACTCCGCTCGAAGCGATGAAGGCGGTCCGTATAATAGAGGCGGTGTATAAGTCGGCGAGAACCGGAAAAACGGTGTTCTTCGATTGATCTGAGGTTACGGAAATACGATCTATAAAGCGGCGGTCATATGACCGCCACTTTGCTTTTGAAGCGTAAAACACGCAAAGTATGTAAATAATTTGTTAATTATCGCATTTTCGGAGCCTTTTTTCGCTCGTTGTGCAAAAAGCGCATAGGTAGAAAATTTGCGCTCAAAATTGTGCACAATGCACAACGAAAACGATGTTTATCGGTGGTTTTGACGAAGAGGTAATTTAGGGAAATATATGTGAAAAGTACACCGAAAAGGCGTTTGTGAATCGAAAAAAACCGAAAAATGACCGAAATAACACGGATTTATGACCGCGCTCGGAACGTTTTCGAGGCGCTTTGCAACGGAAGATCGGAATTTTGAACGAGCCTTTCTCGGCGCTTGAAAACGGAGTGCGGGAGCCGTCGAAATAAAAAGCGCTTGACAATCTCCTTATAATATGATATAATTTCAAAGTAAAAACTTTCGAATTACGAAGCGTAAGCACACGATCGTCGCAGACGGCCGTGTGAGCGCCCTTTCCGGAAGCGGTCTGCGGCATACCGGCTCAGAGGAGCAAAACACAGCCGAGCCCAGCATGCGCGCCTGAATAAGGCGTGTTGTAAACTAAAAACCAATATCAATTTGGCAGGAGGATCCCTACATGAAACACTGGCGCAAACACAGACTTGTCGCTATGCTTCTGTTGGTCGCTACACTTGTCGGAATGATGCCTATCGCGGTATCCGCGGAAAGCAGCTCCGAAAGCGCTTCGACCGATGATACATACGGCGGTCGTACACTCGAAGAGATAATCGAGCTGATAAGTACGTCAAGCTACGATCTCTACAAAGGACAGTATTCGGATAAGACTGCGGCGGGAACGGACGACAGGCGTACATTTAACGCGGCGGACGCCCTCGTTGAAAAAGGCGAGGTCTATCTGAAGACCGGTATGGTCCTTACCGATGTCGATACAAAGACTTTCGAGGCTAAGGACGATAACGGCAACCTCGTGTCCGGTATCTACACCCCCGGAACCGGTAAGACGAGCTACAAGATAACCGTCCCGCGTAGCGGAATGTACTCTATCGACCTGCTCTACTGTCCTGTCTACACGTTCGACGAGGACGGCGACGGCGTAGAAGAAGTGGTAAGTACCAAGACGACGATAGAGCGTATGTTCTATATCGACGGAGAGCTTCCCTTCAGCGAGTGCCGCTACCTCTACATACCGAGATCGTGGAGATATGTCGGAACCAACGGAAGCGATGAACTTTACAGAGACGGTGAGCCTAAGCCTTCCGATTATACCGACGCGGCGGCTTACGAGGAAGCGTACCTCAAGTGGGCTAAGGAAAACGGCGGATCCGGAAACTACGTCTGGGATACCGATATTCAGGACAACGATATGCGTCCCGACCGTGTTGAGGATCCTACGTGGCGTACATACTTCCTTCGTGACTGGCTCGGTTACACAGTTGAGCCTTTCCAGTTCTATCTTGAAGAAGGCGAACACTACATAACCTTCGAGGCGACGAGAGAGCCTCTCGCGATATCCGAGATAGTAATATACGGATATTACGACGAGATGGTGTATAGCGACCGTCTTGAAAGATGGGAGAGCATGGGCTACAAGAAGTACGAAGGCGACGACGTATATATAGTTGAAGCGGAAAGCCCGGTAAGAGTATCCGATCAGGTGCTTTTCCCCGGTACCGACCGTACCTCCAGCATAAATAGTCCTTCTCACCCTTCCAACCTTGTTTATAATATCTCGTCCTCCGGCGTTGTCGGACAGTACATGCAGTACCAGGTGTATGTTAAAGAGGAAGGACTTTATAACATAATGGCGAGATTCCGTCAGAACACTATGGCGGGTATGTTCACCTCAAGACGTATCAGGATAAACGGTGACATACAATTTAAGGAAGCGAGCTACTTAAGGTTCAATTACGACACATCGTTCCAGAACGAGATGCTCGGCGGAACCGATAGCGACGGAAACGATGTAAACTACCTCTTCTATTTTAAAGAAGGTTGGAATACGATAGAGCTTGAAGTCGTTCTCGGAGATATGGCGGAGTACATATACGATATCGCGAACATAATATCCACGCTCAATAACGCGTATCAGAAGATACTCACCATAACCGGTCCCGTCCCGGACTCTCTCCGTGACTATAGCTTCGACCGTCTTATCCCCGAGGTCATCACCGACCTTACCACCTGCGCCATAGAGCTTGACAGAATATATGAAGAGCTGGTCGAGGTTACCGGAGCTACCGGTCAGCATATTGCCACGCTTGATACGATAAGAGACCTCGTTGAGAAGATGGCGAGAGACGAATATGAGATAGCGCCGAACTTCCTTGCGTTCAAGAACTATCTTACGGCTCTCAGTAACTGGCTCTACACCTCTCTTTCTCAGCCTCTTAAGCTTGATTACCTGCGTATCCAGTCCGAGAGCGCGAAGAAGCCCAAGGCAAAAGCCGGATTCTTCTACTCCATAGGATATGAGGCAAAGTCGTTCTTTGCGAGTTTCTTCAAGGATTACAACGTAATAGGCTTCAAGACGGACAATAGCGGCACTGAGTACGAAGGTACCATATATATGTGGAACACCACCAGCCGTGAGGACGCGCTGATACTCCGTACAATGATAGACTCCGGATTTACGAAGGAGACTAACATAGCGGTAAATATCCGTTATGTTGCACAGGGACTTCAGGAATCTATACTTGCGGGCGTCGGTCCCGACGTCGCTATGCTTGCTTCGGGTACTGCGGTATCGTGGGGACTGCGTAACGCGGTCGCGGATCTGAGCGCTCACTACCAAGAAGGCGATAAGATCCCCGAAGGCAAGAAGGTCGGAGACGAGAAATACGAAGGCTTCGACGCTCTCTGCCCGAGAGATGAAAGCGGAGAGTTCATGGTTCCGGTATACGATGAATCTACCGGTAAGTTCAATGTTCAGTTCTCTCATGCGGCGCTTGAGGCCACATCGCTTAACGGCGCTACGTATCTCCTTCCCACCACGATGAACTTCGAAATGGCGTTCTATCGCGTGGATATCTTCGCGGATAATGGCTTAAAGCCTCCGAGAACATGGCAGGAGCTTTACAATATACTTCCGCAGCTCAATA
>CAZFQJ010000008.1:0-22804 GCA_964520875.1 uncultured Lachnospiraceae bacterium
AACGTCGAACACCTTACGAACGAGCGAAAAGCCGTTCGAATGTACTCCGCTTGAGGGTATGGCGATGATAACGTCGCCTTCCTTTACGGTCTTATTGTCAAGTATCTTACATTTGTCTACAACTCCGACCGAAAATCCCGCCAGATCATACTCGTCCACCGGATAGAATCCCGGCATCTCAGCCGTTTCTCCGCCTATGAGCGCCGCACCGGATTGTACGCAACCCTCGGAAACGCCCTTGACTATATCCGCGATCCTTTCCGGAACGTTCTTTCCGCACGCTATATAATCAAGGAAGAAGAGCGGCTTTGCTCCGCAGCATATTATGTCGTTTACGCACATGGCAACACAGTCTATACCTACCGTATCGTGCTTGTCCATGAGAAACGCCAGCTTGAGCTTTGTTCCGACTCCGTCCGTTCCGCTTACGAGAACGGGCTTTTTCATGTTCTCGACGTCAAGCTCGAAGAGTCCTCCGAAGCCTCCTATGTCGGAAACGACGCCGCCGGTCATAGTTCTTGCGATATGAGCCTTCATGAGCTCTACCGCCTTATATCCGGCGGTAATATCAACGCCCGCCGCCGCGTAGCTTTCTGATCTGGAATTTTTCATTGTAATGTTATCCTTTCAAAGTTAATAAATAAACGCTTGGTTTAGCTATCAAGGTCATCTTTTTCGTTTATCGACGACGGGACGCCTCCCGGATATTCTCCGTCGAAGCAAGCCGTACAGAAGCCCTTGCAATGGCTCTTATCCGCTATGCGCTTCGCGTCGTCTATTCCGAGATATCCGAGCGTATCGACGCCTATTATATCGCGTATCTCGTCTATCGTGTGATTATTCGCTATAAGGCGCTCCTTGGAATCTATATCGGTTCCGTAGTAGCAGGGATTGAGGAACGGAGGCGAGGAAACACGCATATGCACTTCCTTTGCGCCGGCGTTTCTTATAAGCTTGACTATCCTCGCGCAGGTAGTGCCTCTTACTATCGAATCGTCTACCATTACGACTCTCTTACCCTTAAGCGTTTCGGCTACGGGGTTGAGCTTTATCCTTACCTTATCCTCGCGAACGCTCTGACCGGGGTCTATAAACGTTCTTCCTATGTATTTGTTCTTTATGAGTCCTATTCCGTAAGGAATACCGGACGCTCTTGAATATCCGACCGCCGCGTCAAGACCGGAGTCCGGAACGCCTATAACGACGTCCGCTTCAACGGGGCTGGATTCGGCGAGCAGTTCGCCCGCACGTACTCTCGCCGCATGGACGGAGCAACCCTCTACGACCGAATCGGGACGTGAAAAATATATATATTCGAACACGCAGAAGGCTTCCTTTTGCTTTCCGCAATGCGCGGTAATGCTCTTTATGCCGTCGTGCGAGAAGGTAACTATCTCGCCGGGCTCTATATCGCGTATGAATTTCGCGCCTATCGAATCGAGCGCGCAGCTTTCGGAAGCTATAACGTAACTTCCGTCCTCTCTCTGACCGTAACAAAGAGGGCGGAATCCGTTTTCGTCTCTTAAAGCTATCATCTTCGAAGGAGTCATTATAACGATAGAATACGCGCCCTTTATTTTGGACATGGCGCGGTCTATTGCCTCCTCTATATTCTCGGAACTCATACGCTCTCTTATGATAGCGTACGATATGACCTCGGCGTCGCTTGAGGTATGGAAGATAGAGCCGTTCATTTCAAGCTCGGTACGAAGATTGGCTGCGTTGACTATACTGCCATTATGAGCGATAGCCAGCTTGCCCTTCAAATGGTTTATTATCATAGGCTGAGCGTTTATACGGTCCTTTGAATCCACGGTTCCGTATCTTACGTGACCGAGCGCCATATTGCCTATGCCGAGATCGCGGAGAACGTCCTTAGTAAAGACCTCGTTCACAAGACCCGAATCCTTATAGGTCTTGAACTCCCCTCCGTTATTGACGACCATTCCGCAGCTTTCCTGTCCCCTGTGCTGAAGTGCATAAAGTCCGTAGTACACAGACGACGCAAGCTCGCTTTTTACAGAAGAATATATTCCGAGTATTCCACATTCTTCTCTTAATTTGTCTTCCATTTTGATCATACCCTTTCTTTTTTAAGACTAAAAAATTATGTTTGAATTTAAAATAACAAAGCCGCAAGCGTATCGGTGCGTTTTTATACGCCCGATACGTGTGCGGTTGTCGCATTTCAGTTGAACTTTTCTTCTATCGCCTTGTTCTTGTCAAGGACCTTGTTTGCCGCTTCCGCGCGGTGAGAAACGAGCTTCGCGTAAAGCTCTTCGTCGGAAGTCGCAAGTATCTGCACCGCCAAAAGCGCAGAATTCACCGCACCGTCTATACCAACAGTCGCTACCGGTACTCCCGAGGGCATTTGTACCGTGGACAGAAGCGCGTCTATACCGTCAAGAGACTTGCTCTTTATCGGTATTCCGATGACCGGAAGGAGCGTGTTCGCGGCGATCGCGCCGGCAAGGTGAGCCGCCATTCCGGCTGCACAGATTATCGCGCCAAATCCGTTATCCTTCGCGTTCTTTGCAAACTCCGCCGCCTGAGCAGGGGTTCTGTGTGCGGAAAAAACGTGCACCTCGGTGGGTACTCCAAAATCCTTCAACGTGTTTACAGCCTTCTCTACGACTCCGAGATCGCTATCGCTTCCCATAATTACGCCAACTTTTTTCATACAGGACTTCCTTTCTTTTTTCGGATCTTTTTTATCTTTCTCCGCACCGTTTTAAAAACGAAACGCATAGCTTCAAGACCGCATCGCATACGTCCCTCGCGCGTCCGCGAAAAACGTCAAAATACGCTTGATCTCTACGTTTTTTATTATATCACACACACCCCGATATGTCAAGTGCTTTGCGCCTTCATCATTATAAATTATTTTCTTTTCTTATCGCTTTTCACTTATGCATTTTAACCAACCTACTTTTCTTGAAAGAAAAGTAGGCAAAAGAGCTTCTCCTACATCGCCATTGTTTAAAATTTGATATTACATCATAGAGGCTTCGGCGTCTTTGCTTTTCTTGAAATGAAAACTTACTTTTCTTGAAAGAAAAGTAAGCAAAAGAACTTCTCCTACATTGGTACTGTGTAAAGTTTGATATTACATCATAGAGGCTTTGGTATCTTTACTTTTCTTGGAAGAAAAGTAAACAAAAGAACTTCTCCTACATTGGTACTGTGTAAAGTTTGATATTACATCATAGAGGCTTTGGTATCTTTACTTTTCTTGGAAGAAAAGTAAACAAAAGAACTTCTCCTACATTGGCTATTGTGTAAGATTTGATATTACATCATAGGGGCTTTGATTTCAAAACACAAGACCCGAGGGTTTCCCCTCGGGTCTTTAGTTACTTTGTTAAGAATTTGTCTTATAGTCGCACTTCCATGTAGCTCCGAAGAACTTATCGTTTCCGAGCGCGACATATGCTTCGCCCGCCTGGATAGCCTTCTGACCTACATAGTTGACCGTCTCAAGCGCGGTGCAACCGCCGAACGCGTTAGCCTCGATAGCCGTAGGAGTTCCGAGGAGAGTTACCGTCTTAAGAGAGGTACAATCCATGAACGCCTGCATGTCTATCTTAGTTACGCTTGCGGGAATAGTTATCGCCTCAAGCGCGGTACAACCCTTGAATACTCCTACGCCGATCTCGGTCATATCGCTTCCGAGAACAACGGTCTTAAGAGCGGTACAATCCGCAAACGCATTCTGCGCGAGAGTTGCGCCCTTTCCGAGAGTTACGGAGGTGATATTGGTATTGCCGCTGAACGCCTTCTTGGAGACTACAACGGGCTTACCTGCGTAAGTTCCGGGAATAACTATCTCGGTCTCCGTTCCCGTATACTTACCTACGATCGCGATGTCGCCGGAAATATCGAACACAAGATCCTGAGTTCCCTCGAACACTGCGGGATAAGTCTTTACGATCTTATGATCATGACATACCTTACATTCGTAGTAATCATAACCTTCCGAATTTGCCGTAGGCTCGACCTTCTTAAGATTCGATTCATCGTAATCGTGATCACCCGTCGCGTCGATCTTATCGGTCTTTTCATGTCCGCACAGAGTACATCTGTAAAGCCTTGAACCGTCTTTTCCGCAGGTCGGAATGGTCTCACTGATCTTATTGTAGTTATGCTTTCCGGTTCCGGGTATGGACCTGGTCTCGTAATGCTCGCAGTTCTTACACTCGCGCTTTTCAAGTCCGTCGCCGCAACCCGCGGGAGTTACGGTAGTCCAATCCTTATAGTCATGGCCCTTTGCCGTGGTGGTGACGGTCTCGGTCCATTCGCATCTCGTGCACTTATATGCTATGACTCTGTCCTCGGTACAACTGCCTTCGTTTATGACTGTGTCGACTACCTTATCGTGATCAAGCGCGCCGACCTCATCGTACTTATAATCCTGCTGACATACGGAGCAATGATCCTGCTTATATCCGCCTTCCGTACAGGAGGGATTTACGGTTATCGTGTCAACGTTTTCGTCCTTCTTATGTCCGCTTGCGGCAATGGTGACCTTTGCGGTCGCCTCGCAGCCGGAGCAGACGTAAGTGTCATATCCGTCTTCGGTACATGTGGGAGCCTTATGAAGCGTTTCGTCAGTGCTCTTGACCCACTTATGTCCGGTCTTGTAGATCTTTTCGCCTACGGTTATCTTTCCGCATACCTCGCAGTCGACCTCGTAATATGCTATTCCGTCGCTCGTACATGTTGCGTCCTTGGAAGTCGCCGCGATCTTCTCGCCCGTCGGAACGTGTCCGGTAGCGGTTCCCTCGTATTCCTTAAGCTCGATGTATTCGCATCCGGGCTTTACGCACTTTCTGTACTCGTACTTATTGACATGCGCGGTAGCCTCAACAGTATTAACCTCGCCGAGCGAATGATTGCCATCCTTGCAGCAGGTGTTCTTGCCGTAGAAGCCGAGCTCTATATCGGTGCCCTTGGAATTAAGGTCTATACCCGCTATATAGAGGGTGGTTCCGTCTCCGAGCTTTCCTGCGGTTCCGCCGGTAGCTCCGAGACCCGCGTTTGCCCAACCGGAGAAGTTGAAGGTTATGTTAGTGATCTTATCCCACGCCGCGGCATTGTTCTTACCGAACTTCGAAAGCTCAACGGTAAGCTCATGCCAACCCGTGTCGTCCGCTTCGATAGTTACGTAGTGGGTGAAATAGCAGTTCGCGTTATTTACGCGAGGGCAGTTGAGAGTTATAAGGAACTTATATCCCGCGCTCTCGGCAACATAATATCTGAAGGTTATGGATTCATATCCGGTCAGATCGTAATAGCCGTCCGCCGTCATTGTAACATTCTTGGGATAGAACATAAGTCCGCCGAGCTCGCCGTTCGCCGTCGTGCAATTGGACTTCCAATCGCCCGTCTTAAGCGCCCATACAGCGGAAGCGTCGTCCGCGTCGTCTCCGGTATTTCCGTCCTTATCGACCTTTATCATTCCGAGATTAAAATCGTTTATCGGCTTGTTAAGACCGGAAACTATCTCAAGCGTACTGTTTTTACTGTCGTAGATGTAATCGCCGTTGGCTCTCTTGTCGGTGGGATAATGTACGGAATAGTCGTAATCCTCGGTGAAGGAAACAACGTTCGTCGTGAGCTTGCCGCTGACCTTAACAATCTCGGCAAGTCCGTAGTTAAGCTCCGGAACATCGGATCCGCCGTATATTCTGAGATTGGAGATCAGAACATCCATATCGCCTGTCGTGTAGAACATTCTGAAGAGCGCACTTGAGACATCGCCGCCGAGACTGTAAGAGGAAGGATATGCAACTCTTTCTCTCATGAGATATCCGTTGATATAGATATCGTAATTGTAGTCATGCTCTCTCATAACGACGGCTACGGTATAATTTTCGCCCTTCTTAACGTCGCTTATGATCACGTCGCCGTTAGATACTATCTTGCCGTCGCTATACTGAAGGAAGGTGAGTTCCTTATTTGTACCACTGTCTACCTTACGTCCCGTTATGATATTGAAGTTTCCGGTTCCCTCGTTTATAACGAGATCGGTCTCGAATACAATATTCTTATACTGATGCTTGACGCCCTGTATCGTCGTATCGTCGCTTATCTTCAAATCGCCGTATCCGATATTGACGTCTATGTAAGAATCCGACTTACTGTCATCCATAAAACCGGGAATATTCGCCACATTAGAGTTCTTTATATAGTGAAGCGCGTTTCCGTTAGCCGAATCTATGTAGAAGCGCGTGTTTTTCTTAGATACAAGCCCCCCACATATCTGAGATATACCCGCCTCGCAGAAGACATACTGAGTAAGGTAAGCTCCGTTATCGTCGGTAGAATTCTTGTTGGCGTCCAAAGTACCGCTGAGTCCGGACTTTTCGTTAAGCTTAACGCCGGTTACATAAGCGGGAATGCTCGAATAGTACGCATATACCTCGTCGATATCAAGGTATCTGGTCGGAGCAGTCGTGCTCTGATCATACGTGTTTATACGAACGCCGGTCGGGAAGAACTCATCGATTTCCATTTTACGTTCTATTCTGACGTTATTTTCGATCATGACGCCGTCAACGTAAACGTCAAAGGTACATTCGGAAGCATGGAACACGAACGCAAGTCGGGTCCATTCGCCCTGCTTAAGCTGAGCTATCTTAAGACCACTTGCAAGTGTTACCGAACCGGTCTTATCGAAACTGAAGAATCCAACGTCATGATTTCCGGTATAAGCTTTCTTGCTACGGTCCATAAGAGTCACGTTCATCGGAGCGACCTCGCTCTTACCGTCGGGGATTCTGAAGGACATCTCGACGGTTATATCCTTGCCGTTCGTAACTCCGTCGGAAACGAGTCCAAATTCAAAGTACGCATGGACTCCATCACTTCCCTGCTTTTTCGCGGGGGAATAGACCATTTCCATGTAACTGTTTCCGGCTTTGTGACTGTCTTTCTTTACCGTGAACTTAGCGTAACGCGGAACGAAACCTTCGACGCTATCGCTGATCTTCGTATCATCTCCGATCGTCGAAAGGCTTCCGTCGTCGAAATGATAGAGAGAATTGCCGAGCATGTTGGATTCGCCTATAAGGGCTCTAAGCTCCTTATAATCCGGAACCTTCGTCGATACCTCGCGCTCGCCTACAACGGTCTCGCATCTGGAGCAAGAGGAAACGACCTTGCTTACGCCTCCCTCGGTGACTATCTTGGAGACTACGGAATGACCGTAAGCCTTGACTTCGTTTGTCTTATACTTAACGGAGCAGCCTTCTCTTCCGCAGGTGCTCTCCTCGTAACCGTCGGTAACGCAGTCGGCTTCGACCTTTACGTAATCCTCGGCTTTCTTGTCAAGCTTATGTCCGAGAGCCGCCTTCGTATCGGTTACGTAATCGCTTACCTCACATCTCTTACAATGTCCCTTTGTATAGCCCTCGTTTAAGCATGTGGGAGCTACAACGGTGTAGCTTTCGGCATTATCGTAATCTATTTCATGACCAAGCGCGGCAACGGGATCGACCTCATAGTCTATACCGCAGCGTATGCACTTACCGGTGGTATAGCCTTCGTCAACACAAGTAGGCGCTATGACCTTCGTGGTAGCGGCGCTACGATCTATCTCGTGTCCAAGAGAACTACCCTCCGACTTACCGTCCTTGCAACCGCAGATCGTGCACTGATAGCTTATGAACTTAGCGTCGGTACAGGTAGCTTCGGTCACGCCACTCTGCACAAAGTTGTGATTTTTAAGCGCATCGGTGGAAACATCGAATATTTCCTGACCGCCGCACTTCGTACAAGTATGTATACTGTAACCGGTGGTAACACAGGTATGAGCAACGGTCTTAGTAGTTCCCCACGTATGCGTGCACTCGGAATCAAGCTTCTTGTATACTATCTTATCGCCGTTGTTGGTTACATAAATGTTATATTCCGGATCGGCAGAGCCCTTGTAGTTCTTGGGCTGAGTTCCGATATAATGATAGATATTATCGATATCGAAGCTCGAAGCGACTCCCGCGCCTTCGGCAAGACCGATCTTAAGATTTTCAAGATCGTAGCCGAGGAAGTAACCGTCCTCGTTAGCGTAGGATATCTTGGTAGCTACATCGTTTCCGTTTGCGTAAACGAGCTGATAGCCATCAACATAAACGGTGTACTCCTTGGTTCCGTCGTTAAGGACCACGGCTATATTAAGCCAGCGGTCGTAGTCGGCTTCCTTAAGAGTGTAGATAGCTCCGGCAGCGGTAACGAGAGTACCGTCCTCCGAATTATATTTAATGAAGTTTTCGGTAGCACCCTTCTTCGTTCCGGAAAGAAGAACGAGATCCTTGGTGTTATCCTTGCTTATTCTTACGTCGAACTCAACGACATAGAAAGGAGAATTGCTTGCGCTCGTGCCCTTGAGCATAGCGGCTCTGGGATAAAGCGTAAGTCCGAACGCGGAGTTACCGGCAAACATCTTGTCGGTCCTCATTATGGTGAGGTATGTATTGGACTTTGCGTCCTCGCCCTCTCCGACGGTCTCGGTCTTGCTCTCTACGCTGCCCGCGCCCTCGACATAGTAGTCTTCAAGCTTGGTGTAGCTGAGGTGGCTCTTATCGCCTTCAAAGTCTATCTCGAGTCCGAGAAGTCTCTTATCGGTAGCCTTCTCGCACTTTATACAAGTGGCTATCTCGATATACTCGTCGTCCTCGGAGACTCTGTAACCGCTTTCAAGGAACGTATGTCCGAGCGCGGATCCTACGTCCTCTGTGGTCTCCTTATATCCGCAGATATCACATACCTTGGACTTGGTTCCGTCCGCGGTACAGGAAGCGTTGTTGTCCGATACCCACGTACCGAGCGAATGTCCCCACGCGGGCTTCGTTTCGGTCTCGGAGGTATTACAGAGACGACACGTTCTCTTTCTTACCTGCTCATGGGTACAGTCTCTCTCGACGAGAGTCTCCCACTTTCCCCACTTATGACTGCACGTATCGGGATCTTTAGTTTCATCGTCTTCGTGCCTGTTACAACCGATAAGCACGGAAAGAGGAAGCATCAGAACCGCAAGAACAAGTGCAAGTATCCGAATTTTCTTCATAATTTGCTCTCCTTCGCAAATAACATTTTGGTATGTATCATTATATCATTCGCTTCTTTTTTTATCAATGTATTTTTTCAATGTCGTAATGCAAAAAACAAACATCGCTTTATATAACGCGCAATATGTACAAAAGGCGCGTTCTGTCTTTTAGCATTTTGACCAATCACGGTTTTTGCAGTCTTTGAAAGCGCCGATCCGCGGCGGTACGCGTTCTGCAGGGTTCACAATAAATTAACCATGAAGTCACGATAGGTTCACTTTGTAATGATAAAATCATATTCGAATTTGAAACCGTGTTTCAATTTCGCACATCGATATAAAAATGAAGCCGATCGAAAAAAGAGGTGTTTTGAATTGAACAGAGACGGCGGATACAAAACGAAGCAACGCGAGCTCGTGCTCGCCTATCTCAAAGAGAGCGGCGAATGTCTGAGCGCCGACGACATAATAAACGCGGTCGGAGATACGGTATCCAAGACGACCGTATACCGCAGTCTTGAGCATTTCGTCGAAGACGGAAGCGTTTCAAGATTCATGGGAGGCGTGGGAGAGAGCGCACGGTACCGCTACAACGGCTCTCACCGCGAGCATTTCCACTTGAAATGTACGGAGTGCGGCTCCACCGCCTGCGTAGACTGCGGATTTATAAGCCGAATGGACGAGCATTTTTTGAGTCATCACGGCTTTACCGTGAGCAGGACTCAGACGATCTTCTACGGACTTTGCCGCGCATGTCAAAGCAAAGCGTAAATATTCAAATACAAAGACCGAAAGGAACCAAGATGAACTTATCTAAGAAAAGACACAGCATAAAGCGCGGGGTGTTGATACTTCTTACCGCCGCCGCGATAATTACCGCAAGCTTGGGGACGCTCGTCTCCTGCTCCAAAAGCGGAGAGCTTTACAAGGAAGGTAGCGGAGATCTGAACGTCGTTTGCACGATCTTTCCCCCGTTCGACCTTGCAAAGAACGTAGGAGGAGAAAAGGTAACTCTCACTCTGCTCCAGAGCAACGGCGCGGATCTGCACAACTTCTCGCCCACGGTAAAGACGCTCGAAGCGCTGAGCAAAGCCGACGTATTCGTATGTGTCGGCGGAGTTTCGGACGAAACGTGGGTGGACGACGCGCTCTCAGCCGCCGGAAACACGGACGCGATCATAGTAAAGCTCACCGATCTTACGGAGCTTATAACCGCGGAGCTTTCGTCCGACGAAGACGATCACGACCATGAGCATGAACACGAGCACGAGGGTCACGATCACGAGCACGAGGGTCACGATCACGAGCACGAGGGCGACGAGCATGTTTGGACGTCGCTCAAGAACGCTTCGGCAGTGGTAACGAAGCTTGCCGAGGTATTCTCCGAAAAGGACGCCCCAAACGCCGAATATTACGCTTCCAACGCAAACGAGTACAAATCGAAGCTCGCGGATCTCGATTCAAGATACGAAAAAGCCGTTGAAAACGCAAGGTGCGACACGCTCGTATTTGCGGACCGTTTCCCGTTCGTATATCTTACGCATGATTACGGCATAAACTACTATGCCGCGTTCAGCGGTTGCTCGACCGAATCGAACGCCACGATAGAGATGAGAAAAACGCTCACCGACAAGGTAAAAGAGCTCTCGCTCCCGGCGGTCATAACGATAGACGGAAGCTCGGATTCCTCGCTTGCGGACGCGATATGCGTGGATACGGGTTGCGTCAAGCTCAAAATGAACTCCATGCAATCCGTAACGAGAAAGGACATAGAGGAAGGCGCTTCGTACTTAAAGATAATGGAAGACAACCTCTCGGTTCTCACCGCGGCACTCGGCAGTACGAACTGACCCCCATTTTCCCGTTTACGGGTCACACGAAAGGCAAATCAATATGGCTCTTATAAAATGCGAAAACGTCTCCCTCGGGTACGAGGGAAAAAACATAATCGAAGATCTTTCATTTGAAGTAAACAAGGGCGACTATCTGTGCGTAGTCGGAGAAAACGGCTCGGGAAAGAGCACGCTCATGAAAAACCTGCTCGGTCTGAAATCTCCGACTGCGGGTAAGATAACCTTCGGAGAAGGGCTTATCAAGACCGAAATAGGATATCTGCCGCAGCAGACGTCGGTCCAACGGGATTTTCCGGCTTCTGTAAAAGAGGTTGTTATGTCCGGTTGTCTCAACAAATGCGGACTTTTCCCGTTCTTTTCACGCGAGCTTCGCGCGCGCGCGGAGGATAATATGAAGCGTTTGGGGATAGATACGATAGCAAACCGTTGCTATCGTGAGCTTTCGGGAGGTCAGCAGCAAAGAGTGCTCCTTGCCCGTGCTTTATGCGCTTCGTCAAGGTTGATACTTCTTGACGAACCGGTAGCGGGACTTGACCCAAAGGTAACCGCCGACATGTACTCGGTCATAGAAGAGCTGAACCGCTCGGGAATAACCGTCATCATGATATCTCATGACATTCCCGCGGCGACGCGTTACGCTTCGCACATACTTCACATAAGCCACACGCCTCTTTTCTTCGGAAAGAAAGAGGATTACATTGCAAGCGACACATCGAAAACGTTTATCGGAACGAAAGGAGAATGAGACCGTGGAGAAGATATTGATGTATTACAAAAACTTTCCTACGCTACGCTATTCTACCGTAGTTCTGATACTCGTTTCGCTCTGTGCGGCTCTCCTCGGCGTTACTCTCGTCCTTAAGCGCTTTTCGATGATAGGCGACGGACTTTCTCACGTAGCGTTCGGCGCTACCGCGATAGCCACCGCGGCAAGCTTTACGCCTATGTACATAGCGCTTCCGTTCACCATAGTAGCGGCGGTGCTCTTACTGAGGATTCATTCCGGAAAGCGCGTACAAGGAGACGCCGCGATCGCGATGATCTCGGCAGGCTCGCTCGCCCTCGGATACACGGTACTGAGCGTTTCGCCGGCAAGCGCGAACATAGGCGGAGACGTGTGCTCTACTCTGTTCGGCTCGGCAAACATAATCACGATAAGCAAGAGCGAGGTTTTTACCTGCGCCGTGCTTGCCGTCGCCGTGCTTTTCGTATTCATATTCTTCTACCACAAGATATTCGCTATAACGTTTGACGAGAGCTTTGCGTCCGCAACGGGAACAAGATCGGAGATCTACAACACTCTGATAGCGGTGATAACCGGCGTAGTCATAGTCATCTCCATGAACATGGTCGGAGCGTTGCTCATATCCGCGCTTATAACCTTTCCCGCGCTCTCCGCTATGCGAATATTCAAGAGCTTCAAAAAAGTAATCATTTGCTCTTCCGTCATCTCCGTCTGTTGCGCTACCCTCGGAATGTTGATATCCATTCTCGCGGCAACGCCCGTAGGACCGACGATAGTACTTGCCAATATGGCGGTATTCGGAGCGTTCACCCTGATCGGAGCAGTAAAAAAGACCGCCTGATCGCGCGCGAAAGGATGTTAAAATGAAAAAAAGAATAATGCTATTCATGCTCATCGCAGCAATGCTCTTCTCTGCCGTAGCATGCGAAGAACACGGTTACGGATACGTAGATGTTGATGTCGACTACAACTTCTCCGGTTGTACCGAGGACGTGCTCTACACAACACTGCTCGCTATATCAAACAATTACGAAGACTATAAAGGTAAAACGGTAGCGATCAGCGGTAAGTATTCTTATCTTTATGATTTCGAAAAATCAGAATTTGTTTCCGATGTAATAATAGCTATGGACCCCACGAACTGTTGTGATACTTATTTTGAAATACAATTTGCCGAGGGTATATCTGCGGTTCCGGGTGCGTTCACAACGTTTATAGGCACTTTCATGGATAGCGAATGCATTCTCGTTACCGAGACCGTGAATTACACGGAAAGTTCGAAATATGACATAGACGCGCGACTCATGTCCGCTTCCGATATAAAGCAAACGATAACCGACTATAATTCAAATTGCACGACGAGCGATCTTAACGGCAAAAAAGTAATGCTTGTCGGGCACCACACGATATATAACGTTGATGAGACTGGAATGCGTTATAAATATCTCACAGGTCTCGACAATTATTATGAAGCCTGGTCGATAGAACTCGGCGAAATTGCCGAAGGTCTAAGCTTGCCTGTTCAAAACGGCAATTACCTAAATCCCGTCGTTATCACGGGAACGCTCTCCTTCTACACAGAAAACCAATCGGGCGGTCCGGCGACTTACGCATGTATAAACGTCGAAACGATAGCAAGGGTTTACCCTAAACAATAACCTAAAAACGCACCCTCAAACGAAAAAAACTTCGATTGCGGGTGCGTTTTTTTATGTTCCGGGAAGTCTTTTTTGTTCAAGCGCAAGAAGCTTTCTCCAAAGCAATACCGTCACCCTTCCGTCCTCCTCTACGCCGAATACCGCCTGAAGCCTTTTTACGGCGGTCTCCGTTTGAGCATCAAACACTCCCGTCGTTTCCACAAAGAAGCTTTCGTCATCTTCGGCAAGCCGACGTAAGAGTACTTGAAGCACCAAAACTCCGTCAAAAGCGTCTCCGAGCGCCATTGCTCCGTTCTCCGCACCCGCAAAGCTTTGTTCCGAAATCGGAACGATAGCTAAAAACTCTCCGTAGATCGCGTTAAACGTAGCAAGATCCGTCCGCCCCGTAACAGGCAGACCGTTTGCCATTTGAAAATCCGAGACCGCGCTTTCGGTCTCGGGACCGTATATTCCGTCTATATATATGCTCGGCATCTGACCCGAAGCGCGAGATATCTCGCGCAGCCACATCTGAAGATCGGCGACCGCGCGCCGACTGTCGTCCATAAAATAGATCCCGTTTCCGATATCCATACCGTTTCCTCCGTTCTTTTTCTACGAACCGCTGAATGCGTTCTCGCCCGGAAACTGCCCCTCGCTTACTATACCGCCTTTTACGAGGTCGTCGTAAAGAGAAGCTATCGCGTTCCAAGTGGAAAACGCCACTATACCGTTTTCGGGAAGCCCGTAAAGCCTCTGAAATGCAATGACCGCGTTTTCGGTCTCAGTTCCGAAGATACCGTCCGCCGCAACCGAAGGGATCTCGGGGTAGGTCTCTGATATGACGTTAAGATACTCCTGTAAAGCTCTTACGTATTCGTTTGCCTGCCCGATCGTTACGACAAATCCGGGGTAAGGTCTCGCTCTTCCGACGAACTGAGAATCGGGAAGCGAGGTTATTATACCTCTGTAAGCGTCATAAAGCGCGGAATAGGTCGCTTCATCGGTAACGCCTGTCTCGTTAAGTCCGTAAAGCCTTTGAAACGCTCCGACGCTCTCCGCCGTTCTCGGTCCGTATATACCGTCCTGGACGGGCGCGGGCACTACCGGCTCATAGAGCGCGACATACGAAAGGAAATACTGTACCAATCGCACGGAGCTTCCGCTATCACCTTCGCCGAGATCACGCGGAAACTGTCTTGAAAGCTCCTCGGCGGAAAGCCCCTCGGAATCAAGCTCGCTCAGTCGCTTTACGCCGTTGTAGACGAACTGTATCTTATACCAGGTGGCTTCTCCCACTATACCGTCTGGCGTAAGATCGAACGCTCTTTGAAACTCCTCGACCGCTTCCTCCGTGCTTTGAGCGAAAACTCCGTTCGGACTGTCTATTTTCGGTATCGCGGGAAAATTCGTCGATATCCTGTTCAGCCTCACCTGTATCGATTGAACGTCGTTTCCCGTACTTCCGAGCCTCAAGGCTCTCGGCGGTACGCTCGCCGTTATCGCTTCAACCGGAACATCGGTAACTATATCTATATCGTCGCCGTAAAACGTGCGTAATATCTCATAAGACGTAAGCCCGTTATCGGCAAGCGCAACGGTCCCCCATTGCGAAAGTCCGTCGCACGTGCTCGTGGTTCCGTTACAATACTGCGTAAAGAGCGGCTCGACGCTTCCGCGCCTTACTACGTAACTGTTGAATATCTCGTCGACTATTTGACTTATGTTTTCGAAAATATCTCTTCCGAGCACAAAAAACTGATCGACCGCCGTTGAATTCGTTATATCGAAATCATATCCGCGCGAGCGATAGAATTCGGTATATATGCGGTTTAGCGCAAAGGATATCTGCGCGTAAATATTCGCCCTCAGCGCACTATCCGGCCACGTAGGATATATCTCGCTCGACGCAACGTTCTTTATGTAGTCGGGAAAGCTTACCGTGACGTTCGCCGCCGCTTCGTCGGGACGCCCCAAATGTACGGTAACGCTCTCGGGTATGACCGGTCTTTCTATTCCGTTCAAATCTTTTTCTCCTTTCCTCGTATAGATATCGTTAAAGCCCGGGAGGCGTGCTCTCGGTAAACTCGGTAACGTCGTTATAAAACTCCGAGCTTCCCTCCGGGATCGGAACAAGCTCTACCGGTTGTATCGACGTTATCCCCGGGTATATCGGAACGCCTATGTTCCTTACGCTCGTATAGCCTTCTCTGTCCGTATCGACATTGTAGGTAAAAAACGCGGGACCCGAGGGATCCGGAGCTTCGCTGTTCGCTATCGGAGGCGCACTCAGCTTGAGCTTCGGAGTCCTGCCGTTCCTATCGGTAAAAAATATCGATATTATAGTTCCGTCGGTATTCTTTACCGTGACCACCGCATTCTCTACCGGAAGCGCACCTCCCGCCGTTTTTACCGCTATAACAAGTTGACCGTAATCGTTTTCAGCCGTCATAATTTCCTTCCTTTCGAATGTTTTTCTGTCTTATCTTCATTTGATCGCCATATCTTTGAGTCTTGCCGCTCTCTAAAATAGTATTCGAAAACACGGTAAACGGTCACAAATATTAAATTTTTTTTGAAATTTTTAAATATCCCTTGCAAAACGCTCCATTCTCTGATATAATATGCTTGAGACGAGATATAAAATAAGATCATACCGGCCGGGGAGCCAGCGGTGCCCTGTAACCTGCAATCCGCTATAGCAGGGGTGGTTTCCGATCCGAGGGCTGGTCGTGTATGGTCTGCGCCGTAGGTGATCGTGTTGACGAATGGGTCTTGTGCAATCAACAGTTGTGAACCATGTCAGGCGGGCGCACCGAGCAGCATTAAGCGATGAGTTTGATGTGCCACAAGGGTGCCTGTTCCGAGCGAGAGCCACGGTTAACGCATATACCGCCATGTTCGAAGTGAGGTGTATGATCTTATTTTGTACCTTGTCTCTTTATTTACGCGCGCGCGATAAGATCTTAAAACGAAAAGAAAGGAGCCGCATGCAATGCACCAGGCATTATACAGAAAATGGAGACCGAAGAGCTTTGACTCGGTATGGGGACAGGATCACATAACGTCTGTACTCAGGTACGAGATAAGCACCGGAAAATACAGTCATGCGTATCTTTTCTGCGGATCGCACGGAGTAGGAAAAACGACGTGTGCAAAACTGCTCGCAAAGGCAGTCAATTGCCTCGATCCGCAAAACGGAGACCCTTGCGGAAAATGCGAGGCTTGCAAAGCGATAGACAGCGAGCTTGCTACGGACGTCGTCGAAATGGACGCGGCTTCAAACACCGGAGTCGATTATATAAGAGATATACGCGAGACCGTAATGTACGCCCCCTCGGCGCTCAAAAACAGAGTCTATATCATCGACGAGGTACACATGCTCACTCAGAGCGCGTTCAACGCTCTTTTAAAAACGCTCGAAGAACCTCCGTCGAACGTCGTATTCATACTCGCAACGACGGAACAACATAAGATCCCCGCAACGATACTTTCAAGATGTCAGAAATTCGAATTCAGAAAGATTGCCACGGGCGTAATAGCCGACAGACTTCTCTATATATCGGAAAACGAGGGCATAAGCATAACCCCGGACGCCGCCAAAACGATAGCCAAAATGTCGCAGGGCGGAATGAGAGACGCCATAAGTCTGCTTGAACTGTGTGCGGGCGACGGAAAAGAAGTCACCGTCCAAACGGTAAGAGCGGTCACCGGCGCACTCGGACGCGATCAGGCGATAAGGACCGCAAAAGCGGTAATAGCGAAGGATACGGACGCTCTGTTCTCGATGACCGAGGAGATTGCGTCATCGGCAAAGGAGATCTCTGTGTTTTGGCAAGAGCTTGCGGATCTTTACCGCGACATGCTCGTATTCAAGACGACAAAGGATCCTTCCGCATATCTCGATCTTACCGACGATGAGACAACTACGCTCTCTGAGCTTGCAAACGCGCTTTCAACTCCGTGTATCATGCGACATTGCAGACTTATAGAGAACGCTTTTACGGATATGCAGAGAAACGGCGCTTCGAAACGCATATGCGCCGAAATGGCGCTTCTTAAAATGTGCGACGAAAAGCTCGACGCTCTGCCGGAGGGTATCGTTTCAAGGATATCCGCGCTTGAAGAAAAGCTTGCGGCGCTCGCCTCGGGCGCCGTGACCGTAAATCCCGCGGTCTCAGCCCCCGTAGCGGCGGCTAAGGATACCGTGATGTTCAAAAAATCCGTCGTTTCGGAAAAGATACCGGAAACGGTATCGCCCGCCGAGAGCAAAAAGGCGGTACGCACGGGACTTAAACCCATAACATGGTGGATAGAGGCGGTAAAACGGACATCTGAGACCAATCCTTCCATGGCGCCGTTTATGAAGCTTTCAAAAGCATACGAGGACGGAAATAAGATACTTATCCGCGTGGAAGGCGGAATAGCCGCGGTAATGCTCGACACCCCGGAGATGAAGAACGCTCTTTCCGAGCTTTCGACTGTAATAACGGGAAAGACGGTCCCGCCGAGCGCATTTGAGTTCCGCGAGGTCGCGCGAGACGAAGACTCTTCCCCCATAGACGAGCTTACAAACGAGCTTTAAATCAGTAACGAAATCATAAAAAGCAAGGAGAACACATAGATGAAAGCAAGAATACCGAAGGAATACACGAGCGGTCCCGCAAATATGCAGAGCATGCTGAAGCAGGCACAGAAAATGCAGGAGCAAATGGCGGAAACTCAAGCCGAGCTTGAAGCCAAGGAATACGAGATAAAAGCGGGCGGCGGCGCGGTCGTGGTAAAGATCAACGGCAAAAAAGAGATACTTTCCATAGACATAAGCCCCGATATAGTCGATCCCGACGATATAGAAACGCTCTCCGACGTTATAACCGCGGGAGTCAACGAAGCGATAAAGACCGTAGAGGACGCTTCAAGCTCCGAAATGTCCAAGATAACGGGCGGTATGGGCGGAATGATGCCCGGTCTCTTCTGATAACATGGGAGAATTCATACTTCCGCTCGAAAAAATGGTGGAAGCGTTCAGACGGCTTCCGGGAGTAGGAAGAAAGAGCGCGGAAAGAATGGCGTTCGGCATGCTTGAAATGTCGGACGAGCAGGCTTCGGACTTCCTTTCCGCAATAGCAGACGGAAGATCCTCGATACATTCGTGCGCCGAATGCGGAAACATGACCGCTGGCGAGCTTTGCCCGATATGCTCTGACGCCGCTCGCGACCGCACCCTCGTATGCGTGGTCGAAGATCCGAAGGCGATCCAATCATTCGAAAAAATAAAAGAATACACAGGCGTCTACCACGTTCTCGGCGGTTGCCTTTCGCCTCGTAACGGTAAAGGTCCCGAGGATCTTAACATATCCTCGCTTATCGAAAGGATAAAGAAGAACGACGTAAAAGAGGTAATGATAGCCACGAACGCTACGATCGAAGGCGAGACGACCGCCATGTACCTTTCGCGTATAATAAGACCTCTCGGCGTAAAGATAACGCGTCTCGCATACGGTATCCCGGTAGGCGCGGATATAGAATACGCGGACAAGCTGACGCTGCTGAGAGCTATCGAAGGCAGACGCGAATTTCTGTGATCCGATACCAAAATGATGAAACAAAAGCACGGACTTTTCGTTTTACCGAAGAGTCCGCTGTTGTTATTTTAATGATAAAGCAACAGACAAACTCACCCACAGATCGGAAAGGCAAGCAACAACAATGAAAAACGAAAGATTTACAAACGCCAAGCGCAGACTTTTCGAAAAGCTTTACGACCATTTAAACGAAAAACAACGTGAGGCGGTATTCACCGTGAACGGTCCTCTTCTCATACTTGCCGGCGCGGGAAGCGGAAAGACCACCGTTCTCGTCAACCGCATAGGATACATGATACGCTACGGTAACGCTTATATGAGCGAAAGCGCTCCCGACGGTATCACCGAGAGCGAGATAGCGGGACTCGAAAACGCGATAAAGCTCGATAAAAAGGATATTGCCGTCCTTCTTGACCGTTACGCTTGCGAAAAAGTCCCCGCATGGAGCATTTTGAGCATAACGTTCACCAACAAAGCGGCGGGAGAAATGAAAGCGCGTCTCGAAAAGCAGATAGGCGAGGAAGCTTCTCAGATATGGGCGGGAACCTTCCATTCCGTCTGCGTAAGACTGCTGCGCCGTTTCGCGGAAAAAACTGACTACGGCTCCGGCTTTACAATATACGATTCGGACGATCAGAAAAAGCTCATGATCTCCGTATTAAAGGACACAAATACGGACGACAAGATGTTTCAGCCGAAATCCGTGCTCGGTTTCATCAGCCGCGCAAAGGACAAACTGCTTACTCCGTCCGACTGTGCAAAGGAAGCAAAGGACTTCAGAGAGAGCAAGATGTCGGAGCTTTATTCCGAATACCAAAAGCGTCTTAAGGCTTCGAACGCGCTCGATTTCGACGATATAATAATGCAGACCGTTACGCTCCTTCAAAACGACGGCGAGGTGCTCTCCTTCTGCCAGAACCGCTTCAAATACGTTTGCGTCGACGAATATCAGGACACCAACCACGCCCAATTCGTGCTTACCGAGCTTATATCTCATAAATACGGTAACTTAATGGTAGTCGGAGACGACGATCAGAGTATATACCGCTTCCGCGGAGCGGACATAGAAAATATACTGAATTTCGACCGCGAGATAGAAAACGCAAACGTTATCAAGTTGGAACAAAACTACCGTTCAACCAAGGCGATACTCGATACCGCAAACTCCATTATAAAGAACAATGTGAACCGTCACGGTAAAGAGCTTTGGACGAGCAAGGACGGCGGCACGCCCGTATCACTGCGTAGGCTGGAAAATCAAAACGAAGAAGCGCGTTACATAGTCAACACCATAGCGGATCTGAAAAAGAAGGAAGGAAGGTCTCTTAACGACTTCGCCGTGCTTTACAGAATAAACGCCATGTCGAACAGTATAGAAGGCGCGCTTGCGAGGAGCGGTATTCCCTACCGAGTCCTCGGCGGACTTCGTTTCTACGAACGTAAAGAGATAAAGGATATACTTGCATATCTGTGCGTTATAAACAATCCTTCGGACAATCTGAGACTTCAGCGCATAATAAACGAACCGAAGCGAAAGATAGGAGATTCGACCGTAAACGCCGTAGCGGAGCTTGCAAAGCGCTATAACGAATCTATGTTCGATATAATGAGGAACGCTTACAACCACGAAGCGCTCGCTAAGGTCGCTCCGAAGCTTACGGAATTTACAAAACTTATATTAGGACTCAGAGAGATCGCGGAATCCGAAAGCCTTGACGTCCTTATAGACAAGACGCTCGATCTTACCGGTTACAGAGCCATGCTGAAGGCGGCGTCCGAGACCGAAGGCGAGACAAGGCTGGAGAACGCAAACGAGCTGATATCAAACGCCGTGGAGTTCACAAGCTCTCACGAGGATAGCTCTCTTAACGCGTTCCTCGAAGAGGTCGCGCTCGTCGCAGACATAGATAACTACGATCCCGAAGCCGAGGCGGTCGTGCTCATGACCGTACATAGCGCAAAGGGACTTGAATTTCCCGTAGTGTTCCTTCCCGGACTTGAAGAAGGTATCTTCCCGTCTCAGCAGTCATCTTACGATCCGATCGAACTCGAAGAGGAGCGCAGGCTCGCCTACGTCGCGGTAACGCGCGCAAAGGAAAAGCTCTTCCTTACACATACAAAAGAGCGCCTTATGTACGGAAAAACGCAGTACAGTAAGCTTTCCAGATTCGTTTCCGAAATACCGCAAGAGCTTCTGGATCTCGAAAAAGAGCAGGAAGCCGAATCTGCCCCAGTTCGCGACCGCATGACCGCTCCGATCACAAAGCCGAAGCCCAGAGTATCCGACGAGCTTACGAAAAAGCCCTTCTCGGGAGTAGCTAAGTCGGAAAAGCAGCTCGAAACGTTTTCCGTCGGAGATATCGTCGAACATCACATCTTCGGAGTCGGAATGATAACATCCGCTCAGAGGCTCGGTCCCGATACCATGTACGAGATAGCCTTCGATAATGTCGGAACGAAAAAGATGATGGCGACATACGCCAAGATAAAGCACCATAAAGAGTAAAAGGCGTTTTTTAATCCATTTTACACGGATTTATTTCGATAATCCTATTGACAAATATGAGAAATAATGCTATCATTTAAACGAACATCATAACATTGTTTGCTAAGGAGATTTTATAATGAAAAAGAACGTTACCATAATAGGATACGGCGGACAAGGCGGCTGGCACGCAGGTCACGCGCTTAAGAGCGACGTCGTTTCTCTTCTCGGAATATACGATATAGACGAAAAGAAGTCCGAGCTTGCAAGATCAAGAGGCATACATGCGTATTCCTCGCTTGACGAGGCTCTTGCCGATCCCAAGTGCGATATAATAGTTGTCGCAACGCCCAACGATTGTCACGAAGAGATCGTTATAAAGGCGCTCAAAGCCGGTAAGAACGTAGTATGCGAAAAACCGGTCGAAATGAGCGTTGCGTCTCTTGACAGAATGCTCGCGGCGGCAAAGGAGAGCGGAAAGCTCTTCACGGTCCACCAAAACAGACGTTGGGACGTCGATTACCTTGCTATGAAGAAGATAATCGCCGACGGGGATATCGGAGACGTTATCAGAATAGAATCAAGGATCCACGGTTCAAGGGGCATTCCTTCCGACTGGAGATGCCACAAGCCTCAGGGCGGCGGAATGATACTTGACTGGGGCGTACACCTTATAGACCAGATGCTCCAGCTCATTCCCGAAAAGATAACCAAGGTCTCCTGCGATATCACAAACATCACTACCGACGAGGTAGACGACGGCTTCCGTCTCAACCTTTATTTCGAAAGCGGAAAGACCGCTTATGTCGAAGTCGGAACCTTCAACTTCCTTCCCCTTCCGAGATTCTACATGCAGTGCAAGAAGGGTAGCGCCAAGATCGAAGATTGGAGACAGAACGCGGTAGTCGCAAAGTGTCTTGCCTGGCACGAGAGCGACGTCGTTCCGGTCCAGACCGCGGCGGGAATAACAAAGACCATGGCTCCGAGAGACGAGATAACTCTTAAGACCTACGAGATAGATCGTCCCGAATCCGATGTACACGATTTTTACAGAAATCTCGTAAAGGCTATCGACGGCAAGGAAGAACAGATAGTAAAGCATTGCGAGATAAGACGAGTACTTTCCGTAATGGAAGCTTGCTTTAAGTCGGCAGAGCTCGGAAGACCCGTTGACTTCGAATAATTTTATCCGAATATATCAAAAAAGAAAGACTCTCACGGGTCTTTCTTTTTTATTCTTTGATTTCCGCATAGCGTTATATACTTCATTTCTTTTTCATTCTTTATATTCGCCTGTCATTGTAGGGCGTGGCTTACTCCCGTCATCTGTCATTCTGAGCGAAGGGCGAAGCCCGGAGTCGAAGAATCTTGATTCTTTCTAAAAACTTAGTTTTTATGATGAACTTCATTTCTTTTTCCTTCTTTAAAAAGAAAGAAAAAGAAACGAAGCAAA
>CAZFQJ010000009.1:0-22568 GCA_964520875.1 uncultured Lachnospiraceae bacterium
CGGTCGATTTCATTTCCGGACCGAGAGCGGAGTTTACGTCGCTGAGCTTCTCAAACGAGAACACCGGGACCTTTACCGCGTAATACGGAGGAGTCTTATAAAGACCGGTTCCGTAACCGAGATCCTTAAGCTTCGCTCCTACCATTATCTTGGACGCAAGCTCGACCATGGGAACGTCGGTCACCTTACTTATGTAAGGTACGGTTCTCGAAGCTCGCGGGTTGACCTCTATAACATAAAGCTCATTACGGTAGATAAGATACTGTATATTTACAAGTCCCTTAGTTCCGAGCGAGAGCGCAAGCTTCGTCGAACACTCGATGACCGTATGACGCATCTTATCGCTGAGGTTATACGGAGGATACACGGCGATAGAGTCTCCGGAGTGAACTCCCGCGCGCTCTATATGCTCCATTATACCGGGAATGAGAACGTCTACTCCGTCGGATATGACATCAACCTCAAGCTCCGTTCCCATAAGATACTGGTCAACGAGCACGGGGTTTTCTATTCCCTGTGCAAGTATTATCTTCATGTAACGCTTTACGTCTTCCTCGGTATGCGCTATGGTCATGTTCTGACCGCCGATAACGTAGGAAGGACGAAGAAGGACAGGATAACCGAGAGTGGAAGCCGCGCGGAGCGCTTCTTCCTCGTTCATGACAGAAAGTCCCTTCGGGCGCTTTATTGAGAAGGATTCAAGAAGCGCGTCAAAGCGTTGTCTGTCCTCGGCTACGTCTATTCCGTCGGCAGATGTACCAAGTATCTGTATTCCGTTCTTGTCAAGGAATTTGGTAAGCTTTATAGCCGTCTGACCGCCGAACGCAACGACGACTCCTATCGGCTTCTCTATCTTTATGACGTTCATAACGTCTTCGGGAGTAAGAGGCTCGAAATAAAGTCTGTCGGCAGTATCGAAGTCCGTAGAGACCGTTTCGGGGTTATTGTTGATTATGATGACCTCATATCCGAGACGCTTGAGCGCCCACACGCAATGCACGGACGAATAGTCGAACTCTATTCCCTGACCTATACGTATAGGTCCGGATCCGAGAACTATTATACGTTTCTTTTCAGCTATCGCGCTTATCGCTTCTCTTGCCTCGCACTCATCGTCATAGGTCGAATAGAAGTACGGGGTCTCCGCTCTGAATTCGGCTGCACACGTGTCAACCATTTTAAACGACGCGTCTCTGCTCATCGGAAGCGGGTAACCGCTTATCCTTTCAAGCGCTTTATCCGTATAACCGTATTTCTTGCCGAGCATATACTGCTCTTCGGTAAGCTCGGTAGCGCTTATCTCGTCTTCATAGTCGGCAAGATTTTTAAGCTTGGATATGAACCATTCGTCTATGCAAGTTATCCTGTGTATCTCGGAAACCGGAACTCCGCGCTTGAGCGCTTCGAAAACCGTAAAGAGTCTGCGGTCGTCGCATATAGCGAGACGGTCGTTTATATTCTCCACTCTCTGTATCTCGGGAGAATTAAGCGTATCAAGCGATATCTCCGCTCCGCGTACCGCCTTCATTATAGCCATTTCAAAGCTCGGAGCTATGGACATGACCTCGCCCGTTGCCTTCATCGCCGTTCCGAGCTTTCTGCTCGCGTGAACGAACTTGTCGAACGGCCACTTCGGGAACTTTACGACAACATAGTCAACCGCGGGCTCAAAGCAGGCGTAAGTGGTTCCGGTAACGTCGTTCCTTATCTCGTCAAGCGTATATCCGAGCGCTATCTTCGTCGTCACCTTCGCTATCGGGTAACCGGTCGCCTTGGACGCAAGAGCCGAGGATCTGGAAACTCTGGGGTTTACCTCTATGACCGCGTACTCCATGCTTTCGGGGTTCAAAGCGAACTGACAGTTACAACCGCCTTCTATTCCGAGCGCATTTATTATTTCAAGGGACGCGGTATGGAGCATATCGTACTCTTTGTTCGAAAGAGAGACTGCGGGAGCTATTACTATCGAATCTCCCGTATGTACTCCTACGGGGTCGAAGTTCTCCATTGAGCAGATAGCTATGGCGTTTCCGGCGGAATCTCGCATAGCCTCGAACTCTATCTCCTTCCAGCCGTATATGTATCTCTCAACGAGTACCTGAGATATCGGAGAGAGCATAAGTCCGTTCTTCGCTATGACGCGAAGCTCGTTTATGTCGTAAGCGACACCTCCGCCTGCGCCTCCGAGCGTAAACGCCGGACGTATTATAACGGGATAGCCTATCTTCTCGGCAATCTCTTCCGCCTTTTCGCAGGTAGTGGCTATATCGGACGGTATAACCGGCTGTCCTATCTCGTTCATCGTGTTACGGAAGAGCTCTCTGTCCTCCGCCTTATCTATTGCGACGGCGTTCGTTCCGAGAAGCTTTACGCCCATTTTTTTGAGGAAGCCCTCTTTATCGAGCTGCATAGCCAGCGTAAGACCGGTCTGTCCGCCGAGTCCCGCAAGTATACTGTCGGGTCTTTCCTTCTCTATTATCCTCTTTACGGTCGTGCTCGTAAGCGGTTCAAGATATATCTCGTCCGCCAGAGCCTTATCCGTCATTATCGTTGCGGGATTGGAATTGACGAGGACCACGTTCACGCCCTCCGCCTTCAAAACTCTGCAAGCCTGCGCGCCCGCGTAGTCAAACTCCGCCGCCTGACCTATAACTATCGGTCCGGAGCCTATTACCAAAACCTTTTTTATCTTCTTATTCTTCGGCATATTCTGTATTCACGCTTTCCGACGCTCTTGTCACATGACCGTCGGTACTTCCTTTCTTGATCAGTTGTCGGTTTATAGCTTCTTAGCGGGACTTACTTATTTTCCATCATGGAAACGAACTTATCGAGCATAACGTCTGCGGTATTTGCGGTGCTTGAACATGCAAACGGCGTAAATTGCACCGAAAACGCCTTAGCGTTCGGATATTCTATCCCCTCGCAGCTGCCGTCGTTTCCGTTCACGAACGTGATCTTTCCTCCCGAGGCTTCGACGCTTTCCTTTACGACCGCATAACCGTGGTTCTGAGACGATATGTATATCCTTCCGCTGCTCAGATCCTTTACCGGCTGGTTTCCGCCTCTGTGACCGTATTTGAGCTTTTCCGTATCCGCGCCCATGGCAAGCGCCAAGAGCTGATGTCCGAGAGCTACGCCGAAGATCGGCTTTTTGCCTATCAGCTTTTTGATCTCTTCTATACAAGCGGTATTTTCCTTCGGATCGCCGGGACCTGCGGAAAGGACTATTCCGTCCGGCTCGTTTTTAAGTATATCCTCGGCGCTCATATTGTAAGGAACCGTCGTTACGCTGCAACCCCTTACGTTAAGAGCCTTCTCTATGTTCATCTTAGAACCGTAATCAACAAGAGTTACCTTGAACCTCTCGTTTTCCACCTTATGCTCCTCTTTTACGCCCGCGCTCACGCATGCTACCGCGTCCTTTACTTTGTATTCCTTCAGAGCCTTCATATCGACCTTTTTAGGATCGCTCGTTATACAGGCGTTCATCACTCCGTTTTCACGTATTATCCTTGTAAGCATACGCGTATCGACTCCGCATACTCCGACGATCTTACGCTTTTTCAGCTCGGCGTTTATGTCGCCCTCGCACCTGAAGTTCGAAGGAGCTTCGCACCACTCTCTTACTATGTACGCGCCGGCGCTTATCTTATCGCTTACGACATCTGCGTTTATCCAGCCGTAGTTACCTATGAGCGGAAACGTCTGCATAACGATCTGACCGTAATAGCTCGGATCCGTAAGCGTTTCAACATACCCCACAACGGAAGTATTAAAAACAAGCTCGCCCGTTACGTCTCCGTTATATCCGAAGCGCTCGCCCTCGAATGTCTGCCCGTTTTCAAGCACGATAAATACCTTTTCCATCTATTTGTAAATCCTTTCCGATAATAGTTTTCTGTTTTAGACGCTCTTCGGAAGCTCGGTCTTAAGCTCCTTTAAGTGTTCGTCATATCCGTCCTTTACCATTGTGAACTCTTTGGTCTCGGTATCAACGTCTATCACCGTGACCGAAGCGTTCGATGTCCACCCTATGTCCTTAGCTTCCTCAAGCGGACGCCCGAGAGCCTTTATCCTGACGCATCTTATAGGCGTTGCATGAGTAGCCACGCAAACTGTCTGTCCCTCGTTAAGCTCTGCAAGCCTTTCGACCTCGGCGATGATCCGCCCGTAAAGCTCCGCTACGCTCTCGCCATCCGTACATCGCGCTCTTCCTATATCGTTTATCCACGTATCGAAATCGTCACGGTAGTTTTCGTATATCTCCGTAAACGTCAATCCTTCCCATTTTCCGGCGTACACCTCTCTGAAAGCGGTATCGGCTATTATGCTAAGCTGCTTATGCTCGGCTATATGCTCCGCGGTCATGTACGCACGCTTAAGATCGCTTGCGTATATAACGTCTATCGGAACGCTTTCAAGATAAACCGCCGTACATTCCGCCTGACGGTGCCCAAGCTCCGTAAGCGGAAGGTCTGTATGACCGAGAAACTCGTTTCTGAGATTTCCCTCACTCTGACCGTGGCGAACGAAAATAAATCTGCATTTTCCCATTTTGTATTCCTCCGAACCTAACAAGATCAGGTACGGTAGTCGCCGTTTATCTTTACGTAGTCATATGTGAGGTCGCAGCCGTAAGCCGTAGCCGAAGCTTCTCCGTCTCCGAGTCCTACTTTTATCACTATCTCCGTTTCAAGAAGTATCTCTTTAGCCTTTTCTTCCGAGAATTCTATTCCGGCGCCGTCCTTACAGACCGCGATCTCGCCCTTCGGGCTTACGAAAGAAACATCGACCTTATTTATATCCACATCTGCGCCGCTATATCCTATCGCGCAGAGTACGCGTCCCCAGTTCGCGTCGGAGCCGAACATAGCCGCCTTAACGAGCGACGAGCATATAACGCTCTTCGCTATTATCCTTGCGTTCTCGCTGTCCTTAGCGCCGCTTACGGAACATTCGATCAGCTTTGTAGCGCCTTCTCCGTCCTTGGCTATCGCCCTGCAAAGCTTTGAGGTTACCGCGAACAACGCTTCGCAAAATTCACTATACGCTTCTCCTTCGGCGACTATCTCGGTGTTTTTCGCCGTTCCGTTCGCCATAACGGAAAGCATATCGTTCGTTGAGGTATCTCCGTCTACGGAGATCATATTGAACGTATCCTTTACGTCGTTTTTAAGCGCGCGGTCGAGCATTTCGGCGCTGATCGCACAGTCTGTGGTTATGAAAACGAGCATAGTTGCCATATTCGGGTGTATCATTCCCGAGCCCTTCGCTATACCGCCCATACGGCAAACGGTTCCGTTTACGGTAAATTCGACCGCGACCTCTTTAAGCACCGTATCGGTGGTCATTATTGCATTCGCCGCGTCTGCGCTATTACCGTTTTCGAGGGCTTCGGTAAGCTCCTTCATACCGTTCTTTATAGGCGTTATATCAAGAGGCTGACCGATAACTCCGGTCGAAGCGCATATAACGTCCTTATCGTCTATTCCCGTGTATTCATTGACCAATTTGCACATGGCTCTCGCTATCTCGGGACCGTCGGCATTGCAGGTGTTGGCGTTTCCGCTATTGCATATTATCGCCTGAGCATATCCGTCGGCTATATTCTCCTTGGTTATCGCTATCGGCGCGCCTTTTACGAGGTTTTGCGTATAAACGCTCGCCGCCGTCGCCCTCACGTCACTCACTATGAGCGCAAGATCCTTTTTCGTTTTGTTCTTCCTTATACCGCAGTGTATTCCCGCCGCTTTAAATCCGTTTGCGGCGCACACGCCTCCGTCCACATATTTCATACTGAGTACTGCCTTTCACATCTTAATTTTGGTAGTAATATCCTATCGAAGTCTTGGTAGATCCGTCTCCGAACACGAAAAGCGGGTGCTGCCGCCGTTTCACAAAACGGGTTGACAGCACCTCGGCTTTTCCGGTTATTTATTGTTCTTCTTAGCCTCTATCATTGCCTTCACTTTTATCGGAAGTCCGAACAGATTGATAAATCCGGCGGAATCCTTCTGGTCGTAAACATGATCTTCGTCAAATGTCGCTATCTCCTCGTCATACAAAGAGAACGGAGAAACGACGCCGGCATTGACCATATTACCTTTATAGAGACAAAGGGTAACGTCTCCGGTAACGGTCTCCTGTGTCTTATCGACGAATGCCGAAAGAGCCTCACGCAAAGGTGTGAACCATTGTCCGAAGTAGACAAGCTCGGCAAAGCGCGACGCAACAAGTTCCTTATAGTGCTGGGTATCCCTGTCAAGAGTTATGGTTTCAAGAACCTGGTGAGCTCTGTAAAGGATAGCTCCGCCGGGAGTCTCATAAACTCCCCTTGATTTCATTCCTACGAGACGGTTCTCAACAAGATCGGCAAGACCTATTCCGTTTTCTCCGCCGAGCTTATTGAGCTTCTCCACTATCTCAACCGCTCCGAGCTTCTCGCCGTCTATCGCCACGGGAACGCCCTTTTCAAAGGATATCTTTATGTAAGTGGGCTTATCGGGAGCCTTGAACGGAGAAACGCCCATTTCAAGGAATCCCTCTTTATCGTACTGAGGCATGTTGGCGGGATTTTCAAGATCAAGTCCTTCATGCGAAAGATGCCAAAGGTTCTTATCCTTGGAATAGTTAGTCTCGCGGTTTATCTTGAGCGGAATGTTATGCGCTTCGGCATATTCTATCTCTTCTTCCCTCGACTTTATGCTCCACTCTCTCCAAGGAGCTATTATCTTCATTCCGGGAGCAAACGCCTTTATGGTGAGCTCGAATCTTACCTGGTCGTTGCCCTTACCGGTACAACCGTGACAGATAGCGTCTGCGCCCTCTGCCAGAGCTATCTCAACTATTCTCTTAGCTATCACGGGACGTGCAAACGACGTACCGAGCAGGTAATCGCCTTCGTACTTAGCGCCTGCTTTTACCGTGGGGAATATGTAATCCTCGACGAATTCCTTCTTGAGGTCCTCGATGTAGAGCTTGGAAGCTCCGGTCTTAATAGCCTTTTCCTCAAGTCCGTCAAGCTCGGTTCCCTGTCCTACGTCTCCGGATACCGCTATGACCTCGCAGTTGTCATAGTTTTCTTTAAGCCACGGGATGATTATGGACGTGTCGAGTCCTCCCGAATATGCGAGAACGACCTTTTTTATCTTCTTGTCTGCCATGATGTTACTCCTTCTTGCGATGCATTGAAACTTTATGCATACATTATACATACATTCCGGCCGTTTGTCAAGGGGGTTTTGAGATTTTTTTAAAAAATCTTTTCTCTCTTAAAGAAATTCATATATTTTACCCTGCGAGCCGTCCTCTGAATATTGTTTTTCGGTCAGTTTGCACGAATGTATATTTTTATGCATATCCGTGAAAATATACACATCTAAAATCTTGTCACGAGCCATTTCGAAAAAATCGTTAAAGCGCACTTTACGTCGCATTCCTTAAAAAATTTTGTAAAAATACCGAATATCTCTTGCAATCCGAAAAAAATTGTGATATAATGTATCGGAATAGCAAAAATCGCATACAGAAACGAGGTCATCTCAACATGAGTCCATACTGCGAAAATCCGAGCGAACCTCTTCGTCTTCAAAAGGCGGAGGATTTACGTATCGCTCCGCACCTACATACATCGGCAGAGCTTTTGTATATCGAAAGAGGCTCCGCCGTACTTACGATAGGTGCGCTTGAATATTTTTTGTCCAACGGAGATTTCGCGCTGATCATGCCGAGCATGCTCCATTGCATAACTCCGAAATCGGAAAACACTTCCGTATACGTGATAAACTGCAAAGGCGACGTGATACCGGATATAATGAAGCGTTATGCCGGGCTTCGTCCCGCGTCTCCCGTGCTTCGCGCACTCGACGCACCGAAAACGCTCCTTTACGCGCTCTCTTCGATATCGTCCGAGCGCGACAAATACGTCGCGTTTGCCTGGGCGAACCTTATGTTCGCAATAGTCACGTCAGGACTTCGCTTCGCGGAGATACACGACGGCGTAACAACCGAGCTTTCAAACAGAGTCTTGTCCTATCTTGGGCTTCACTACCGCGAGCAGATATCGCTTGATAACTTAGCGGACGTAATGGGCGTCAGCCGTTTCCACCTCTCGCACCTGTTTTCAAACAAGCTCGGCATAGGATTCAAGGAGTATCTGAACAACCTCAGAGTCGAATATGCCAAAGGACTTCTCCGTTCGACAGACTCTCCGATATCCGAGATATGCACGGAATCCGGTTTCGAAAATCAGAGAACCTTCAACCGCGTATTCAGAGATAATACGGGCGCTTCTCCGAGAGATTACCGCCTGCACAGAGAAGATTTCGGTATTCCAGCGCCCAAGCACCCGGAACCAGAGGTAGAGGTAGAAAAGAACGAGCTTCCCGAGATATCCGTCGAAGCGATACAAAACGGTTACACGGAAAACGAGATAGTGATAGAAGCGCCGATACAAAAAGAAGAGAAAAAGAAGCGCTCCGCACGCGTAAGTAATAAAAAGAAACCTTCCGTTGAAACTCCTACCGCGTTCTCAAGCGAGATACGCGAAGAAAAGCAAGATACGCCCGCTCCCTCGAACGTAAAGAAAAAGAAAAAAGACAGCGCATGGTTCTTCTGATACATATGTAACATACGAAGATACTACAAGCCGACGCCGAGATAAACGGCGTCGGTTTATCATTTTGTTGCCTTATCTCGTCGTTATTTGTCATTTTGTTATATATTCCGCGGTATTATATTGACAAAAAGACGGATATGATATAGAATTATAAAAAAGTCATCATATTAAAGGAGAATCCGATATGGCAATAACCTTCTATGAAAAGACCAAAACATTTTTCCTTGACGGAAAAGGCATAACATACGCATTTAAGATAAACGAATACGATTTCGCCGAGCATATCTATTACGGAAAAACGATAGCTCACGACGATCTTTCGCACACCATGCGTTATATCGGTTGCACATCGTGTATGACCGGCGTTCCGGGAAGCCATGATTTTATCGGATATAACGGGTTTCAGCCGGAAATAGTATTCTTCGGAACGGGAGATCACCGCGAGCCTACCGTGCAGGTACTTAATCCATCCGGAGACAGACTCACCGAGCTTCTCTACGACGGTCATGAGATAATTGACGAAAAGCCGAAAATAAACGGCATGCCGTCTCTTACCGGAGGACAAACCCTGCTCCTTCATCTGAAAGACAAGGTTACCGGATTTTCCGCAGATCTCTACTACACTGTATACGACGACGCGCCGGTGCTTGCGCGCAGGATAGTATACAAGAACAACTCAAACGGCGTCATATATCTCGACAGAGCGTACTCCTTCGTTCTTCCCTTACCCGACGCATACTATGACGTTTTAGCGCTTCATGGCGGTTGGGCAAAGGAAAGATCGATAGAACGCACGGAGCTGCGCCACGGAATAACGAACATAGATTCAAAAAGAACCACCTCCGGCGCCGCGTTCAATCCCTTCATGGCGCTCCTCGCAAAGGGCGCGACCGAAAACGCGGGAGATGTTTACGGTGTAAATCTCATATATTCTTCCTCATACGCCATAAAAGCCGAGCGTTGCGCGGACGGAAGAGTCTATCTCACGGGAGGTATAAACGATTTTGATTTCCGCTGGAAGCTCGAAGCGGGCGAGACCTTCGAAACACCCGAGGCCGTACTCGTCTATTCGTCAAACGGGCTTGGTGAGATGAGCCGTGCGTTCCACGATATATACAGAGATCATCTTATAAACAAGAGGTTCGTAAGGGCAAAACGTCCCATAGTGATAAATAACTGGGAAGGTACTTTATTCAACTTCGACGGCGAAAAATTAAAGAGAATCGCGGACGGAATAGCCGGAACCGGAGTGGACACATTCGTCCTCGACGACGGCTGGTTCGGAGAACGAAACGACTCCACAAAGGGACTCGGAGACTGGGTAGTAAACGAAAAGAAGCTCGGAGGCACTCTCGATTCTCTTATCGAATACTTAAACGGGCTCGGTATGAAATTCGGTCTGTGGTTCGAACCCGAAATGATAAACGAAGATTCCGATATATTCAGAGCGCACCCCGACTATGCGATAGGCGTACCTAACCGTCCGCGTACCTATACGAGAAATCAGTACGTAATGGATATCACGCGACCCGATGTCCGCGATTACATAGTAGAAAGCATAAATTCTTTGCTGAGAAAGCACAAGATAGATTATGTCAAATGGGACTACAATCGTAACGTAACGGAATCGTGGTCTCTCGGAAGAGATACAGACAGGCAAGCTGAATTTGCTCACAGGTATGCGCTCGGTCTGTACGATCTTTGCGAAAGGATAATCGAAGCCAACCCCGATGTATTATTCGAAGGCTGCGCCGGCGGCGGAGCTCGCTTTGACCCCGCGATACTTCACTATTTTCCGCAGATCTGGACATCAGACGACAGTGACGCCGAGGAGCGCACACGCATACAGTACGGCACTTCTCTGGTATATCCTCTCTCCTCTATGACATGTCATGTTTCCGACATTCCAAATCATCAGACAGAAAGAATAACTTCGCCGGCTACCAGAGCTACGATAGCTCACCTCGGCCCGACCGGATACGAGCTTGACACAAGCAAGTTCGACGATAACGACAGAGCGAGGGTAAAAGCTGAAGTAGAAGAATATAATAAAGTATCCGAGCTTATCTTGAACGGAGATCTCTACCGTATCGACGACCCGTTCGAAAGCAACCGTTTCACGATCTGTGTTGTTTCAAAAGACAAGAGCTTTGCGGAAATGATAGCGTATCGTCGCATAGGTAGCGTAAACAACGAGGTGCTTAGGGTAAAAGCCGCCGGACTTGATCCCGACAAGCGTTATTTCGTACCGGAGCTCGGTCGCACCCTCGGCGGCTCCTCTCTTATGAACGTCGGTTGGGTCCCGAACTATCCGAACGGGGATTTCACCTGCGTAAAATATCACTTTAACGAAGTCAAGTAAATAAATGAAAAATGGGGCATATCGGTTTTTCCGAATATGCCCCGTTTTTCGCGATTATTTTTTTATATCTGTTGAAATATTCATCAATTTGTGCTATACTTAAAGATAATGGTATATCACACGGTAACGGAAAGGACAGTTTAAATGAAAAAATCATACGGAAACAATGCGGTAGTCGGTCAATCCGGAGGTCCGACCGCAGCCATAAACGCGTCTCTCGCGGGTGTCATCTCCGCCTCTCTCGAAAGCACGCAGATAGGTAAGCTATACGGAATGGCAAACGGTATCGACGGAATGATACATAAAAAACTGTACGATCTTACCGAGCTCTTCAAAAACAAAAGCGAAGATCTTTCACTTTTAAAGCACACTCCGGGTGCTGCTCTCGGCTCTTGCCGTTTTAAGCTCCCAAAAAAGGATAGCGATCCGGATTTTTACACCGTACTCTTCTCTCTTTTCGAAGAATACGGGATAGGTTATTTTTTCTATATCGGCGGAAACGACTCTATGGACACCGTTGCAAAGATCTCCGAATACGCCGATGAAAAAGGAATAGATATAAAAGTAGTCGGTATTCCGAAAACAATAGACAACGATCTTTGCGGAACCGATCACACTCCGGGCTTTGGTTCGGCGGCAAAATTCGTATCCACCGTTTTCTCCGAGCTTCGCAGAGACACCGCGGTCTACACCCAAAAATGCGTTACGGTAGTGGAGGTCATGGGGCGCGACGCAGGCTGGCTCACCGCTTCCTCCGTACTTGCAAACACGGATCATTCGGAAGGACCGGACCTCATATATCTCCCCGAAGTTCCGTTTTCTTACGAAAACTGCTTTGAAGAGATAGAAAACGCGTGGAAAACCCACCCCGATATCCTGATCGCAATATCAGAAGGCGTTCGCCTCTCTGACGGAACATATCTCGGCGCCGACTCCGCCAAGACCGACAAGTTCGGTCACGTCGCCCTTTCCGGCGCGGCTAAGGTACTTGAAAAACGCATAAAAGAACGTTTCGGTTGCAAGGTTCGCTCAATTGAACTGAACACGCCTCAGCGTTGCGGGTCTCACGTTGCCTCGCTTACAGACATAACCGAGGCATTTGAAGTCGCGCGCTTTGCGCTGAAGTGTGCGGAAAAAGGCGAAAGCGGCATAATGGCGGGTATTACGCGTGTTTCCGACGAGCCTTACGTAAACGGATACGAAAGCTTTGACGTAAAATGCATTGCAAACAAGGTTAAGTCTGTTCCGCACGAATATATAAACGACAAAGGAAACGGAATATCGGAAATCGGTATAAAATATCTTCGTCCGCTGATTATCGGCGAATATCCCGTAAAATATCTTGACGGAGTTCCCTGTCATTACATCTTCGATAAGATTCGGTAATAAAAATATTAAAAGAGCAAACGGCACAATGCGCCGCTTGCTCTTTTTTATTGCATCAGAATATCCCGGGAAATATATTTGCCGCAACAAGTCCCGCCGCAAACGATACGGCGTTTGCAACGAACGAATAAAGCACGTAAAACAGGCACGGCTTCTCCTTTTCCGTAAGCCTTGATCTCAGCATGAAATACGCAGCCGCCTCGATAGCGAATACGACGATCTCAAGCAAGATATACCCGAATACAAACGCCATTTGTCCGTAACCGAAATTGATAAGATTAAGCAGTACGTTGAGAACGATCTGCGTCACGGTATTGATAAGCGTGATATACATAAGCGCTCTCTTTTTTCTGAAGCCGAACAGTAACGCAACGCATGTTTCGATAATGATCGTAATAACTATACGAGCGACAAGAGAGATTATCTCATGCTTTAACTGATAATTTCGGTAAGCCTCGATACGCTCGTTTCCGGAAAGCTCCTCGTTATATTCGGCAGAGCCTATATCGACTCCCGACATTTCTACCTTATAGTATGTATCGAACGCATATCTTTCACAAATATTACTTACCGCAAATCTTCCGGTCTCCGGGTAATACAGAAGTATCTTGAAGTTTGTCGGCGGATAATAATCCCAATCTATCCCTTTGCTTTCGCTTACGCTCCAAACGACCTGTAAAAAGAAGTAACCGTCCGTATCTTCATACTCGGCAAAAGCTCTCCAGATCTTAAGCTCTTCCTCGGACCACTCGCTTCCGTTCTTATATTCGCCGTCCTTTTCGTAGTATATACCGTCGTCTTTACCGTCCCAAGCAGAGTACGGTCCCGTACTGCGATTCTCGGAGAGCAACGTTCCGTAACAAAGCTCATCGCCCATGTTTTCAAATTTTATATGCGCCGAAGCCTTCGGACCGAAATCCGCATTTACACTCACGGGAAGAAAGATAAACATAAGCATGGTGCATAAGACAGCTCCCGTCAGAGCTTTAAAACAACGTTTCATCGTTATATCCTCCTTTTTGCGATTTTTGATTTTTTGCTTTTAATGATCCGATATACGATATTTTATGCTATATTATTTATCCACGGTATTCTTATACGGTGTACCGACGAAGCCTATCTGTTTAAAATCTCTCATGTTATGTCTTATTATGTAATCGATATATGAGCAGATAAGCTTTGCGGTAAGCAGATAACCGCAGGCATTAAGATGTCCTCCGAGATAGAAATTACGTCTGAACTCATCGTCGTACCTCGGACCGTAAGCCATAAGATCTATGACATAGCAGTTATCGAATATTTCGGCAAGCTTATATAGCATATCTCTGTGAAATTCTCTCTTTTTTACATCGTTTCCGTCCGTCGGGAAGGTAACGAAGAAGAACTTCGCGTCCGGTTGTATCTCTTTATATCTTTGTACTATCTTAGCGTAGTTTCCGTACAACGTATCTCCGTTCTTACTGTAATCATCGATACATACGTCATCTATGCTTCCCGGAGTATGAGCGGCGCCTCCGAGATCGTTTACTCCCATGGCTATTATATACGCCTGAGCCGCCTTGTCGGCGTCCCAAAATCCGTTTTCCTGCGCGAAGCTATCACAGTATACCTTTGCCGTCATTCCGCCCCTTGAAAAATTATATACCTTACAACCCGCCATTCGCGCAATATACTGTCCCCACGAATATTCATAAAGATCATGATACGTCTTTCCGCCTTCCGCGTTCGTTCCTTCGAATTCGCCCGAGGAAAGACTGTCTCCGATACACGCCACCGTTCTGAATATTCCGAAAAATCCTCCGTCTGTCACCAATCTGTCGAGCGGTCTTTCATTACTGTCTCCCAGCAGTTCTTTTACGTTCATATCTGTTTTCCTCCGTTTTTTGTTATCTTTCGAAAGATTTACAATTACAACTTGATTATACCACAAACAAAGTATATAATCAATATGTATTTTTAAAAAAGGAAGTTTTGTCAGTGAATATCATCGAGTTTTTCAACAAATTATTCGGTAACGTCAGTTTACCGGTACAGATAATAGGATTTATAGGAGTTTTGATATCGTTTTTTATATACATATTCAAAGACAGACGAAAGATACTCATATGTAAATTCACCTCCGACGCAGTATGGTCCGTTCATTATTTCTTCGTGGGCGCGATATCCGGAGCCGCGCTGAATGTGGTAGGATTATTCAGAGAGATCGTGTTTTACAACAAAAATAAAAAATGGGCTTCGCATTTTATCTGGCCGTTTGTATTCATATCGATCACAATAGCCTCCTGTCTCATCACATGGCAAGGTCCGAGAAGCCTTTTGCCGATGATAGGCTCAACATTCGGAGTACTCGGATTTTACAGTACAAATCCCCTTCTTATCCGTATTTTGTCTCTTCCTTCGATATTACTTTGGATGATATACGGGATCATCTCCGGATCGTTTCCAAGTCTTATATGCAACATACTTTCGCTCACGTCGATAATGATAGGTCTCGTGCGCGATATAAAAGGATTTATATCGAAAAGAAAAACTGCCGCGGTTTAAAAACACGGCAGTTTTCTTTATTTCTTTTTCCCGTTTACAAGCGCCAGCGCCGTATCCACCTGTTCGTCAGAGATATACACGGAACCGCCGGAGTATCGCGCTCCGTTATACATCTCAAACAGAGCAAAATCCGCGCTCTCCTCTTTAAGCTCAAGTCCGTCTCTTATCTCGCTCGGGGTCAGGAACGGGAAAAATTTATATCCGCTCTTTATGAGCTTCATTATATACTTTATGTAGATAAAGCGTATCTTTTCGGAATTTTCGGTAAGATCCTTCCACTTTACGTTACTCTTAACGGAACGCCGCTTACGCGACACGCCCATTTCCTCGGGATCGAAAACGAAGCTGCGCTCGTCCTTTATCTTCTTGTATCTGTCAAATCTGATACCGAAAAGCGAGAGTACGCGTTTAGACACCTTAGCGATATTCGACGCGACCTTTCTCATGGCGTACATAAGCTTTTCGATAAAGGCGCGCCTAAGAGTCCTCGGTATAAGCTTTCTCAGAGAATTAAGCGTTACGACGAGCATTACCGCGCTTATCATATAAGTAAGCTGCTGAAGATAGCGCACCCATTCGTAGCGCGCAGCGAGAGGATTAAGAAATACGGATATCTCCCCCATTACCGCGGCAGACGCCGCGTAAGCGCAACTCCTCGCCACTCTCGTCTTATCAAAACGGTGTTTCAATCTTTTATATCTCCTAACATTATGACCGTTACATTGTTTCCGAAGCGATGAAGATCATCTACGACGGCGTCAAGCGACGGATTCATGTACGTGGTAAGAAGGAATATTTCGGAATCGCAAAGTCCGCCGAGCAGATCGTTTTGCAAAAGAGCGCCGAACGATATTCCCTCACTTAGTTGTATCGTAGCCATTATCTCAAGTATCTCAACATAATTGATCACTCCCTGCGTCATAGGGAAACGTATGTGCTTTTCTCCGGAGACCATGGTACAATTTGCCGCAAATCCCGCTCTGTAACCGAATTCAAACGCCTCGCGAAGGAGCGAAGCGGAATACGAAAGCCCCTTTTCCATAAGCTTTTCATATTCCTTATACGGCATAGTAGCGTCAGTATCGGTACGGAAATTCAGATAAACCATAAAATTTCTGTTCGAACAGAAATCGCGGTTATTTACCCTTATTCCGTCCATTCCGAGCTTACCGCTGCGCGCGGTAGCTTTGAAATTTATACTGTTGAAGGGATCTCCGAAGCGGTACTCGCGTATCCCGCTGACCGAAAAAGGATCACGTATCAGCCATTGCCTCGAAAAGGCGTCTCCCTGCATAGAGCTTGACGGTATCGGAAGATCGTCTATACCGATAAGACGCGGATAGACATATACCTCCGCCGGAGCGCTGAGGCGTATCTCCTTACGAGCGTACAACACGGTTATGGAATCAAGCGAATAATGTCCGCGCTTAAGAAGCTTTATCGTATGCTTTCGCTTTATACGCATGTACGGAAGAAGTATGCGGAAGCGGCTTCTCGTATACTGCATTTTTCTGTCGCGTTCGGGAATATAACCGTCATACTGAAGCTCGTTGAAGATATAATATTCTATATCTATGAAGAAGAACGGCAGAAACGTACTGTTGTATATCGTCTCGGTAAGATATATCTCGTCGCCTTCATAAGAGCCTTTTTCCGAAAAATTGCGAAAATAAATCAAACGATCGATGAATTTTGTCCTCAGATGAAAATACAGTATAACGAGACCAACAAGAGCGATCACTATCGCCGTAACTATTATGACGATCTTATATACGCCGTCATCGCCGCCTTCCGTTACAGCGCCTCCGACCTTCAGAGCTATCCCGTATGTCATACCGCTCATATTTATCTTCCGTTCCAGCCGAGCGACGATTCCGTAGGCACGGCGACTTCCTCAACTATCTGTTTTATGACCTCAAGCGCCGCATTTGCTTTTATCTTAGCGGAGCTTGTAAGCATTATCCTATGCGTAAGCACCGGTATAGCCGCTTTCTTTACGTCATCGGGAATGACATGGTCTCTGTTCTCTATTGCGGCGTAGCCCTTGGCTACCTTCATGAGCGACTGCGCTCCTCTCGGGCTTACTCCGAGCACGACAGTTTCAAAGTGTCTTGTCGCTTCGACAAGCGACACTATATAGCTCATTATATCTTTGTGAACGAATATCTTCGGAAGCTCTTCCTGCGCCGCAAGTATATCGTTCACGGTAACGACCGGTTTCAAAGTTTCGAGAGGACTTGAGACGCTGAAGCGTTCAAGTATCCTTACGCCTTCCTCGTGATCCGGATATTCCATGTTCATCTTTACGAGGAAACGGTCAAGCTGTGCTTCCGGAAGCGGGAAAACTCCCATATTTTCTACCGGGTTCTGAGTCGCTATGACCATAAACGGCTGAGCGAGCTTATACGTCTTACCGTCTATCGTGGTCTGCATCTCCTCCATACATTCCAAAAGTCCGGACTGCGTTTTGGGAGTCGCACGGTTTATCTCGTCCGCTATCACAAGGTTTGAGAACACGGGACCGGGAACGAATTCGAATTCCGATGTCTTCATATTGAAGAAATTGATACCGGTTATATCAGAAGGAAGAAGGTCGGGTGTAAACTGTACGCGTTTACTCGTACAATCGACCGAAGCGGCAAGCGATTTTACAAGCAGGGTCTTGCCCGTTCCCGGCACATCTTCTACCAAAACATGTCCTCGGCAGAAGAGAGATATGAGCATGAGGTCTATGACGTTGCCCTTACCTACGATAACCTTTTGAATGTTTCCCTTTATCTTCTCATATACGGGGTAGATGTTGTTAGCCATATAAAAGACCAGCCTTTCTGTTAAGAAGCTTATTGTTAAATTGACCAATTAGATTATAAAACATTTTTTCGTTTTTGTAAATATCATTTCAAAGCTTTTTTATATTTTACATTTTTTTAATATTTACAAAACGACCGCCGCACATATATTGCGGCGGTCGTTAAAAGAAGGCTTATCTTACTTTTTCGTCTACTTCTTTTATTGCTTTTGCGATAAATTCGTCGAGCGGCATGGTAACGCTCTCGTCCTTACGGTTACGAGCCGTAACGGTGCCTTCGCTCTGTTCCTTTTCGCCTATTACCAAAACATACGGTACTTTTGACATCTTCGCCTCGCGTATCCTGTAACCTATCTTTTCGTTACGGTTATCAAGCTCTACGCGAAGTCCGGCGTTCCGAAGCTTCGATACCACTTCATAAGCGTAATCGTCAAAATTATTGGACACCGGAAGTACAGTAAGCTGAGTGGGGGCGAGCCACATCGGGAATGCACCAGCATACTTTTCTATAAGGAGCGCGAGCGTTCTCTCGTAGCAGCCTATCGAGGTACGGTGTATAATGCAAGGATTCTTCTTCTGACCGTCGCGGTCGGTATATTCCATTCCGAACTTTTCGGCGAGGAGCTGGTCTATCTGAATAGTGATGAGCGTATCCTCTTTACCGTGAACATTCTTTATCTGGATATCGAGCTTAGGTCCGTAGAACGCCGCTTCGCCTATACCTATCTTATACGGTATCTCAAGGTGATCGAGTATCTTCTTCATCATCCCCTGAGCCTCTGCCCATTGCTCGTCGGTACCTATATACTTTTCGCGGTCGCTCGGATCCCATTGCGAGAAGCGGTAGGAGATATCCTCGTAAAGTCCGAGAGTTTTGAGAGTATACATTGCAAGCTCAAGACAGTTCTTAAATTCCTCTTCAAGCTGCTCGGGAGTACAGATAAGATGTCCTTCGGATATGGTGAACTGGCGAAGTCTTATAAGTCCGTGCATCTCTCCGCTATCCTCGTTACGGAAAAGAGTCGAGGTCTCGTTATAGCGGAGCGGAAGATCGCGGTAAGAACGCGCGCGGTTAAGGTACGCCTGATACTGGAAAGGACAGGTCATAGGCCTCAGAGCAAAACATTCCTTTGTCTCGTCGTTCGGATCTCCGAGAACGAACATTCCGTCAAGATAATGATCCCAATGTCCGGAAAGCTTATAAAGCTCTCTCTTAGCCATATAAGGAGTCTTGGTAAGCAGCCAACCGCGTTTTGCTTCTTCGTCCTCTATCCACCTTTGAAGAGTTTGTATTATCTTAGCACCCTTCGGGAGAAGTATCGGAAGTCCCTGACCTATGACATCTACGGTAGTAAAAAGCTCAAGCTCTCGTCCGATCTTATTATGATCTCTCTTTTTCGCTTCCTCAAGCTGCTCCAGATGCTGAGCAAGCAGTTCTTTTTTGGGGAACGAGACTCCGTATATTCTCTGAAGGACCTTGTTTTTGGAATCGCCCTCCCAATATGCTCCGGTTATCTGCAATATCTTGAACGCCTTCACCGAACCGGTCGAGAAAAGGTGCGGTCCCGCGCAAAGATCGACAAAATCGCCCTGCTTATAGAAGGATATCTCCTCGCCCTCGGGAACACGGTCTATAAGAAGTATCTTGTAGTCCTCTCCCATTTCAGCCATAAGCTTTTTAGCCTCGTCTCTCGAAAGGACGAATCTTTCAAGCTTAAGATCCGCTTTTACTATCTTCTGCATCTCGGCTTCTATGACCGCTATCTCATCGGAAGTAAAGGGCTTTTCGCGATCGACGTCGTAATAAAATCCTCTGTCCGTGGAAGGTCCTATCGTAAGCTTTGCGTCGGGATAAAGATTCTTTACCGCCTGTGCGAGTATATGCGAGGAGGTATGCCAAAATACCTTCTTTCCGCCCTCGTCATCGAACGTAAGAGGTCTCACCTCTGCGCCCGCCGGTACTTCAGCCGTAAGCTCGGACACCGTTCCGTTTATCTCCGCCGCTATCACCGCGCGGTTCATAAGCTCTTTTTCTTTCAGAATATCGTATGCCGTACTCATTTTTTATCTCCTTTTTTGATATATTTTATCGTTTGGTCCTCGCGGAAAAGAAAAAAGCCCTTCTCCCCGACGGTATATACATACCCAACGGGGTGCAAAGGACTGCTTCACACGGTTCCACCCGAATATTTAACTTTTTCGAATATTTTATTTTTCGTATCGGCGGTACCGACGCGTTTCGTTAACATCAAAGCGCTTTCAGCTTACGCGCTTCTCTCTGCAGATGTATCCTCGCGTGACATGTCCGTTACGAGCCGAGTATCATACATAAAAACATTAATATTAACAATTTAATGTTGATTTATATCGGTTTCCGTTGTATAATATTATATAAAAACAGGGCAACCGAAATACCGAGCATTATTATTCTAACACAAACCCGTTGCTTTGTCAAGCATTTTTACGAATTTTATTTTCACTTTATCACGGAAGTAATTCCCGAGAATGGGGGGCTTGACTTGCCGAATTACCTAAGCGCATTTAACAGTAACATGTTGTCCGAGGTGCATAACCGCTACATAGCGCACGAGCTTGTGTCTCTTAACGAAACGACTGCGGAATACGGTATCACGCTTTCCGAAAAGGATTGCGCGGAGATAGCCGAGTTCAGAGCCGAAACGCTCAAAGATAACGAGCGAATAGAGATCGGCGTCGGAGCGGTACGGCGTATAATAGAAGAATTTTGCGATAGCGGATACATCTCTCAGAACTCTTTTAAGGACACAGTAGAAGGTCTGCTCGAATGTTTCTATACAATAAAGAACGAAACGGACGACAAGATCGGAGATAACGAAGTACTTGCTTTTCTGAAGTACCTTTTTGAAACGGAAGCCGGCGGAGACGTCTCAAAGCTTTACGAATGCGAAGCGTTCGACCTGTTTATCTCGGGCGCGAGACGCAAAAACGACGAACGAGGCGGTCTCAGATCACAATAAAGCAGATAAGAGATAAGATAAAAAGAAACGGAGTCAACAATGAACGAGTTGCAGCAATACCGTAATCCCGGTAATTTATTTGAAGGAATACGACTTAATCACTCGGAGTACTCTCTTTCCCTCATACGCGAGGCGGAAAAGCTCGGATATATAGACGAAGCAGACGCAGTCGCTCTCAAAGCCAAGCTCTTTGACGGGCTGGCGACGGTCATAGACGCTTTCACGGAAGGAAAGAGCTCCTCTGTCTCAAACGACAGAGCAAACGAGCTTCTCTCTTCATATCTTTACAACATAGACGCATACCTCATCTCTCTTAAAGACCCGGAAAAGGCGTTTAAGGAGCTTAACGAAAAGACGGTATCGTATCTGTATGACGAGGGCGGAGTTGCCTTAAAGCACGTCATGACGGATTGCACCGCGCTTCTTTTCAAAAACAAAAAGAACAGACTTCCGGGAGGCTCGGACATATACAACCGTGCGCTGGACGAAGATATAAGAGCGTTCACAAAGGCTTACAATATACGCTTCGGGGCGCACAGAAATCCCGTGATCCCGCGTTACAAGACTGCTATAACACCGAAAGGAACGGGTGTGGTGCGTATAAAAAGATACCTTACCAACCTGCTCGCTGAGAACCTTTTCTGCCGTTGCTACGACAGCGAAGAGGTAAAGACGGTCATAGCATTTGAAGTTATGAGAGCCGAGGATATGGAGAGCAGCGTCGGAAACCTTTATGTTCCGATACTCATATGCGCGGTCATCTGTCAATTTCTTATGCCGGGAGTACCTCATGTCCTTCTCAGCGAGGACGATGTAAACAATTCGGAGGCAATGCTCGACGAATACAGTCCCGACGAAATGAAGACGGTGCTGACCGCGGCATTTTCAAGACTTCCCGCACAGAACGCCGAATATCATCGCAGAGTGTTTGAAAACGCACTTCCGACGATAATAAGCTCGGTCAAAAAGAACACCCTCAGAACTCTCGTGGCGTATCTTCCCAAAAGCACGGGAAAATCGCTTTAAGGCTCGTAAATACAAATGAACGGATATAATAACGGATATAATAATTATAACTATCAACAGTATCAAGCACCGAAGAAAAAAGGGTTAATTAGCACTCCGAGCGTTACCGTTCCGGAAGGCTATAATCCTTACAGAAACGATCTTTCGGTGATAAAGGAAGTTGACTCCGAGCACCCGAACGCTTTGCGCGGAGTAAGACCTCTTCCGGGCGAAAACGATATAGCTCATACGGACAGAATGATATCCGAATGGCGTTTTCTCAGAAGCGAGTCGTTTAAAAAACTAAAAAAAGGTTCTCTATGGCTCTCGCTCATACTGCTTATGTATTTGACGATATATTACGCGCTGAGCGTAGCCGCGAGCATGCTGCTTTCGATCGCCGACGCGGATCTCGTAAACGATATTTTAAGCGTAGCTCTGTACCTCTTCCTTTTCCCATCCGTCATCATCATAGCTAACATAGGGCAAAAACACAAGGTACGCACATTCTTTGCAAAGCCTCAGGTATCTTCCGGATTCATAGCAAAATGGTGCGTGATCTCGCTCGGTCTGACATATTTCGTCTCTTTCGTATTTCAGTTTATATTTTCCGTTCTCGAATCGTTCGGACTATATATTAACGATCTTTCTTCTTCCGTCCCCGACGACGCGTTCGGTCTGGTGTTTTACTTCATAACGGTATCCGTACTTGCTCCGTTATTCGAAGAGATACTTTTCAGAGGAATATTCCTTACGCATAACCTGAAATTCGGTTGCGCGTTCTCCGCCATAGTCACGGGAATCTTATTCGGACTCGTTCACCAGAATCACGAGCAGATGTTCTAC
>CAZFQJ010000010.1:0-22278 GCA_964520875.1 uncultured Lachnospiraceae bacterium
AACGTTACCGTGCGCGCGGGCGCCATAACCACAAAGACCACCGCAGACAACCTACGTCTCGTCTCGGAAAAACAGGTAAAAGCCGAAAAAGCAAAGAAGAAGGGCGCGGTCACGCGGACGCTCGCGCAAAAGACGTTCAAAGCGGAGATAGATCTGCGCGGAATGACGGGAGACGAAGCCTGGTTTGCGGTAGATAAATACCTCGACGACGCTCTCATGGCAGGCGTAAAGAGCGTAACACTCGTTCACGGCAAGGGCACGGGAGCGCTCAGAACGGCGCTCTGGAAATACCTTAAAGCCGACAAACGTGTAGCCGAATTCCGTGCCGGAATGTACGGAGAAGGAGACTACGGAGTAACCGTCGTGGAGGTTGAACACCCGTAAAAAGGCACTTACGTCGCTTTTTGGCACCCTCGGCGTTTTTTTAGGACTTGACGGCACGCACCGTTTAAGATATAATCATATTAACAAGTACACGAAAGGAACTTCATCATGGCAAAATTTGAACTCAGCGCTTTCACAGACGAATATTCTCAGGACTTCGCAAAACAGATAGAAGGAATGAAAAAACACGGTATAAAGTATACCGAGATCAGAGGCGTAAACGAAAAGAACATTTCCGAGATAACGCTTGACGAGGCTAAGGAAGTAAAAAAGATGCTCGATTCCGAGGGACTCGGAGTTTGGTCGATAGGCTCTCCTCTCGGTAAGATAAAGCTTACCGACGATATAGATAAGCATATAGACCTCACAAAACACGTCTGCGAGGTAGCGAACGTACTCGGTACCGAAAGGATACGCGCGTTCTCCTTCTACGTTCCCGATACGTCGAACATCGCTCCTTACAGAACTCAGGTATTCGATTGGATGGGAAGAATGCTCGAAGCCTCCAAGCCTTACGGCACCGTGCTCTGCCATGAAAACGAAAAGGGCATATACGGCGAAAAGACCGAGGGCTGCGTTGATATTCTCAACTATTTCGGAGATGGCTACAAATGCATATTCGACCCCGCAAACTTCGTTCAGGCCGATGTTACTACTTATCCCGACGCATTCTCGGCACTCGGAGACCGTATATATTACATGCATATAAAGGATTGTCTTGCCGATAAATCCGTAGTTCCCGCAGGAAACGGTATAGGCATGATACCCGAGATACTTCGTGAGCTTAACAAGCGCGAGGGCACTCTCGTTCTCACCATAGAGCCTCACCTCCGCGTGTTCTCCGGCCTTGAAAAGCTTGAGGAGTCCGGTAACACCACCGAGATCAAGAACAGTTATGCAACGAGCGAGGAAGCATTCGCTGCCGCCGTATCCGCGATCAAGTCCGTAATAGCTTCCGTAACAAAATAAAAAACAAAAAAAGAAAGGAAGCCTACCGTATGTCAGAATTAAAAATGCTTGCGATAGACCTCGGCGCCACGAGCGGAAGAGGTATAATAGGTTCGTTCGACGGAAGCAAGCTCCGTCTTGAAGAGAACCACCGTTTCGACGACAGTTCATCTTATATAGCCGGCACCCTGCAATGGAACATAATCGATATATACGAAAATATCAAGACCGCGATAAAGCTTGCCGGTAAAGACATAAAGAGTATAGGCATAGACACTTGGGGCGTAGACTACGGTCTCATAGGTCCGGACGGCAGACTTGTAAGCAGTCCGGTAAACTACCGCGACTGCCGTACCGACGGAATGATCGAATATGCCGAAAGATTCATGTCGAAAAAGGATCTTTACTCCGCCACCGGAATACAGTTCATGAATTTCAATACGATCTATCAGCTCGTTTCCGAAATGAAGAACAATCCGAAGCTCCTTGACAGCGCGTCCTCTCTTTTGATGATACCGGATCTTCTGAATTACTTTCTTACCGGCGTAAAGCTTAACGAATACACCAACGCGACTACCGGAGCGATAGTTGACGCAAAGACCGGAAAATGGGCGTATGACGTCCTCGAAAAGCACGGAATCCCCACTCACATCCTCGGTCAGTTGGTAAATCCCGGAACCAAGGTCGGAAAGCTTACAAGATCGGTAATGTCGGAGATCGGAGATATAGACGCAGACGTAGTTACGGTCGCTTCTCACGATACCGCCTCCGCCATAATGGCAGTTCCCGCAAAGGGCGACGACTTCGTCTACATAAGCTCCGGAACATGGTCTCTTATGGGAACCGAACTTCGTTCTCCCCTTATATCCGATAAGTCGCTCGAATACGCGTTCACGAACGAGGGCGGAGCCGAAGGACGTATCTGCTTCCTCAAAAATATAATGGGACTCTGGATACATACGGAATGCCGCAGAGACTTTGCCCGCGCGGACGGATTTAAGACCTCCTACGACGATCTCGCGGAAATGGGCGCAAAGAGCGAGCCCATGCGCTCCATTATAAATCCCGACGACGTCATATTCACTCCTCCCGGAAATATGACGGGCAGGATAGCCGACTACTGCAAGCGCACCGGTCAGCCCGTTCCCGAAACGAAGGGACAGTTCGTTCGCTGCGTATTCGACAGTCTTGCGCTTCGTTACCGCGACACGCTGAACAAGATAGACGCAATGTCTGGCAAAAAGACTCCGTTTATAAACATAATAGGCGGCGGTTCGAAGGAGACGCTCCTCTGTCAATATACGGCGGACGCCTGCGGAATCCCCGTATACGCCGGACCGAGCGAAGCCACCGCGATAGGAAACCTCGCGTCTCAGGCGATAGCCGCGGGAGAGCTTAAGGACCTTGCCGAAGCAAGAGAAATGGTACGTTCCTCGTTTGACGTCGCTTGCTACGAGCCGGATCTCGCCTCAAAAGCGATATGGGACGAGGGCTACGAACGCTTCCTTGAACTTACAAAGTAATAAAAGATCTGAAAGGATATAACGAAATGGATAACAAGAAAATGTACGAAGCCGCAAAGGAGATATACGCTTCTTACGGCGTTGATACGGACAAGGCAATGGAGCTTGTCGCAAGCATACCGGTATCGATGCATTGTTGGCAGGGCGACGACGTAGGAGGCTTCGAAAACCCGAACGGAGATCTTACGGGCGGTATACAGGTAACAGGTAATTACCCCGGAAAGGCGAGAAATCTTACAGAGCTTCGCGCCGACTTTGATAAGGCGGCTTCGCTCATACCCGGTAAGAAGAGAATAAATCTTCACGCCATATATCTCGATTCCGACGGCGAGACCGTCAGCCGCGAAAAGATCCAGCCTAAGCATTTTGATTCTTGGATCGACTGGGCAAAGGAAAGAGATTACGGTATAGACTACAATCCCACCTGCTTTTCACACCCCATGAGCTCCGACGGACTCACCATAAGCCACCCTGATAAGGCGATCCGCGATTTTTGGATAGAGCATTGCATAGGTTCAAGAAAGATAGCCGCTTACATAGGCGAAAAGCTCGGCAATACGGTAATCACGAACTTCTGGATGCCCGACGGCTATAAGGATATTCCCGCCGACCGTTACGGAGCGCGCCTTCGCATGAAGGAGTCTTACGACGAGATATTTAAGGAAAAGATAGACGAAAGATTCAACAAGGATTCGATCGAAAGCAAGGTATTCGGTATAGGCGCGGAGAGCTGCACTATGGGATCGGGCGAATTTTGTCTCGGATATGCCGCCAAAAACGGCAAGCTCCTTACGCTCGATACCGGTCACTTCCACCCGACCGAGGTAGTTTCCGACAAGATCTCCTCCACGCTTCTCTTCCTTGACGAGATACTGCTCCACGTTTCCCGCCCCGTCCATTGGGACTCCGACCACGTAGTCATATACGACGACGAGCTCCGCGCGATCGCCTGCGAGATATTCAGAGGCGGATTTACGGACAGAGTACATATAGGTCTCGATTTCTTCGACGGCTCCATAAACAGAATAGCCGCATGGACGATAGGTACGCGTTCTATGCAGAAGGCTATGCTCTATGCCGCTCTTGAGCCTTCGGCTAAGCTCCGCGAGCTTGAGGAGAGCGGAGATTATACTTCAAGACTTGCCCTCATGGAAGAGCTTAAAACCCTTCCCTTCTCCGCCGTATGGGATATGTACTGCGAAAAAGAAGGCGTACCGGTACGTTCCGAATGGCTTAACGAGGTCAAGGCATACGAAAAGAACGTTCTTTCCGCAAGATAAAGATCAAAAACACATTTTCACTTAAAAACATATAATTAAAATTATTAAGGAGGACTTTAAAATGAAGGTACGTATAGAACTTAACACAATGACCGACGTCACTAACTTTGTTTCCGTTGTATCCGCTCAGCCGGGTCAGGTATTCTTAAGCGACGGAAAACGTCAGCAGATCTGCGCTAAGTCTCAGCTCGGAGCTATCCTCGCAAAAATGGAATGGGAAGAGATATACTGCGTAAGCGAAGACGACATCAGCGGCAGCATTGTTCAATGGATCGTGTGATCGTATGATCACGGCAAAACGATAAAAAATACGGAGCTTAAAAGCTCCGTATTTTTTATTTCAACCTTCTTCTTTCGGGACTTCCGCGTCCTCTTCTTTTTGCGCGCCTTCGCCTGTTTTGTTATCCTTCGGCTCGTTCCGAGCTTCGTCGGCATCGGAAGTGTTTTCCTCTTTTCCGTCACCTTCAACGAGCACCGGTATGAACTGCTTCGCTATCGCGCCCTTACCGCGCTTCTTTATATAGAAGAAGCCGATAACGCTGAATACCACCGCGCCGATAAAATTAACGAAAAGATCCTTCATGGTATCGACGATACCCACGTCAAGGTACCCGTTTACCGTGTATACTCTGCCGTCCGCGGTCTCAATAGTCGAACCGATTATCTCACCTATGTATTGCGGCGAATTTCCGCCCGTCGGATCGAAATTCACGCTTCCGAAATGGTATATTATCGTATCCTTTTGCATATCGAGATTGAAAAGAGAATCCATGCTGAACTCAAAAAACTCCCAAAGTACTCCGATAGTCATGGAAAAGCAGAACGCCGTCAACGCCAAAAACACAGGCGAAAGCTGGAATTTGAATTTCGGGCTTCGGTTAAGTATATCGACAAGGCAAAATCCGAACGCTGCGAACATAAATCCGTTCACCGTGTGGAGCATGGTGTCCCAAAAAGCGTACTTTACGTAAAATCCTTCTATCTCCCCGAGTATCTCGGCACAGAAAATGAACACGAAAGCGAGAGTTTCAAGCACTGTCGGCAATTGTATCTTGAAATTCTTCTCAACGAATGGCGGAATAAAGAAAAGTATCAGCGCCAAAAAGGCGACGAAAACACTTTCCCACCTATTCTGTATTATACATCTTATGAGCACCGCTATAACGGCGAGCCGCAGTACGATATATACGTTAAACGAGACCTTGTCGGTCTTTATCTGTTCGACCATCGAGGTATAAAACCTTACGACGGGATTTGACTTTTTCTTCACTTGAAAATTCCTCCATACGCCGAAAACACGTCTTAAACATTTCGCACAGTGTTATCGACAGACCGTATAAGTGACTGATATATTACCGTTTCGCTCTCTTAAAAAACAAGCTTTTCTTACCGGATTTATCTGTTTGCGGGAACAAATTCTAACTTAAGCCTCATTCCCATTCCCTCAGCAAGACGTTTCAAGGTACGCAAAGAGGGATTGGCATTACCGTTTTCCAGCTTACTGATATCGGCTTGTGCGATCCCCGTGACCTCGGACAACTCTTTTTGAGTCATGCCGGACACACGTCTCGCATCTATCAACGCTTTAACGATTTCGGATATTTCAAGCATACAGGCAGTATTATTCATCTGTACCGATACTCTCCCAGTCGATTTCGTTCTCATCAACATAACCACTATTCTCTGCGTTCTCTATTCTCTTTGCTTCCTCGGCGGTCACCTTGGTAAAATCGGGATCCCAGGCAAGGACCAGTTTCTTAATAAATTCGTAAGCAAACGCTCTATCCGCTTCCGGCAGAATATCCATTAAACGCGCAGCTTCCATTGCGATATTTGACATAAAGCTCCCTCCTCACTTATATATATCGCCGCGATTACCGATATCTATCACAAAAATGATCTCAACCGTTTCTTCATTCTCATATCGGTAGATAACTCTCCATGACCCGACACGAAGTCGTTTTCTTCCGTCATTATACCCTTGCATATTTTTTATATCTCCGACAGGCGGATCGAACGTAAGCCCGGTTATCGCCTCCCGAATTCTGCATATCGATTTTTTATCCAATTTCGATAAAAACTTCAGCGCGTCCTTCGAATATTTGATCTTGATATCATTCATTTGTTATTCTCCGTAAAAGCTAAATATTTTATCCCACACGCATATTATATAGGATTTATCCTATTTTGTCAATAGATTTTCAAAATATTTTCGGAAAGATAATATAAGATCATATGCCGACATAAGAGCTGAAAACGATACAAGTCACACGTCAATTTATACGATAAACATCGCGTCTCCGAACGAAAAGAATCTATATCTCTCCCTCACCGCCGTATTGTATGCGTTAAGTATGTTTTCGCGGGAGGAAAACGCGCTAACGAGCATTATCAGCGTGCTTTCCGGAAGGTGGAAGTTCGTTATAAGCCCCTGTATAGCTTTAAAACGATATCCGGGATAAATAAATATAGCCGTTTCGCCTTCGCATGCCGACACCTTACCGTTTTCGTCGGCAACGCTCTCTATGACTCTGCATGACGTCGTTCCCACGCATATAAGTCTACCCTTACGTTCGTTTATCACCCTTGCGGTCTCCTCGTCGATCGAGAACCATTCGGAATGCATAACGTGATCCTTTATCTCTTTTTCCTTTACCGGACGGAATGTTCCGAGCCCGACGTGAAGCAGAACGGTAACTATCCTTACGCCCTTATCCTCTATCCGTTTAAGAAGCTCGGGAGTAAAGTGAAGTCCGGCAGTCGGCGCGGCGGCAGAGCCTTCTTCCTTTGAGTATACCGTTTGATAACGCTCCTTTTCGGAAGCGCGCGAGGTTATGTAAGGCGGAAGCGGCATCTGACCTATCTCGTGTATAAGATCGTCCGCGTTTTCGCCGTTCGGAGCTTTAAACTCAACTATGCGGTTTCCTTCCTCCGTGATATCAAGTATCTCCGCACAAAGTTTACCGTCGCCGAATACAATCTTAGTGGACGGCTTGCATTTCTTACCCGGGCGCACGAGCGTCTCCCACCTGTTATCTTTAAGCCTTCTCAGAAGGAGCACCTCTATATTCGCTCCCGTATCGGCACGTTTTCCGTAAAGTCTCGCGGGCATTACCCTTGAACGGTTAAGAACCAGTACGTCTCCCGCCTCAAGCTCGTCGACTATATCGTAAAAATGTCTGTGCTTTATCTCTCCCGTTTTTCTTCCGACCACCATAAGTCTTGAACAGTCCCTTTTTTCCGCGGGGATCTGCGCTATAAGCTCCTCGGGAAGCTCGTAGTAAAAATCGTGAGTGCAAAGCTCGGTATCGGTAAGCGTGTTTTTAATTATTTCTGACATCTTTTTATGCAAACTCCTTGACATATCTTATTTTTTATGATAGAATGATTTTGTTAAAAAATTGATAGAGGCGCATACCGCGAAGAGTATTCATGCTCGAAGGATCTCCGGGATCCGATAAAAGAGCTTGCAGAAAGGTGCGGAATGCCGAAGTTTTCCTTTTCCGGAAAGAGGGAGGCTGGTCCGTTGCTTTGGTGAATAACCTACGGACTGTCATCATTTTTATGATGGAGTGCTATCTTATACTTCCGCGTCTGCTCTGTGCGGATCTATAAGCCCGACTTCATCGTCGGCTTTTTTGTTTATTATAATTAATCAACCCAAAGAAAGGATATACTAAAAATGAGTACGAACAAGAACACGATCTTTACCGGAGCCGGAGTAGCCATAATAACGCCTTTTAAAAATGACAAGCTCGATTACGACGCTCTCGGAAAGATAATAGATTTTCAGATAGAGAACGGAACCGACGCGATAGTCATATGCGGAACCACCGGAGAATCCTCTACCCTCTCGGACGAAGAGCACGTCGAAGCGATAGCTTATACGGTAGACCGCGCGGCAAAGCGCGTACCTGTAATAGCGGGTGCCGGATCCAACGATACAAAGTACGCCGTTTGGCTTTCGCGCGAAGCACGCCGCGCAGGCGCGGACGCTCTGCTCCAGGTCACTCCTTACTACAACAAGGCGACCCCGAAGGGGCTCGTCCGTCATTTCATGACGATAGCCGATTCGACCGATATCCCGATAATACTTTACAATGTTCCTTCAAGAACAGGCTGCAACATAACGCTTCCCGTTTATAAGGAGCTTGCAAAGCACCCGAATATAGTAGCGACCAAGGAAGCAAGCGGAAACCTCAGCGCGATAGCCGAGCTTATCGCCGAATGCGGAGACGACCTCGACGTTTATAGCGGAAACGACGACCAGATCGTTCCTATTCTTTCGCTCGGAGCAAAGGGAGTCATCTCGGTGCTCTCGAACGTAATGCCGAAGGAAACACACGATATATGCAGTCTCTATTTTGACGGAAAGGTAAAAGAGAGCGCCGAGCTTCAGCTGAAACTCCTCGATCTCATAAAGGACCTTTTCATAGAAGTCAACCCCGTCCCCGTCAAAGCGGCAATGCACATGTTAGGCTACTGCTCGGAGGAGATAAGACTTCCTCTCTGCGAAATGGAGGACGCACATCTCGAAAAGCTCCGCACAACAATGAAGAAGCACGATCTTATATGATCATACCGTTCGGAGGATCAAAGTGAAAGAAGTTAAAATCATACTTACCGGAGCCGGCGGAAGAATGGGCAAGGCCGTTGCCGACGCCGCAAATGAAAACGGTAATATAAGCATAGTAGCGGCGGTGGACGTAAGACCCATGCAATCGGAGTTTCCTTTTTATACCGGGATCGCCGAGGTCTCTCCGAATCTCGGCGCGGACGTTATAGTGGATTTTTCACACCACACGGCAATAAGCGGTATACTCGATTACGCGAGAGCCGCAAAATGCGCCGTGCTCATCTGCACCACGGGTCACACCGAGGAAGAGCTTAAGATGATAGACGAAGCGGCAAGCTATATACCGGTGTTCCGCTCCGGAAATATGTCGCTCGGCATAAACCTGCTCATGTCTCTCGTAAGAAAAGCCGCTTCCGTACTTAAGGGCTTCGATATAGAGATAATAGAAAAGCACCATAATCATAAGCTTGACGCTCCGAGCGGTACGGCGCTCATGCTCGCAAAAGCCGCAAGCGAAGGCGTGGATTACGATCCGAATTACGTATACGAACGCCACTCCGTGCGCGCCGAGCGTTCAAAGACCGAGATCGGTATACATTCCGTGCGCGGCGGCACGATAGTCGGAGATCACGATGTGATCTTCGCCGGAAAGAACGAAGTCGTAACGCTCTCACATCATGCGGAATCACGCGAGGTGTTCGCCGTCGGAGCCGTCTACGCGGCGCTCTTCATAAAGGGAAAGCCCGCCGGAAAGTACGATATGAACGACGTTATCGACGATCTTTTAAAATAAATATCACTTACCGAGCATTTCCTTATAAATATCGTTCTTCTTTAAGCCGCGGTCCTTTGCCGCGGCTTTTATCGCGTCGTTTTTGCTCATGCCGTTCTCCATATAGAACTCGACGTGCCGGACAGGCGTAAGATCCGCCCAAAAGCATTCGGATATTTTTTTACCCTCGACTATTATAACGTATTCCCCTCTCGGTCGCTCGCTTTCGTAATATCTAACGGCTTCCGAAAGAGTGGTCCTCATTATCTCTTCGTTTATCTTAGTAAGCTCTCGGCAAAGAGCCGCCTTTCTGTCTCCGAAAGCCGCCAAAAGATCCGCCAAGGTTTCGGTAAGGTGGTGCGGCGCTTCGTAAAAGATGAGCGTCCTTTCCTCGGCCGAAAGCTCGTCAAGCCGCTTTTGGCGTTCGCCTTTAGCTCCGCTCAAAAATCCCTCAAACGCGAACCTGCCGGTAAAAAGACCCGAAAGCGCAAGCGCGGCGATAGCGGCGCACGCTCCCGGAACGAACGTTACCTTTATACCTTTCTCCGCACAGAGCCTTACGAGATCCTCTCCCGGGTCGCTTATCGCCGGAGTTCCGGCGTCTGTAACGAGCGCACAGGATTCTCCGGACTTCAGGCGATTGCATATCACCTCTCCGCGCTCGGTACGGTTATGCTGATAATAGCTGACCATAGGCTTTGTAACGCCTAAATGCATGAGCAGCTTCGCCGTATTCCTCGTATCCTCCGCGGCTATGAAATCGACCTCGGTCAGGACCTTTATCGCACGTTCGGAAAGATCCGCAAGATTTCCGATAGGCGTCGCCACAAGATACAAGGTTCCGGCTTCTATTTTGTTTTTTTCTCTTACTTCGTTATCGAACATAAGGTCGCGTTCTTTTGCTCCGCTCATTTTTTGATATCCTTATAATTTAAATATTTTGCTCCTCCGGCGCGGCGCTTATCACATTTTTTATGTTGCGCTCAAGCTTTATACGCTCGACAGTAACGTCGCGTCCGCATCTTACGCACGCTATCCTTACATCGCTTCCGCTCCGCAGTACCTTGAATTCGTTACCTCCGCAGGGGTGCGCTTTTTTCATAACGAGCGTATCTCCGGCAGAAAATCTGACTATCTTCATATCATCACCGCCGTTTCGGGGTTATTTTTTCAGAATGAACTTTTCGGGAAAGGCTCCGTTCTCGTATATGTAACGAGCGTCATCGGTAGCCTGCCCTCCGTTTGAAAGGAACAACGCGGGAGTTATAAATAACGATTCGCCTGCGTCCTTTACCGCCTCGGTAAGCACGACGGACGGCTCATGCTCCGTATCGCTTGCGACGAACGTCATGCGTTTGGGAGAAAAGCCGTATTTGTAAAGAGCAATCATAAGGCTTTCCAGCCTATCCGGGCGATATACGGTGTAGAACCTGCCTCCGGTCTTAAGCACCTTGCCGGCGCATGCACAAAATTCATCTATACCTCCGAAGACCTCGTGTCTCGAAGCCTGACGGGCAACGCTCGGACTGCTTTTTCCGGAATCGCTCTTCATGTATGGGGGATTGGCAAAAACGACGCTCGTTCCGATAAGATCGGCCGCGCTTATCTTGCGCACGTCTGCACATACCGTTTCGACAATATCGGAAAGTCCGTTATCCGCTACGTTTTTTTTGCACATATCCGCAAGCTCGGGTTGTATCTCGATAGCCTTTATCCTCTTAAATTTACCTCTTTTTGCGGAAATCAAGGATATCGCTCCGCTTCCCGCCCCAAGCTCCGCGGCGATACCGCGTGTGTTTTTTCTCATATACGCCGCCAAGAGGAGCGCGTCCGTACCGAGACAGAGCGCTTCTCCGCTCTCGGTAATGTTAAGGCTTCCCGTTTCGTTAACTCTCGTTTTCATTCCCGTCTCCGAAATACTGTAATATCTTGAAAAAACTTTTGGTGCGCCGTTTTATACAAACGGCGCACCAAAAATCCGCTTTGTTATCCGTGTATATTACTCGGCAACAGGAGCGTCAACAGGGCATGCGCCCTCGCAAGCTCCGCAGTCAACGCATTCGTCGGCGTTGATAACGTACTTGCCGTCCTGCTCGGTTATGCAGCCGGTGGGACACTCGGCAGCGCAGGAGCCGCATCCTATGCACTTCTCGGAATCGATCTTATGTGCCATGATAATACCTCCGTAAATATGTTATTAAATATTATTCAACAGACGTCAGACCGAAACGCCCGCCCGATATTCCCGAACTCATACCCAAGCCTCGGAAAGGCAAAGCGACGATCTTTACGCCCGTGTGAAGTCATTATACCACAACCGTTTATTTTTTTCAATACCTTTCGGGATTTTTTTTGATTTTCCCAAAGGATTTATTTATCCTGAGCCTCTCCCGTGCGGTTTTTGTTGTTCTTTTTGTGGTTTTTATAGTACGGTCTGAAATGTTTTTTCTTTTCCGTATTTTGAGACGCCGGCTTATCCGAACGACGAGCGTCATTTTGAGGTGCCTTCCTTTCGTTCCTCTCGGGCTTATCGCTTCTGTCGACCTTATCGTTCTTTTCCGTATCGCGCGCGTTCTGACGGTTATCGGGCATATCGCGGCGGTCGCGGTCGTGCTTTTGACGGTTATGATGATTGTTCTTCTTTTTGCCGTTTTGATTCGGTCTGCCCTCGGAAGGAGCGTTCTGAGCATGCTCTCCATCCGCGCGTTTTTCCTTGCCGTTCTCGTTACGGTTCTTGCCGTCCTCCCTTTTGCCGTTCATACCGTTCTGACGCTTTCCGTCCTGAACCTTATTCTCGACCTTCGAAGGCTCGCTATGTTGTTTTTGCTCACGCGCCGTCTCGTTTACGGAGCTCTGCTCGCTTCTTTCCGGAGCCGCTCCGAACGCAACGTCAAATCCGAAGGGATCGTCGTTATCTTCTTTATGCTTTCTCTCGGGGATCGCGCTTTTTACAAGCTTTTCGCCCTTATATTCATCTTCTTTTACCACGTCCTCGCGCACGAACGCCACTTGCTCGTTATCGTTTGACGACTTATCAAGCTTGACCTTAACTATTCCGGCAAGAGGATTTGCCGCGGTAACTACCCCCGCGCCCTCGGGAGTCATGACTCTCGTATCGACCTTGGGAGTAAGCGCCTTTTCGGCAAGATACGTATCGTATTCATAACGCAGACAACACATAAGTCTGCCGCAAGCGCCGGATATCTTCGCGGAATTGAGCGAAAGATTCTGCTCCTTTGCCATTTTTACCGATACCTGAACAAAATCGGAAAGGAAGCTCGAACAACAGAACGGTCTTCCGCACACGCCAAGCCCGCCGAGTATCTTAGCCTCGTCGCGTATTCCTATCTGACGCATTTCTATCCTTGTCTTGAACTTACCCGCAAGCTCTTTTACGAGATCGCGGAAATCGACGCGTCCTTCGGCGGAAAAGTAAAACATGAGCTTACTTCTATCAAAGGATAATTCGACGTCTATCAGCTTCATCTCAAGCTTATTCTCGTCTATAAGGACTATACAAGAGTTGAACGCCTCTATCTCTCTTCTGAGGTTCTCCTCATGGATCGCGGTATCCTCATTTTCCGCCATACGCACGACGCGGCGAAGCGGAGCGACTATCTCGGAATCGTTTATCATTCTGTTCGGCACCGCCGTATAGCCGTATTCCTGACCGCGTGCAGTATCGACTATAACTCTGTCGTCGCGCGAGAGCTTGAAATCGCCGGGGGCAAAATAATACGTTTTTCCGTTCTTTCTGAAACGTATACCGACTATCTCCGTTCTTCCCGAGCCGTTATTTTTCGCACGCTCACCGTCGATCTCTCCCGCGGCTTCGGATTCCGACACGGAGTCCGAAGCTTCGTTTTCAGAGCCTTCGGCTGAGTTCAATATCTCCGTATCCTTTTTTTCGTAAGCGTCAAAATCGCTGTTCATATTCTAACCGTGCCTTTCACTTCGTTTGGTGTTTTTATCTTACTGCGTCCGCGAGCATATCGGCACACCTGACCGAAAAAGCTCTTGCATTTACATTCACCGTCAAATATTCCCGCATTTTTTCCGTACAATCGAAAATATTCATAAGCGTGGACCTTGCAAGCTCCGACGCCTTTTCCTCCGCCGTCTCCTCGGTAAAGAAGTAGAGCAGCTCCGTACAAACTCCGTACTTCACCGTAAGCATATCCCTTACGGCGTTTTCAAGCTCAAGCATAAGGAGATCAAGCTCGTCTCTTTGCATATCCGAAAGCGCAAAGAAGAGCACTATGTCCTTTCTTACGCCGACAGAGAGAAGATCTATCAGCTTATCCGCCTTTTCTCTCAGCTTTCGTGCCGAATCGACGGAAGAACCGAGCCTTTTCAAAGCGCCGCCTATCGTTCCGTCCGAAGCCTTGACGAGCATGGAAAAAGCCTCTTGATCCTTAGAAAACAGAGAGAACGCTCTCTTGTCGTTTTCCTTTAGATACTCTCCTAACTCTCCGTCCTCGAATATCTGCATTCTGAGCACGGGAGCACGCGATCTGACAGTTGCGAGAAGCGCCGACGCGTTCTCGCTCAGCAGAAAGAAATACACTCCGCTCGGCGGCTCTTCAAGTATCTTTAAAAGCGCGTTCTGCGCTTCGACCGTAAGAAGATGAGCGCCGTCTATGATAAATACTCTTACCGAAAGCTCCTGCGGAGCGATATAAGCCTGCGCTCGTATATCTCTTATAAGAGATACCCCTATCGATCTCTTTCCGTCCTCGGGCGCGTATACCGTAACGTCCGGAGACATTCCGCGACGTATCTTGTCGGCATATCTCGGACCGAGCATGGAAGCAAGCTCTGTCGCAACGGTAAGCTTTCCGCTTCCGTCCGCGCCGTCGAAAACGAGAGCATGCGGAAGTTTTTCCGCTCTTACCTCGGAGAGAAGATAGCTCTTAAGCTTTGCGTTTCCGTACAATCCGCAAAAAGCCTCTTTGCAGGCGCTATCACCGTTCATACCCGCTCTTCCCCCTCTTTTCCGACATCATATCCGTTTTATTATAACAGATATTTTCCGCTTTGTCAAATATATTCAACATATTTATTATAAAATTTACTTTTACACCTTCTCTGCCGCCGCGCATTATCACTATTACGGACTCAGATTCATATCATATAGTAATGCCTTATGGCAGAAAACAAAGAAAGGTACACTCACCAAAATGAAGCTTTGCGACATAGAAAACGGCTCTGTTTACCGCGTGTCCGAAATAAACTGCGAAAAAAGGATAACAGAACGCCTCTCCGAGCTTGGACTTATCCCCGGAAGCACGATAAGTCAAGTTATGACCGCTCCGCTCGGCGAGCCTAAGGCTTATCTTATTCGCGGCGCGGTCATAGCGCTCAGAACCGAATGCACTCGCGATATCACGGTAGTACCCGAAAAACGATAGGAGATCCAAATGAACGATAGCTTTGAAAAAAGCTCCTCGGTCGTCGCTTTGGCGGGAAATCCGAACGTAGGTAAGAGCACGGTATTCAACGCGCTGACCGGTATGAATCAGCATACCGGCAATTGGGCGGGAAAGACGGTCGGTTGCGCCTTCGGTACCTTTAAGGAGAACGGAAAGGAATTCACCGTTACCGACCTTCCCGGGTGTTATTCTCTTTTCGCCGATACGGGAGAGGAACGCATAGCTCGCGAATATCTGTGCTGCGGAAATTCCGACATAGCCGTAACGGTATGCGACGCGACCTGCCTTGAAAGAAATCTCATACTCGCTCTGCAAGTCTCCGAAATACACGAAAACTGCATACTGTGCTTAAACTTAGCCGACGAAGCAAAGAAAAAAGGCATACGTATCGACTTTAAAGGCTTGGAAACGGAGCTGGGATATCCGGTAACGGTCACGTCCGCTCGAAGCGGAAAAGGAATATCGGAGCTGCGAAAGGCAATATATGAAACAGATACGCGACGATCGCACCCCAAACCCATAAAATACTCAGACGAGCTCGAAAGATCGATAAGTGCGCTCACGCCGTTTTTAGACAAAAGCTCCGCCGTTCTCTACGTAACTCCGCGTTTTCTCGCGCTTGCGTTGTTAAAAAACGACGCCTCGATCGTAAGCTCGCTCCTTGAAGGCGGAAGAGACCTGCTTGCGGACGGCGAGCTTTCCGAAGCGCTCGAACACGAGCAAAAACGACTCGCGGAGATAGGGCTTACCGCCGATCGGATACGAAAAGATACCTTCTGCGATACGGTAAAACGCGCCGAAGATCTTTATGCCGAATATGTTACGATCGAACCCAAAACGGCGGATAAAAGAAAACTACCGCTTGCGGACATGATATTAACGGGAAAAGCAACCGCCTTTCCTTGTATGGCGTTACTTCTTGCGCTGATACTGTTTTTGACGGTCTGCGGGGCAAATCTTCCGTCCGCATTGCTCTGGGAGATGCTATACGGATTTCAAGGCATCTTGTACTCCGCTTTAACGGCGCTTCCCGTCCCCGTATGGCTCTGCGACGCTCTGATACTCGGCGTTTACCACATTCTTGCGAGAGTCGTATCGGTCATGCTCCCGCCCATGGCTATCTTTTTCCCTCTGTTCACTCTGCTTGAGGACGCCGGCTTTCTTCCTCGAATAGCCTTCGATCTCGACAGCTGCTTTAAACGCTGCAACGTCTGCGGAAAACAAGCTCTGACTATGTGTATGGGGTTCGGTTGTAACGCGGTGGGAATAACCGGCTGCCGCATAATAGACTCAAAACGCGAACGCCTCATAGCGATACTGACCAACGTATTCGTGCCCTGTAACGGACGGTTTCCGACGCTCATAGCTATAATATCCATGTTCTTTATAGTCGAAAACGACTTTTTCGGCGGAATACTTTCGGCTTTTCTGCTCGCTCTTGCCGTCTGTTTCGGTATATTCGTGACTCTTGCCGTCTCCTACCTTCTTTCGCGCACTTTTTTTAAGGGCACGGCGTCGGCGTTCACCTTGGAGCTTCCGCCGTACCGCATGCCTCAGTTCGGAAAAGTGATAGTCCGCTCCGTATTCGACCGAACCTTGTTCGTGCTCGGACGGGCGGCGATCGTCGCCGCTCCGGCAGGTCTGTTGATATGGCTATGCGGATATATAAGCTTGGGAGAAGCGTCTCTTTTAAGCGTACTTTGCGATATTTTAGAGCCTGTGGGTGCGTTCCTCGGACTTGACGGCGTTATCCTGCTTGCATTCATACTCGGTTTTCCGGCAAATGAGACGGTAGTCCCGATAATGATAATGGCATATACCCGTTCGTCTGCGATCACCGATCTCGGCAACGACGCTCTTCGCGCGCTTCTTCTGGCAAACGGTTGGAGCATAAAGACCGCGATATGCGTCATGGTATTCTGTATCTGTCATTTTCCGTGCTCCACCACGCTGATAACGATATACAAAGAGACCGGCTCGAAAAAACTCACGTTGCTTTCCGCTATCCTGCCTACGCTCGTAGGTGCGGCTGCTTGCGCGTCGATAAACCTCATAATGTCATTATTCATATAAAAAAACAACCCCATACGGGTTGTTTTTTAGTTTTGATATTCTCAACCTCCGAGATATGCTTTCTTTATCTCGTCGCTCTGTGCAAGCTCTTTTCCGCTTCCGCTGATCTTTATCTCGCCCGTCTCCATAACATAAGCGCGGTCCGCGACCTTGAGCGCCATTTCCGCATTCTGTTCGACAAGCAGTATAGTAGTTCCGCTTTCGTGGAGCTTCTTTATAATATCGAATATCTGTTGTACAAGTATAGGCGCAAGTCCCATGGAAGGCTCGTCAAGCATCATAAGCTTCGGGTGACTCATGAGCGCTCTGCCCATAGCGAGCATCTGCTGCACTCCGCCCGAAAGCATTCCGGCAAGCTGGTTTCTTCTTTCCCCGAGACGCGGAAAAAGCTCGTATATCTCTTCGATATCGTTCTTTACCTTTTGCTTGCTTCTTTCAAGATATCCGCCCATGACGAGATTTTCGTAAACGGTAAGCTCCGCAAAGACACGGCGTCCCTCGGGCACCTGCGTCATTCCCATACGGACTATCTTGTTGGTAGGCACGGACACGTGACGGTTCTTATCGTCAAAGCCGCTTATGAGCTTTCCTTCGTAGGTTACCGTACCGGATTTCGGTTGTATAAGACCCATTATGCTCTGCATGGTAGTGGTCTTACCCGCGCCGTTCGCGCCTATCAGCGTAACGACCTCGCCCTGATTGACCTCAAAGGAGATACCCTTTATCGCTCTTATGACGCCGTAATCGACTTCAAGATCCTTTACCTCAAGTAATGCCATCAGTTCTCGCCTCCCGTCTTTCCGATATACGCCTTTACGACCTCGGGGTCGCTTAACGCTTCGCTCGCCTTGCCCTGCGCGAGCACCGTACCGAAATTAAGAACGGTTATCTCGTCGCAAAGTCCCGAAACGAACTTAAGGTCGTGCTCTATCAGGAGCACCGTCATATCGAACTTTTCGCGGAGCAGCTTAAGAGTCTCCATGAGATCCTCTGTTTCGTGCGGATTCATTCCCGCCGCCGGCTCGTCAAGAAGCAGAAGCTTGGGATCGGTCGCGAGCGCTCTCGCTATTTCAAGCTTTCTTTGTTTTCCGTAAGGAAGGTTACACGCGAGACTGTTCCTGTCCTCGTAAAGACCGAGTATGGAGAGAAGCTCGTTTGCCTTCTCCTTCATCTCTTTCTCTATTCTGTGGTATTTCGGAAGTCTCAAAATTCCGGTAAATATTCCGTATTCGTATTCGGGTCTGTTATGAAGTCCTACCATAACGTTACGTCTTACGGTCATATTATTGAAAAGACGTATGTTCTGGAAGGTCCTCGCTATACCCTTGTGATTTATCTTCTCTTGGCTGAGACCGTTAAGCTCCTCGCCGCAGAGAAAGAAGGTTCCCTCCGTGGGACGGTAAACGCCGGTAAGGAGATTGAATATCGTGGTCTTTCCCGCTCCGTTGGGACCGATCAGACCGTATATCTCGTTTTTCTTTATCCTTATATTTACGTTGCTGGCGGCTTTAAGTCCTCCGAAGGAAATACCGAGTCCTTTTGTTTCAAGCACGTATTCAGACATCACTTTTCCTCCTTATCTTCGCTTTTGGCGGACTTTGCGCCGTCGTTTACCACAAGATCGACGGAAAGTATCTCGTCCATTCTTATCTTGGACGGTACCTTGTCCCAATTCGCGGCGTCCTCCGCGTCGATCTCGGTTTCGCTCGGCTTTATCTTGAATATCTTTTCGGAAACGAACCCTTTTATTTTATTGACGAAAGCGCGGAAATTATATTTTTCGCGAACGTTCTTAAGTGCGGGCGCATTATTGTATATGACTATCAATATGAGTATGAGCGCATAGATTATGCTCTGGAGCACCGCAAGGTTTCCGGTGAGGATAGTGGTGAGCTGAGTATTGAGGTAGGTTATCAGCACTGCGGCTATAAGCGAACCGTTAAGACTTCCCATTCCTCCGATGACCACCATAACAAGTATATCTATCGAATAATTGAAATCAAAGTTTCCGCTCTGTACGCGGCTGTTGGAATAACTGTACAGGACTCCCGCTATACCGGCAAAGAACGCGGCTATTATAAACGTCGTAAGCTTATACTTCGTAACGTTTATACCGGTAGCTCTCGCGGCTATCTCGTTATCCCTTATAGCGGTTATCGCTCTTCCGTGTTTGCTCTTTATGAGGTTTCGGCATACCGCGTAAGTGATTATAACGAACACCATTCCGACTATGAATATGCGATCGAGCACAGGGGTTTTGAGTCCGAGCGGACCGCCGAACGCCTTCGGACTGACGTTCATGAATATAACCCTCACTATCTCTCCGAAGGCGAGCGTTACTATCGCAAGATAGTCGCCCTTAAGACGAAGAGCGGGCAAACCGATGATCGCTCCGCAAGCCGCCGCGGATATTCCGCCGACGATGAGAGAGATGACAAGCGTAAAAACGGAATTTCCGAGCGCGGTCGCGGCAAGCACGGCGGCTATCTTACCGCCGAGGAAGGCGCCCACACACATAAATCCGGCATGACCGAGGCTAAGCTCCCCGAGAAATCCGACAACAAGGCTGAGTGACATGGCAAGTATGGCGCTCATCATGGCTTTTTCAAGGAAAGCTACCGTCAGACCGTCAAGAGCGTCCACAAACGAAAGAACGGAAAGCACGAGCGCTATACCGATAAGTACTATATAGTTTATATAGCGTTTCGGATCAAACTTTTTCAACACGTCACACCTTCTCTCTCTTCCTCTTACCGAGAAGTCCGTCGGGCTTGATAAGAAGTATTATTATAAGTATAGCGAACTCTATCGCGTCCGTATACGGCGAAAGCACGGACACCGATTGACAGAAGGTCTCTATAAGTCCCAAAAGTATTCCGCCGATCATTGCTCCGGGAATACTTCCGATACCTCCGATAACAGCGGCGGTGAACGCTTTTATACCGGGAAGCGAGCCGAAGGTACTGAACATAGCCGGCGATTTAAGGAGATAGAAAACTCCCGCCGCCGCCGCAAGCGCCGAGCCTATGGCAAAGGTTATGGTTATTATCCTGTTTACGTCTATACCCATAAGCAAAGCCGCGCCTCTGTCCTCGGACACCGCGACCATGGCGCGTCCCGTCTTACTGAACTTTATAAAGAGGCTGAGCACTATCATAACGACTACCGACACCGCCAACGTTATCAGAGTGCCTATATTTATCTTGAGCGCTCCTATATTGATATTTCCGAGCTCCGCTATGACCACGAACTTCTGCGCCGAGCCGAATATCATCTGAGCGAGACTTTGAAGGAAATAACTGACTCCTATGGCGGTTATGAGCACCGCAAGAGGCGACGCGCCACGAAGCGGCTTGTACGCGATCTTTTCCACGAATATTCCGAGAAGCACGCAGACAACCACCGCCATAATAACGGCTATCACGGGCTGACCGGACATCATGAGGAAAACATATATCGTATATCCGCCCACCATTATTATATCTCCGTGCGCGAAGTTGAGCATCTTCGCTATTCCGTAGACCATGGTATAACCGAGCGCGATCATCGCGTATATACCGCCGAGGCTTATACCGTTTATCAAATTAATTAAGAAATCCATTGTTGAAATCTCCGCGCCGCCGCAAATCGGCGGTTTTATTTATTTCTGTAAATGCAAGAATTTGCCGACGCAATACCACTCACGTCGGCAAATCCCGTATAGATTTTGCGAACTGTTTTACTCTGTTACTCTGTCGGGGTTTACTACGAACTTCATCGCGGTCTTCTTAACATAACCGTTGGAATCCCACGATATACTCGACTGAACGCCGTCCTTGTACTCTCCGGTTATACCAGTAAAGGTGTAGCCGCCGTTGAACTCGGCTTTGAGTATCTCGCAAAGGTCGGAGGGGCTGATGTTTACGGGGATCTCCTTACCGGAATCGATCGCCTTCTTCATAGCTCCGTATATAGCGTATACACAGTCGTATGCGGAAGCGCCGAACTGGTTGAGCGTAGTCGTCGTTTTGTACTTTTCGGTATACTTGTTAATGAAATCCGCGGCAGGACCCTCGGTCGCTTCGGAATTGAAGTGAGAAAGGTAGGATATCTCCTGAGGTATAGCGTTTACGTCGAATCCGTCGACATTCTTTATACCGTCAAGACCGTCGCAGCCGTAGTATACGGCGTCCTTCGCTATCTCGTTCTTGGCTTCCTTTATGAATATGGAAGCGGGAGTGAAGTATATGGGCATAAATATGAACTTGCAATCCTTAAGGATCTGTATCTGCGAAGCAAAAGACGCTATGCTCTCGCCTGCAAAGGAAGCTTCCTTCAAGGTAATGGAAGAGGAAAGCTCAGCCTTAAACTTGTTAAGTATTCCGGTGGAATATTCGTCATCGGACTTATAAAGAACGCCTATCGTAACCGTCTGATCCTTGAAAAGCTCGTTTACGTATTTTGCGGCTTCCGTTCCCTGGTTACTGTCCGCAAAGCACATCTGATAGCCGTTGGCATTGGCGGGAATATCGTCTCCCGTCGCCGAAGGCGTAAGGAAGAACACGTTCTGCTTTACCGAAAGGTCGGTGAACTGGAGACCCGCGCCGGTGGTAACGGTTCCGAGAGTCGCCTGTACGCCTTCCTTAAGAAGCGCGTTGTAAGTCGTTTTTACGTTATCGGGCGACGCTTTGTCGTCAAGAGCGACAAGCTTGAACTTAACGCCGTTAAGTCCGCCGTTTGCGTTTATCTCATCGATAGCGAGCTGAGCGGAATTCTGTACCGCCAAGCCGTAAATGGCATTGTCGCCGCTGAGCGGTCCGGATACGCCTATCGTGTACTCGGTGTTATTTTCGGCGTAATTCTTGTTTCCGCAGGAAGCAAAACTCATAGCACCCATAACACAGAGGACCGCAAGCACAAGTGAAAGTATTTTTTTGATCTTCATGTCTTTTTCTCCTTTGATGGGAATTTGTTTTTTCGGGCAAGCGTCGAAGCGCGCGCCCGATATTTAGTATTATACAACTTTTTGAATAATTTTTCAATATTCTATCTCACAAAATTCACTTATTTTTCGCTCCGATTTTGTACACATTCAATATATTATATGCATAACGCGCACGCATAACGGAAATGGAGCGTTTTTTCGTAAATTCCTCTTGATTTTTATACGAATATGCGTTATAATAAAGTTTACAGAATAATAAAGAGAGGTTCCAAGCCCGCTATGACAGAACGTCAGTCCCACATACGTAATTTTTCCATAATAGCGCATATCGACCACGGAAAATCAACGCTTGCCGACCGCTTGCTC
>CAZFQJ010000011.1:0-21885 GCA_964520875.1 uncultured Lachnospiraceae bacterium
CAATTTCGACGACGCGCAGAGCGGCGTAAAGAAGATATTCTCGGATAGCGAGATGATAGAAAAGCTCGCGGACAAGGGATATTTCTTCTCTTCCGCAAACTCGATAAACTGGGGTAGGCTCGCTCCTCAGATAGTTTACTATATATCCGCATACTGCGATCTTATCGTCGGCGGAGATATAGAGAACGGAGAAAAGGTCGATGTATGCGTGCCGACGGGTAACTTCGGTAACATATTCGCGGCTTATATAGCAAAGCGTATGGGACTTCCCGTAGGAAAGCTCATATGCGCTTCGAATAAGAATAACATACTTACGGATTTCCTCCGTACCGGTACTTATGACAGAAACCGCGCGTTCCATACCACCATGTCTCCGTCCATGGATATACTCATATCCTCGAATTTAGAAAGACTTCTTTATCTCCTTGCCGGAAGCGAAGAGACCGCTTCTTACATGAAGCAGCTTTCCGAGACCGGTAAGTATACCGTGAGCGCAGAGCTCAAGGCTAAGATAGACGAGGACTTCTGCGGATATTTCTGCGACGAGGAAGGAACGGCAAAGACCATAAAGGAGATCTATACGGGCTATAATTATCTTTCCGATACCCATTCCGCGGTCGCGATAAGCAGTACCGAACAGTATCTTGCCGAGGCGAAAGCTCCCGCAAAGCGCGTGATAATAGCTTCTACCGCAAGTCCGTATAAGTTTGCTTCCTCCGTTTATGAGTCGCTTACGGCAAGCAAGGCTCCTGAGGGTCCTGCCGCGCTCGACGCGCTCTCCGAGCTTACCGGCGTTGAGATAACCGCGCCGCTTGCGGGGCTCGATAAGAAAACGATACGCTTTAAGAGAGTTATCGAAAGCGCGGACATGCCGAAGGTGACGCTGGAGTTGCTTTGATCAACCGTCGGTAACGACGTTGTGCGGCTTGTAGGTGGCGCATACTGTGTCCGTGCAGCTTGACGCTCCGAGCGGACCTATCGATATCTGCCGAGCTGTGCAATGACTGTCTCCGTCATGATAGGCGCAGCTTATGACGTCGCATACCACGCCTTTTATGGGCTTAGTGTTCTTTTTCGGTTCGTTCATGTTCGGTCTCCTGTTCATTTTGTTTTACAGTAAAAAGTTTTCCCGTTATTTACGCATATATACGAAAGGTGGTCAATTGAAGATGTCTTTATTTACGATAGCGGACACGCATTTTTCGCTTCGCGTGCCGAAGCCTATGGATATCTTCGGAGCGCGTTGGATCCGTTGGACCGAGAAAATATGCGATAATTGGAAAGCGACGGTCTCGGACGGTGATACGGTCATCGTTCCCGGAGATATCTCGTGGGGAATGGCTATGGAGGAAGCGGAGGACGATCTGAAGCTTCTCGATTCTCTTCCGGGAGAAAAGATAATAGGACGCGGAAATCACGATTATTGGTGGGGAACGGTCGCGAAAATGGAGAAGATGTTCTCCGATCTCGGGATAACGAGCATAAAGATACTGCATAACAACGCGTTTGAACGAGAGGGCAGCGTGATATGCGGAAGCCGCGGTTGGTTTATGGACGAAAAAAGCGCGCCGAAAGACGCCGATTACGACAAGATAGTCGCAAGAGAAGCGGCGAGGCTCAGACTCAGTCTTGACGCGGGAACGAAGCTCGGAGAGGAAAAAAGAAAGCTCGTGTTTTTCCATTTTCCCCCGTTCTTTGAACCGTTCATATGCCGTGAGATAATAGACGTACTGCACGAATACGACGTAAAAGAGTGCTTTTTCGGTCATATACACGGCAAATACGACGTTCCGCAGAGCACGGAATTCGAAGGAATACGCTTTACGCTCATTTCTTCCGACTACATGAATTTCGTTCCTTACAAAATATTATAAGTAATTCTTGAACGAAATATAAATTTTATCGAAAAGTGGTTGACATTTTTCACCGAATGAGTAAAATATATAAGGTATAGAAATATAAAGGAATACGCAAAACGAAAGGAGCTAAGCCGTGCCGAACGGGCGGATATACGCCGAAGGCGGAACGGCTGAGTAAAGACTATGACTCTTATCAAAACAGAAAAGCTCGAAAAGAGCCGTGCCGAAATACAGTTCGGTATCGACAAGACTGCGCTTGACGCAGAGATCAAAAACGTATATAAAAAGCAGGTCGGAAAAATGAATATCCCCGGCTTCCGTAAGGGAAAGGCTCCTCTTGCCATAATAGAGAAGCTTTACGGTAAGGGAGTATTCACCGACGAGGCTCTCAATAACCTTCTTCCCGACGCTTACGAGGCGGCGGTTAAGGAGTCGGGACTTGACGTGGTATCTCGCCCCGAATTCGATATAGTATCCATGGACGAGGGCGATCAGGTAGTTCTTAAGGCTACGTTCGATATAAAGCCCGAGGTCTCCGTAAAGGAATACAAGGGTCTTAAGGCGGAGCGCGAGGTCACCGAGGTGACCGACGAGATGGTCGAAAACGACATCAAGGCAGCTCAGAAGAGAGCCGCAAGAGAAGTAGAGGTTACCGATCGCGCAGCCGAAATGGGCGATACGGCGGAGATAGATTTCGAAGGCTTCGTCGACGGTGTCGCGTTCGAAGGCGGCAAGGGCGAAAAGCATAAGCTCACTCTCGGATCCGGTCAGTTCATTCCCGGTTTTGAGGAGCAGGTCGCGGGCAAGAGCATAGGCGAGGAATTCGACGTAAACGTTACTTTCCCCGAAGAGTACGGCGCAAAGGATCTTGCCGGCAAGGCGGCGGTATTCAAGTGCAAGCTCCATTCCATAACCAAGGAAGAGTTTCCCGAGCTTGACGACGAGTTCGCAAAGGATATGTCGTTCGACAATATGGACGCATACAAGGCGGATGTACGCTCAAAGCTTACCGAGAGATACGAAAAGACTGCGGATCAGGTTCTCGAAAACAGGATCCTCGACGCGCTTCTTGAAAATATGGAAGCGGAAATCCCCGAGTCTATGTATATGAACGAAGTCGAAAATCAGCTCCGCGAGTATGATATGCAGCTCCGTTCCAACGGTCTCGACCTCAATACTTACTTCAAGTACACCGGTCAGAATCTTGATCAGCTCCGCGAGAACTTCCGTCCCCGTGCAGAGCGTTCCGTAAAGGTACGTCTTGCTCTCGAAGCGGTCGTTAAAGCCGAGAACATAGCGGCAACCGACGACGAGATCGAAGCTGAGTATAAGAGAATGGCGGAAATGTACGGCGTTGAAGCCGATAAGGTCAAGGAAGCGGTCGCAAAGGAAGACGTAGCCTCCGATCTCAACGTCCAGGCGGCTCTTAAGCTCGTAAAGGACAATGCGGAAGTAACGGATAAAAAATCCGCGGACGCCGAATAACAGTTATAAATAAGGATCATAATCGAAGATGTATCGCTTAGATCGGCGATACGGCAGAAAGGAGAAGTAACATCATGGCTCTTGTCCCAACAGTTATACAACAAACAAATCACGGAGAACGCGCGTATGATATATATTCGCGTCTGCTTACCGACAGAATAGTGTTTCTTTCGGATGAAGTGAACGACGTTACCGCGTCGCTCGTGGTAGCTCAGCTCCTGTTTCTTGAATCACAGGACGCAGATAAAGATATATCGTTCTATATAAACAGTCCGGGCGGTTCGGTATCGGCGGGTCTCGCTATATACGATACCATGAACTTCATAAAGTGCGACGTTTCCACCATATGCGTGGGAATGGCGGCGAGCATGGGTGCTTTCCTTCTTTCGGCAGGTACTAAGGGTAAGCGTTTCGCTCTCCCCAATAGTGAGATAATGATTCATCAGCCTCTCGGCGGTTATCAGGGTCAGGCGTCGGATATAAAGATACATTCCGATCACATTCTGCGTACCAAGGATAAGCTCAATCGCATCATAGCGATGAATACGGGTAAGCCTCTTGAGGTAGTGGAAAAGGACACCGACAGGGATAACTTCCTTACCGCTCAGCAAGCGCTGGAATACGGACTTATAGATAAGGTCATCGAAAAGAGACTGTAATAAAGTCAGAGCCCATATCATAGTTATTTAAACAGGCATACTTACAAAAGATCGGATTTCCTTGAAATTCGATCTTTTGTGGTAATCAAAGAAAAGCAAAACGAAAGGCAGCTTCTTAAAATGTCAAATACCAAAAACGGCGGTGCTCAGACGCAAAAACATTGTATATTCTGCGGCAGGAACGAAAGACAGGTGGAATTCCTCATTCCGTCTCCTACCGGACTTTATATCTGTAACAACTGCGTTGAAAGTTGTAACGAGATAATACGCGAGGCGGAGATCACCGAGAACGTGTGCTCCCTCACTTACGAAACGCTTCCGAAGCCGGCGAGCATAAAAAAGATACTTGACGATTACGTTATAGGTCAGGAAGACGCCAAAAAGGCGCTCGCGGTCGCCGTATACAATCATTATAAGAGGATACTTCAAAACAATGATCGCCGCACCCGTAACCGCGGAAATGCCCGTAAAAAGGATTCCGATGATGTGGAGATACAGAAGAGCAACGTCCTTCTTCTCGGTCCTACGGGAGTGGGTAAGACGTATCTCGCTCAGACGCTTGCAAAGACCCTTAAGGTGCCGTTCGCGATAGCGGACGCAACGACGCTTACCGAAGCGGGCTACGTCGGAGAGGACGTCGAAAATATACTTTTAAGGCTCATACAGGCGGCGGATTACAACGTGGAGCTTGCCGAAATGGGTATCATTTATATAGACGAGATAGATAAGATATCCAGACGCTCGGAGAACCGTTCGATAACGCGCGACGTTTCGGGCGAGGGAGTCCAGCAGGCGCTTCTGAAGATACTTGAGGGAACGGCGGCAAACGTTCCTCCGCAGGGCGGAAGAAAGCACCCGAATCAGGAATTTATCCGCATAAATACGGAAAATATACTCTTCATCTGCGGCGGCGCGTTCGACACCATACAGGATATAGTCGAAACGAGAAAGGGCGGCTCGGCTATCGGTTTCAACAGTCCCGTGATGACTAAGGCGGAGAAGCTCTCGAAGTCTCCGTATAAGGATGTAACACCGCACGACGTTATAAAGTTCGGTCTTATTCCCGAGCTTGTCGGACGTCTTCCCGTTATAGTAGGTCTTGATAACCTCGACAGCGACGCTCTTGTGAGGATATTGAACGAGCCGAAAAACTCTCTTGTAAAGCAGTATAAGAAGTTATTCGCTCTTGACGGAAACGAGCTTGAGTTTACCGACGGCGCGCTTAAGGAGATAGCGGCGCGTGCGATCGAAAGAAATACCGGCGCACGCGGACTTCGCGCCATACTCGAAGAGACAATGCTCGATATAATGTACGAAACTCCGTCAAAGGAAGGCTCGGAGAAGGTCGTTATAACTGAAGAAACGGTAAAGAAAAATTCCATTGCATAAAAATCGAAATACCGCCGATCCTTGTTCGATATCGATCGATGTGCGATCCTGCTCGAAAAAAGGATAAAGGCGGTATTTTTTCAGCGGCGTAAAGCCGAAAGGACAGATAAAATGAAGCATAACTACCATTCCCATACCTACCGCTGCAAGCACGCGAGCGGTACGGAGGAGGAATATATACAAAAGGCGATAGAAGCCGGATTTGAAACGTTCGGATTTTCCGATCATGCGCCGTTCTTTTTCGAAAACGGATACATCTCCCCGAGCAGAATGGGTATGGAGGAGATAGACGGTTACTTCGATACGTTACTGTCTCTAAGGGAAAGATACAAAAGCTATATAGATATAAAGATAGGATTTGAAATAGAGTATTATCCCAAGCTCTGGGACAGGGCGATAGAGAAATACAGGTCGTATCCGCTCGATTATCTTATCCTCGGCGAGCATTTTATCGGAAATGAGTCGCTTGAAAGCATAAACGCGTTCGCGCCGACGGACGATCCTGTGGTGCTTGCAAGCTTTGTCGATCATTGTATAGGCGCGATAGATACCGGCAGGATAACTTACATATGCCACCCGGATAATATCAATTTTATCGGAGACGAGGCTATGTACGAAAGCGAGATGACGCGTTTTATTACGGAATGTAAGGCGAAGAGCATACCGCTTGAAATAAACATGTACGGTATGCGCGACGGAAGGCACTATCCGAAAAGATCGTTCTGGGAGCTTGCGGCAAGGCTCGGAGCAGACGCGATCTTGGGGCAGGATTGTCACAGGATATCACATGTTTGCGTAAAAGAAGAGATACTTGCAGCGGAAAACTTCGCTTCCGAGCTTGGGCTGAATATCGTTGAAAAAGCGAAGCTTAAAGATCCGATCTTCTGAGCTTTTTCGCACTGTGGAAACTGTGGATAACCGTGCAATATATACAAAAAAAAAAAAAATGAATTGTTGATTTTGTACAAAGAGAATATTGACAACCTTGGGCAAAAAATGTATAATATACGTATAAATTTTTTGTCAATAAAAGGAGAATCAACATGAAAAAAGTATATGAAGCCCCCAAGGCGGAAGCCGTTGAGGTAAAGGCGGACGATATCATCAGAACGTCGGACGGAGTAGCAGCTTTGAGTCTTCGTAATGATTCCGACTTCGGTGACGGCGATGATGTCGGTAATGAATAATAGCAAACTCAAGAAAGGAACGGACTTCGGTCCGTTCCTTTTTTGTCGATAAGATTTTTTGGCAGATTTTATGTATTTCTTAAAATCTGCCGAAATTTCGTTTGGTTCTTTCTCATTGCGTAGGAAATCTTTTTTTCGTCGCATCTGTCATCCTGAGCGAAGTCGAAATCCGAGCGTAGCGAGGATCAAACGGCGCGTAGCGGCGTTTGGGATCTATGGCATTAAATCATTATAAATCTATGTAGATTCTTCGACTGCGGGCTGCGCCCTTCGCTCAGAATGACACGGGCGGGATCCTGACTGCGGAGAAAAGGTGCTTTTAAGGTTCTTCAAAAGGGAGAGCTCCCGCGAAGCGGGTGAGAGGAAAATATTTGCTTTTTCGCCCTCTCCGTCAACCTTCGGTTGCCCTTTTCCTACGGAAAAGGCTTCATAGTCACCATTATTCTCTTATATCGCCTCTGTGATCGGATCACCCTCCGATTTACACTATACCATATCTATATAATCAAACCTTAGCATAAATCATTTCTTTCTTTTTCTTTGCTTCGTTTCTTTTTCTTTCTTTTCAAAGAAGGAAAAAGAAATGAAGTATATAATCTATATAATCAATAAAGATAAAAATCAAGCAGAGCCGTTCGACTCTGCTTGATTTTTGTTACGTTATTATTCCTCGTTATTCGAAGTATCTGTATCTATCTTGATATTACCCTTTTCGTCGAACGTATACTCAATGTCTTCGATCGTGAGGGTCTCGTTTTCGGCTCTGGTTCCGTCGCTCTTGTAGTAGTACTTCTTTACGGTGTGAGCTTCGTCGCCCTCGCCCTCGATCTCCGTGTACCACTTGCTTCTGTAAGCGTATCCGTTACGTTCGGGATCGAAATAGTAGGTTGCCGCGTTCTCGCCGGTCGTCTTTGTCTCTCCGGTTACAAGCTTACCTTCGTCGTCAAAGTAACGCAGACCCTTGGAGTTTTCATACAGTCCGGTCGCTATTCCGAGCTTCTTACCGTCGCTATCGAATTTGGTGTATATTCCGTTTCCTTCTACGTCGATCGCGTCGGAAACTACCATATAACCGTCGTTATTGGGGTCGAAGTAGACTTCTATATTCGCGGTCTCGGCGTTAGAGTCGTGGTCTACCGTCTTGTATCCGGTCACAAGAGCGCCGTCTTCAAAGTATCTTGTGCCCTTGGTATCCTTTACAAGACCGTTCGCCTTGCCTTCGAGCTTACCTTTCTCGCCGAAGTCGTAGTAGATACCGTCGACCTTCGTTATTCCGGTCGCCATGTAGCCGGTGGTCTTGTCAAAGTAGTAAGTTCCTTCCTCATAGCCCTCTGCGGGTGAGAAGTTTTCCTTAAATCCGGTAGTTGCCTTACCGTCTACTATGTGGAGCGTTCCGCTTCCGTCGTTATAGATTCCGCTATATATGCCCTCGTAGTGTCCGTTTGCGCCGAACTTGAGATACTTCATCTCCCCTTCGCCTTGGAACTTCATGAGTACACATTCCTTGGGAGCGTAGCCGGTCTCTTCGTTGAAGTAGTAATCTTCAAATGTTCCGTCTCCGTCGGGATCAAGGGAGAGCCAGCCCTTCTTCATTTCGTTATTTTCGTAATAACGCGTACCGTTACGGTCGGTGACGAATCCGTCCTTGGTTACGTCGTCTACGACTACGCGCTTTTCATAGAGGTAATCCATTACTATGTCGTAATAAATGGATATTTCAAGCGACTTTGCGTCGTAGTCCTTCTTGAACTTCTTAAACGACTTTGTGTAAGAGCCTGCGGATACGTATTCGTCGTAGAGCTTTTTAAGCTCGGCTTCGTCTTACTCGTCGGAAAGTCTGAGCTCCGGCTTTTCTTCAAGCATCGTAAGGATCAGAAGCTCCTGCTTTACCTGAGACTTAGCCTGACTTGCAAGCGCCACATAAAAATCGGAAAGGCTTGAATATCCCATATAAGATTTTACATAGGTCTCAAGCGTTATGACGTAACCGTACATACTGGAAAGGGAAGAAACGCTTGACTTGTAGTAGGAAATGGTGTCCTCGTAATACTTTTCCACTTCCTTTTTGGCTTTGAGCTCGCCCTTGTCGCTATATAAAAGCTCACTGTCGGTGTAAAGCTCCTGCCAAATGAGGTTCTGTTCTACTTCTTTTTTTACGTCCTTTTCGAAATCCTCGACGGGAGTTTCGGAATCCTTGTAAGAGGTAAGATATTTCTTTACGTTCTCGGCGTTAAATTCCGGATATACGGATCTGGTGAAGGAGTTTATCGTTACTTCAAATACAACGTCCTTTCCGGCGTACTCGGAGTTACTGTAATTATCGGGGAACTTGAGGTTAAGAGTTACCTTGTCGCCGGCGGTGTATCCGATGAGTCCTTCCTCAAAGCCGGTGATGAACGTTCCGGAGCCTACTACGAGAGAGTAGCTTGTGCTGCTTCCGCCTTCGAATGTTTCGCCGTTTATTTTACCGGTAAAGTCTATGTTGAGCGTGTCCTTTTGCGTGTAAGTAAGATCCTCGATCAGAGGCTTGTTTTCGGTGGCGGACTTGTATTCGGTCTCTTTTATGACCTTGTCTTCGTCATCCTCCGCCGAGCTATCGGCGCTTTCGACCGCCTCGTGGTATTCCTCTGCCATTCCGTTCTCAATGTAGGAGAGAAGGATCTCTATGCCGTCGTATTTTCCGAGCTTCAGATAATCCCTGTATGAGGAATAATTGTAGAGCTTGGAGGAGCAGCCCGTAAGCACGAGCGCTACCGTTACGACCGCGAGAAAAAGCGATATTATTCTTTTTTTCATGGTTCTGATTTTCCTTTCGGTTTTTTATATCTTCTTTGAAGTTACGCGATTATCATTATATCATAACAAAAATGAAAAATCAAGAGGAGACGTAGTTATTTTAAATATTTGTAATATTCATTTAATATTATTTAACGTTATCCGCGCGGTTTTCGGGTAAGTCCGTCAAGTATCTCGTGAAGCTCGTGCGCGCTTACCGCGGAATTTATCATTCTTCTCGCTTCCGCCGAGCCTTCCATGCCTTTTATGTACCAGCCGAGGTGCTTTCTCGCTTCGCGTACACCGATGTATTCTCCCTTATCTACGCAGAGCATGTCTACATGCCTGTTTGCCGTAGCCATGATCTCGTCCGCGCTCGGGGGCGAAAAGCTCTTGCCGTTAAGAGCTGCGGAGATCTCGGAAAATATCCAAGGGTTACCGAGCGCCCCCTGTCCTATCGCTATACCGTCGCACCCCGTTTCGATCAAAGCATCAAGTGCGTCGCGCGCGCCGTATATCCCGCCGTTTGCAACGACGGGTACGCTTACCGCCCGTTTTACTTCTTTTATAGTTTTAAGATCCACCGGCGGGCGGTAGAGCTGCTCGCGAGTTCGTCCGTGTACGCATATGAGCTTTGCTCCGTTCTGCTCGCATACGGCGGCAAGGTACGGTGCGTTCAAGCTCCCTTCGTCCCAACCGGTACGCATTTTGACCGAAACGGGGATAGGGACGGCGTCCGATACCGCGCGGACTATCCTTCCCGCAAGCTCGGGGGCGCGCATGAGAGCAGAGCCGTCGCCGTTACCGGTTATCTTCGGCATGGGACAACCCATATTTATATCGATAAAGGATATTTCGGGATCGGACTCATACAGAGCTTTTGCGGCGTATGCCGTTATTTCGGGGTCGGAGCCGAATATCTGAATGGCAAGCGGCGTTTCGCTTTCGGCTCGGGAAGCGAGCAGCTTGGTCTTTTTGTCGCCGTACCATACGCCCTTCGCCGAGATCATCTCGCTTACGGTAAGAGAAGCTCCGTGCTCGCGGCAGAGAGCGCGGAACGTAAGATCCGTTACCCCTGCCATTGGGGCAAGCACCAGTCCGTCCTTTATTACGGTCTTGCCTATAACTATATCGGACATTTTTTAACTTTTTCCTTTCGATCATCGCACCCGCAAACGGCGAAATGTCGGATGCAGGCGCTTTTTCTTTACTTAGATGAGCTGCTGCTCGTTTATTATCAGTTTAAATTCAAGCCCGAGCTTGCGCGCCGCGTTTCGGCACATCTTCATTCGTCCGAGGAATATCTCGAAATAGTCCATTACGCTACTTATACGCGTGTCTATCTGGAGCTTCAGCTTTATTATCGTTTTATCCTCGTTTATCTTAAGCGCGGATTTTACCGCGGAATAGTTCACTCTGTCGTGAATGTCGAAGTTCGCTACGTCCGAATTTCTTACGCGCGAACGTCGGACGTCGGACTTGTCCGCGAGTATCAGAGCCGCGGATATCGGGTTGACGGCAACGCCCGTGCCCTCGTCGTGGTTACCTATCGCCGTGACTATCTCGGCAAGCTCGTCCGCCGGCATCTCCATTCTGTCAAGTATACGGAACGCCATGACCGCGCCGCTCTGCGAGTGGTCGACTCTGTTCACTAAGTTTCCTATATCGTGCAGGTGTCCGGCTATACGCGCAAGCTCGGCTTCTCTTTCGGGGTAGCCGAGGGTGGTAAGTATATACGCCGCGGTCTCGGCAACGCGAGTCACGTGCGGAAAGCTATGCTCGGTAAAGCCGAGAGCCTTAAGCGATTCGTCGGCGCGTGTGATGTAAGTTTTTATATCCTCGTTTTCTACTATATCCTTGTATGTTATCGGCATTTTACCTTCCTCCGTTCGATTCTTTCATTTCACTAACATCATTTTATCATAAAAACCGAGCTTCGTCAATATCGTATGATAAAAGTATAATGAAAGTATGATAAAAAGTCGCGCCGCGGTTCGGAATTTCCGAAAATTGCTTGTTAAATTGCACAAAAAACGGGCGTTTGATTTGCGAAAAATAACGAAATTGTTTTGAGAAGGCTTAATTCTATTGACAAAAAGACTTTTGTGGTGTATATTTAAATCAGAAAAATCTATTTTTCACGAAAGGAAAAATAATTATGAAAAAAAGCACGAGAATCATATCGATGATCCTTGTACTGCTCACGGTAGTCGGACTACTTCCGATATCGTTATTCGCGGTAGGCGAAAGCGATACGGGGGGGAGTATACAAGCGTCCGCTCTGCCCGACGCAGTTAAGGGTAAAGGCGGAATAGCCGATAAGACCACGTACTCAAAGCTGCTCGCTTCGGGTATAAGCGCCGATGATATCATCTTTTACAGTGATTTCAACGACCGCACGGTCGGCAAGGCGAGCGACTTTGCATATAGCGGAAGTCCTCTCTATGTGGTCAACAAAGACGACAGTCTTCAGTGGACGAACGTGGACGAAGCAGGTACGGATAAGGCTGCTACTTTCACGAAAGCCACAAGCGGTCAGTTATACCTGAACGTCAGAAATAAGGGCGTCGCGGTTACAACCGAGCAGTTGGCAAAGGATAATAATATTCCCGGCGATAAAGGCTTTGTGTTCCAGGCGGACTTCAAGCGCGGAGATAAACTGATGTCGGGCACTCTGTTTCATATCATAGAGCGTATAACCGCAAGCCCGAACGGAGCTTCGCTCGTTTGTGTTGACGTGAGCGGCAACCTCTATGCAGGGGGCAGCGCGAGCGGCGAGGTGATAGGTTGTCTCAGCAAAGACTTGTTCACCACGATCACAGTATACGTAGAGCCCGAAAGCGATAAGTATTGGATATACGTAAACGGTGTGAACGTAAACGAGGACGGATACAAGTTGACATTTTATAATGAGCTTACTACGCCCTTCTACCTCAGCGACGCGAGAATATATCAGCTTAATCCCGCAAACGGACTCGGCGAGAACGCCATGTCGGTCGATAACCTTCAGCTCTACTACGTCGGCGACGATTTCACTTCCGACGACTATCTCGGACTCAGCTCCGATAAGGAAGGATTCGTAACCGACGGAACCGGTATACGTTATTATCATAACGGTACGCTCCTCGGCAAAGGAACTTATAACGTGGACGGTCTTCAGTATACTTTCGATTCCAACGGACATCTTGTTACGAAGACTGTCACATCCGTGGTAAACCTCAGCGGCGATCTTGATACGAAATCGAGATCTACCGAAGATATCAAGAACGCTATCGTCGGCGGAACGCTCCTTGCGAGAAACATGAACATACTCCGCGACGGATATACATACGAGTGGGCTGCGAATACCTACGGAAAGGCTCTCTCGCTTCCGACGACGGTTGCCGACTGGAGCGAATACGACGCGCTCGAATTCAGCATATATTCCGACGGCGTAAAGCAGTTGTTCACTTACCTGCAGGTCGTTAATAGCGTAAAAAAGACTTCGAGTGGAGATTCTTACTACGGAAGATACATATTCTTCGGAGATACGGCGGTCACCGCGTATGACAAGGACGGCAAAAACAAGAAAACTCATGCCGCCGGATTCGGATACGAAGGTTGGTATAACCTTACGCTTGATCTCAGTTCTTTCAGTCAGAACAGATATGCCGGTTGGACGGATATGAATACCATAGCTTTCTCCACCTCCGGCTGGGAGCTTGCCACAGGTTACGACAGTACGGGAAAGACGCCTGTTATAAATACGGAAAATTCCGCGCTTAACTTCGCGGCGATCAATCTCGTTAAATACGAGGTCGTAAAGGATCTTTCCGACTACGTAACTATGATCGACGGTCAGCTCGTTCCGATGTTCGGACAGGTGGGCTTCAAGAAGATCGGAGACGTTAACGTCTACTACGATCCTCAGACTCAGACTCTCGTAAGAAACACGACGAAGTGGCTTATCGAAGAGGATAAGGCTTACACATTCGACGCTTACGGCAAGGGAACTCCGGCAAACGGCTTCTATGTTCAGGGCGGTCACACCTACTATGCCGTAGACGGCGTACTTAAGATCGAGAACTTTGAGCTTAGCGGAAAGACCTACAAGGTAAACGGAAACGGTTCGATCGTCGGCGTGTACGGCGAGACCTATGCCGACTGGACGCCTTACGCCGAATACGAGGCATGGGCGCATACCGGCAGCAGTTATCTCTTCTCCGAGGATTTCACCGCCTACAAGGATAAGATCTACGATAACAGAGGCGGATCGGGAACCTTCCCTACGAGCGGTTCTTACTATCTCGGCACGGCGCTTAAATATACCGGCGCAAGAATGGTAACCGAGAGCGACGGAAACGTGTACTTTGAGTTCGGAAACCATTACGAATACGTCGATCCGTACATCAGCTTTTGGTTCCCGAAAAATACGTCAAATTCCGTAGTATTCGATTTCGACGTAAAACTCGGAGACAATTGGAACGCGGAATGTTCGCTCTTCCAGCCTATATCTAATGCCGATGCAGCGACCGGCGCCGAAAGATTGTTCGGCGGCGGTATGAGGATAAACCGCGAGGGATATATATATGCCGACGGAGCTTCGGGAGAGCTTCTCTATAAGCTCAGCAGCGATACCTTCACGAGAATATCGCTCGTTATAGATCCTACCGCGAGAAGTTATTCCGTATACGCAAACGGAGTCAAGATATTCAAAAAGACCAACTATGCGGGTGAAAAGTCCAAAAACGTAGAAGAACTCAGAATGTTCCAGTTCACCACTATGAGAGACAAGAGCAGTATCTGTATCGACAATCTCTATGTGTATGCCGGAACCGCTCCCGAAAAGGTAGCGGAGACTCAGACTCTCAGAAACGGAAAGGTCACGGAAAACGGCGTTACCCGTCTTTACAATAACGGAGTCATGCTTACCGAATATCAGGGCGACGATTATTATTCACCTCTCAACGGTATGCTCATCGCTCACGCGAACATGAACGGAACGTTCTCTTCCAAACTCTACAAGAACGGCGAGCTCGTTACCGAGGTGGGCTTCCACGAGATAGACGGTATCGCGTACTATGTGAAGGATAAGAGCGGAGCGGTCTATGTTGATACCGACAAAATGGTCATGATCGACGGAGATTACTACGTATTCGGAGCGGACGGAGCCGTAAGGACCGTGCTCGTTACGAAGAGCACGACGCTCATAGATCTTGATGATTTTGCAAATCAGAGCGGACTTGAGATCGCTTACGACACAGAGAACGGCTATCACCTGAAGTTCAAGAACGGACTTAATGCAACGACCTATTATTACGATAAGGAAACCAACTACGAAGCCGGAAAGAACTTAAAGCAGTATTTGGAGCTTACCATATACGCTCCCGGTGAGTTCAATGAGACCGATCTTCAGTTCATCTTCGGCAGACAGACCCGTTATTACGGAGTAAAGAAGAGCGGAGACAACTGGGTGCTCACGGGTGACTATAAGCTCAATCTGGATTCCTATGCGAATGCAACCGGTTGTACCGTTGAAAAGACCGACACATTTGTTGAAAATCTTAGTTATGACGGAATGATAACCGTCGGCGGATACGTTTACGAGATCCAAAAGGACGGAGCCGCTACCGGAGAGTATTACATTTACTACTTCGGAACCGATAAGAAATATAACACGCGTTGGAGTTATAACTACTTGCCTACGAGTGTTATAAAGCTTGACGAGCTCGGAGAGGGTTGGCATACGATCACCGTCGATATTACGGGTCTGGGCACCACGTTCCTCAGACATCAGGATTTCTTCCAGCTCAACATAAGCGGTTGGGATATCAATAAGACTCAGTCTTGGAATACCAGCGGAGCAAAGGATCAGGTATACGAAGATTTGGATAAGTGCGACTTCCGCTTCGGCGAGTTGAAGGTCTACACGGTAGGCGCTTGCGTTGATTACAGTACGGTAACGAAAGCCGGTTGGACGGAGGGCAACACTCACTACTTCGACAAGTCCGGAAACGTGCTCACCGGCGCGCAGAAGATAGGCGATTTCTACTATGATTTCGCTAAGGACGGCGTATGCAACGGCAAGCTCACCGGAACGGTCGCGATCGGCGAATACGTGCTCGGCGACGACGGTAAGTACACGTTCGTAAACAAGAACAAAATGGTCGTTGAGGGCGTACTTCTCGTAGCGGATGAAGGTCAGGACGAGACGATCAAGGAGTTCGGCGATAAGATATACGTTATCGACAGTAACGACGAGCTCATAAGCGATAAGCTTATAGAGCACAAGGATAAGTACTACTATCTTGACGAGAACGGCGAAGGAAGCCTTGCAAACGGTTTCATTACCTCGGGCGAGGGCGATGAAGCGAAGGAGAAGTTCTATACCGAAGGAGAACTCGGAAACGGCGAGCTCGTCGTAAACGAGGGTACCGGCGAGAAGATGTTCTTTGAGGAAGGCGAAGGTACGGGCGCTCTGGTCGTTGACGACGACGGCATGGTCGTTTACGGCGATGACGGAAGATATGATCAGAAGACCGATAGACCTGTACTCATAACTCTTAAGATAGCGGCTCCCGAAGCCGACGAAAAGGTAGTCAAGTTCTACCATATGAGCGGCAAGGGATATAAGTACGCTCTCGCAGAGATCGAAGGCTACACCGTTAAGATAAAGATAAACGGCGAGGACGCCGATAAGATCGAGATCGCGAGCGTTACCGCGGATACTACGATATCCGTAACTTACGAAGCAAACGAGACAAATACAGAGGCAGAACAATAATCAATGGAGAAATTACGAAAGATCGTTTCGGTGTTGCTGGCTTTGACAGTCGTTATGTCGATTATGCTTGTCAGTTGCGTCGACGGGCGCGGCGACGATAATGAAAACAATAAAGGCGGCGAGACCGAAAACAACGGAAACGGCGAAGGTAACAATAACGAAGGGGAAGGCACATCGGGCGGAGGTACGTCCGATGACCTCTCCGGAGGAAGCGAATCTACGGGCGGAGACGGTTCGAACAGCGGAAGCGGTTCGGGTGAAAGCTCGGGCGGAAGCTCCGGAAACAATTCCGGAAGCGGCTCGTCTTGGATAAGACCTACGGATCCCAATGAGTTTCCGGTTATTCCCGCAAAATAAAAACAAAATTAAGAGCGAATGTTTTGGCGTTCGCTCTTAACTTTGTCTTGTTGTACATATCATACATAAATATACATAAAAGGAGACAACGTCATGAAAAGGACAGACGTTTTAAAAAATGCGGAAAACGAGCTCGGATATACGATATTCCTTCCGAACGGATATTCGGCGGACAAGGCTTATCCGATGATACTTTCGCTCCACGGTGCGGGCGAACGCGGAAACGGCGTATCCGAGCTTGACAAGGCTACGAATATAGGCATAGGAAAATATATAAAGCTTTCGGGGCTTGAAACGGAGGCGATAGTCCTCTGTCCTCAATGCCCGTGCGACAGGGTCTGGAATCAGCTCGTTTTCGAGCTCGGAAGGCTGGTCGAAAGGATAGCGGACGAATATCGCGCGGACAAAAAGCGGATAAGCGTAACGGGCATGTCTATGGGCGGATTCGGAACTTGGGAGCTTGGTCTTACATTCCCCGAACGGTTCTCGGCGCTTGCGCCGATATGCGGCGGAGGTATGGCTTGGAGAACGGGCGCGCTGAAGGGCAAGCCCATATGGGCGTTTCACGGGAACGCGGATCCTACGATAAACATAAACAACAGTATCGAAATGGTAACACGTGCACGCGAATGCGGCGCAGATGTGAAGTTTACCATATTCGACGGCGTAGGTCATAATTCGTGGGATATGGCGTATCTTGATACTAAGGTCATAGATTGGCTTACAGAGCAGAGTCTGTGAAAAAAGAAAAGCTTCTCCTGCGGGAGAAGTTTTTTCATCTGTCATCCTGAGCGAAGTCGAAATCCGAGCGCAGCGAGGATCAAACGGCGCGTAGCGGCGTTTGGGATCTAAGCTACTGCAAGCCGTACGAGATTCCGCCTTCGCTTTGCTCGGAATGACGAGGACGGGAGAATGATTTTTTACCAGCGGCCTATCTTTTCATGCTCGTAATGTCCGGGGTAGAAGGTTATATCGGAATCTAATTTAAGCAGTCTTTCGAGAGATGAACGCATTTGATACGGGTCTCCGTATTTAAAGTCGACTCTGCCGTAACTGTTTTGAAACAGTGTGTCTCCCGTAAACATTACCTTTTCCGGTTCGCAGAGCAGACATATTCCGCCCGGCGTATGACCGGGCGTGTGCAGTACGGTAAATATCATATCGTCGGAGAGCGCGAGCGAATCTCCGTCTTTTACGGTCAATGTAGGCTGAGGGTAGCTTTTCGGCGTATCGAAGCAAGACGAAAGGTTTCCGTCGGGATCGGAAAGCACCTGCTTTTCGTCCTCGTGACATACAAGCTCGGCGCTCGGAAATGCCCGCATATATTCTTTTGTGTATTCCGCGTGATCATAGTGACCGTGGGTCAGCACTATATATCTTACAACGTAGGAATTTATATAGATAAAATCTATCAGCTCCTCTATGTTCGGGTAACCGCAGTCGACTATCATCGCGCTTTTTGTTTTTTCGCTATACACTACGTATGTGTTTGATTCGATAAGTCCGGGTGAAAATCTTTTTATCATACATTTATCACTCCTTTTTACACATTATATCATATAAAAACGTTAAAATCAAGCAAAAAAAACGCCTTTTCCTCTTGATTTTTGTTCTGTGGAGTAGTATAATTAATAACGTTCAAAACGATAGATCGTAACGGAGAAATAAAAAATGCTCGGAGTTTTAGTCAACGTAGCTACCGTCATACTCGGTACGCTGATAGGGCTTGTATTTAAAAAAGGAATACCGCAAAAGCCGGTCAACGCCGTGATGACCGCGGTCGGTCTTTGCGTGATATACATAGGTATATCGGGCTCGCTTGAATGTGAGAACATTCTTGCCGTCATAATAAGCATGGTCCTCGGCGCTTTGGTCGGTACGCTTATGAACATAGACGGCGCGCTGAACAGGTTCGGTGCGTTTATCGAGGGAAAATTCAAAAAGGAAGGCGAATCCGGCTCTTCGGTAGGCGAGGGAATGGTCACGGCGACGCTCTTGTTTTGCGTCGGCGCAATGGCGGTAGTCGGTTCTCTCAATGCAGGTATCTCGGGCGATAACACCATGCTCTTTACAAAATCCGTGCTTGATTTCGTTTCGGCTGCCATGCTTACGGTGAGTCTCGGATACGGGGTCATCTTTTCGATATTTCCGCTGTTTATCTACCAGGGCGGTATAGTGCTTCTTTCAAGCCTTCTGCAACCGTTTTTAAACGAGGTCGCGGTAGCCGATCTTACCTGCGTCGGCTCGCTCATGATAATGGCGATAGGACTGAACATGATAAAGGTAACGAACATAAAGGTGGCGGATCTTTTGCCGGGTCTTGTGTTTTCGCCCTTTGTTACGTATATATACGTTTTTATTTCCGGTCTTATAGCGTAAAAATGTAAAAAGCTCCCCGAGGGGAGCTTTTTTTGTTATCGCGAAATGTTATTGCTTATATCCCTATATCTTTATATTATCAAAATCGCCGTTTACGTAGTTTACCGTTACGGTATCTTTGTCAAGCTTTACGGAGCTTATGGGAGAAGAACCGCTCTCGTCGTGAACCGAGAACAGGGTTACGGTACATACGTTCTTACCTTCAACGGTATGAAGAAGCGTAGGTATGGGACGGTTTGAATCTTGGAGACCGCGGCATGTCCAGCCCTGCACCTCCGGCTCGTATGCTCCGGTCACGGTCTTCATGTCTCCGACGTCTCCGCAGAAGAACGCCGTGATATCATCTCCCTTGACGCAGTTTTCGGTCACGGTAAGCTCCAAAACTCCGAAATGCCAGATGCTTTCATAGGTGTTGGTCCTGTCGGCGAAAAGACGGTCTACGGCTATGAAGAACGGACGTCCGAGCTTAGGCTTCTTGGCTAATATTACGGTTCTTTCGTGTCTTGCGTATTTTTCCTGATCCTCTCCGTATCCTTCGTCGTAGCAGCCCCATGCCGTATCGAATTCTTCCGTTACCGAAAGCTTGGCGTTCGATCTTTCGTGAAGCATGCTCGGCTGCCAAGCGTAACCTCTTCTGCGGTTCTGATCCTGTCCGTTTACACGTATCGTGTTATGGCCTCTCGTCGAAAGCACGTATTTACGCATTTCGGAGGTATCGTAAGCGTACACGTCGGCTTCCGCAAGTATATTTCTTCCGTTTGTACAGATGATGAAGTTAAGCTTGTCCTCGTGCTGATGTCCGGCTCCGAACGGACCGGCGTCGAAAAATCCGGTGATATCGTCGCCCGTCCAGCCGGTCCTGAACGCGACCATGCCGGAGTAAGGAAGAAGCACCGATCTGTAATCCGGCTCCTTGCCTTCCTTTCCGTCGGTAACGAGCCAGCGGATATTTTCGTTATTCGGGAAATACCTTGCGTATTTGAGCACGTACCCCTTTGCGCTTCCGTCTCCGCCGTCGTTTATATTCGGGATCCTGCCGTTCGAAAGCATGATGAGTATGTAGATGTTAAGCATTTTTTCTATGGTATCATAGAACTTTTGAGGAATATCGTAGCCGTAAGCTACCGCGACCTCCATGACCGCCATATAGTGAGAAATGACCACTCCCTGATATCCGGTGGTAAGCTCGTATTGGAATCCGTCCGGGTATATCTGCTTATCAAGCTCCTCGGAAAGCCTTGTAAAACCGTAATCGCGCCATTTTTTCGCATCCTTGAAGAAGGGGTAGAATATACCGTTCTGAGTCAAGCCATTAAGCTCGTGTATCAGCCAGTTTCCGCTCGTCGGGTTCGTTATCAGGCGCACGGAATGCTCGTATACGGACTTACACCAATCTATCAGTATATCGTCGGTAAACGCGGGAGAATGTATGAAGGAATGGATTATCTCCGGCCATATGAGTCCCATTCTTATTCCGCATTCTATGGTCCTCCAGCAAAGCGTCATATAACCGTTCGCCGTAAGCTCCGGGCGCACCGCCTGCTTTACCCAACTGTCGAAAAGCTCGGCGCAGCCCTCGGCGTAACGCTCGTCTCCGCTTGCGCGGTAGGCGGCAGCCAGTCTGAACAACTCGTCGTGGCGCGAAAGCTGTACGGTCCATTCCTTATATTGATTGTATGTGGGATTTGCGAACCAATCGACCTTGCCGTCGAATTTCATGGGTGTATTGCAGCTCTTCATCTCGTGGCGTAACGCGCGTTCGGCTGCGTTCTTAAGGTCGTCGGTAAAATTCGGCTTTATATTCTTTCCCGGTATCGAAAAATATTTTTCGGGTTTAAGAAAATTTCGAAAGTATTCGGCGAATGCATGCCGTGCGGCGGCGTTGTCTCCGGCGTTTACGGCTGAAAGCACGGGGCTTAATCCCTCCGCCGAATAGTCAAGGGCGTCAAACAGTTCTTTATCGGTCAGTATCGGTCCGTATTGATTCTCCATGATCATTCCTCTGGTATGTTTATATTTTGTTTGTTATAAATGACCTTATCGATCCGAGGATATTATACCAATTTAAATATACTTTGTCAATAGCTTCGATATGTTACCGTTCGTTTTTTACGAACGACGAAAAAAGCGATATAACGAGCAGAAAAGAGATTGATAAAGCAAAAACGGCGTAAAAATATTTTTAAAATCGCAAACGAGGAAAAACGAGATAAAACGAGAAAAAAAGAGCATACGCGAGATAGCGAAAAACAAAATTGATTTTCCGAAAAAACTTTCGAAAAAAGTATTGACAATCTCACAAAATAGTGGTATAATGCAGTCCGTGAATAAAATGACGATAAATAACGGAGGAAAACCAAATGTCAACTTACATGGCTAAGGCAGAGACCATTGAACGCAAATGGTATGTCATAGACGCAGCAGGCGTGCCGCTCGGAAAGACCGCGGCTAAGGCGGCTGTTATTCTCAACGGTAAGCACCGTGCGGATTACACCCCCCACGTCGATTGCGGAGAATATGTTATAATCATCAATGCCGAGAAGGCGGTACTTACGGGTAACAAGCTCGTTCAGAAGTACTACCGTCATCATTCCGGCTACATCGGCGGACTCAAGGAGGTTCAGTACGCTACGCTTATGGCTAAGCGTCCCGAGCTTGCCGTAGAGCTTGCGGTAAAGGGAATGCTTCCCAAGAACAGCATAGGCGCTAAGTCCTTTACGCGTCTTAAGGTCTACCGCGGCGCAGAGCACAATCATCAGGCTCAGAAGCCCGAGACTCTGTAATATAGGGAAAGGAGAATAATAACATGTATACAAGTGCAAAGCCCTATTTCTACGGAACAGGCAGAAGAAAGAAGTCCATAGCAAGAGTAAGAGTATATCCCGGAACCGGCGTTATCACCATAAACAAGCGTGATATAGACGATTATTTCGGACTTGAGACTCTTAAGCTCATCGTTAATCAGCCCTACGAGGTAACCGATACCGTAGGTAAATTCGATATAGTTTGCACCGTTACCGGCGGAGGAATCT
>CAZFQJ010000012.1:0-21731 GCA_964520875.1 uncultured Lachnospiraceae bacterium
TACGATACTTAAGCTTGACTGTCTCGGACACGATGTTCCGACCAAGTACGTCTACATGGAAAGATTTTCCGGCGTTAAGATAGCCGATATTCCCATGAATGACCGAAAGGTCTACGATCTTCTGCTTTCCCCCGAGCCGCTCGGCGTTACTCCGGAGGAGATAGATTCCGAGACCGGAACGTTCGGTCTGCCGGAGCTCGGAACGAGCTTCGTGCGTCAGATGCTGATAGACGCGCAGCCTAAGACCTTTTCCGACCTTCTTCAGATATCCGGACTTTCTCACGGTACGGGTGTTTGGCTCGGAAACGCGAAGGATCTTATAGCTAACGGTACGTGTACGATATCCGAATGTGTCGGAACACGAGATTCTATAATGGTCTATCTTATACACGCGGGGCTTGAGCCGGGCGACGCCTTCAACATAATGGAGACGGTACGTAAAAAGAACAAGTTCCTGACCCCGGAGATGATAGACATAATGCGAAAGCATAACGTCGCGGAATGGTATATAGACTCATGTAACAAGATAGAATACATGTTCCCGAAAGCCCACGCGGTCGCATACGATATATCGGCTATACGTCTCGGTTGGTATAAGGTCTATCACCCGATAGCGTTCTACGCCGCTATGTTCACGGTGGCGCCGGGCGGATTTGACGCCGAGATAGCGCTCAAGGGCAAGGAATACGTAAGAGATCAGATAAGAGAGATCAACGAAAAGGGAAAAGAAGCGACCGCCGCCGAAAAGGATCTTATTCCGATATGGCAGTTGGTCGTGGAATTCTACGCAAGGGGATTTAAATTTTTACCCGTGGATCTCCATAAATCGAAAGCTAAGATATTTATGCCGGAGGACGGAAAGATAAGGATCCCGTTTTCCGTGCTTAAAGGACTCGGTGTTAAAGCGGCGGAAAGTATCGAAGCCGTAATGTCCGAGGGCGACGTCCTCTCGGTCGAAGAGCTTCAGCAGAGGACGAAGATATCCAAAACACATGTCGAGATACTCAAGCGTTGCGGAGTGCTTGACGGAATAAGCGAGACAAATCAGATAAGATTTTTCTGAAAAAATAAAAAAAATACGAAAGGGTAAGGAAACGGCGATGTCAGGTAATATAAGAAATATACCGGGCGGTACAAGAGACATAATGTTCGGAGAGGCGGAGCTTTTCCGACACCTTGATACCGCTCTTACGGAGCTTTACAAAAAGAACGGTTTTTCGGAAATAACGACGCCCGCGCTTGAATATTACGATGTTTTCGAGACGGGCGGAACCATGGGACAGGAGAGAATGTATAAGCTTACCTCTCCCGACGGACGGCTTCTCGTCCTTCGCGCCGATAATACCACTCCCATAGCGAGGGTGGCGGCTACGAGGCTCGGGGATATGCTCCCGGTAAAGCTCTTCTATCACCAAAAGGTGTACAGACTGAGTCCCGGACATACAGGCAGAAAGAGCGAGATAGCGCAGAGCGGTATAGAGATACTCGGTTCAAAGGGTATACAGAGCGACCTTCTTTGTATGGTAACGGCGATAGAAACGCTCTCGCGCTTCGGTCGTAAATGTAAGCTTGAGCTCGGTCACGTAGGTTATTATAACGCGCTTATCTCGGAATGTGGGCTTGACGCAAGCGAATCCGGCAGAGTACGCAGGCTCGTTGAGGCAAAGGACGTAAATAAGATATCCGGACTTGATAAAATAGCGAAGATACCGTTCCTTTTCGGCGGAGAGGAAGTTTTTTCGGAAGCGGAGGAGCTCGCGGGAGAGAACGGCGAGGCGCTCGCTTCGCTTGCGTATCTTGAAAAATTGTACTACGCTCTCTGCGAAGCCGGATATAAAGACAGTATAATGATAGATCTCGGTATAGTACATTCGCTTGATTACTATACGGGCGCGGTGTTCAGAGGATATATGGAGGGAGCGGGAGAGCCGGTCCTTGTCGGAGGAAGATATGACACTCTTATAAGCCGTTTTGACAGAGATATACCCGCTACCGGCTTCGGAGTCAATATAAGCGAGGTAGTCGATACGCTGATGAAGAGCGGAATGGGCAGATACAAAAGAAGCTCAAAGGAGCTTGTTTGCTTCGATACGCATAGCCTCGGTCAGGCGGTAAGATACGTTTCGGAAAGCTCCGAGGCAGAGCTTTCTCCGATAAACGGTAAAGAAGCGAACCTTGAATACGCAAGAGCCGAGGGTTACGAGAAGCTCACCGTTTTCGAAAACGGTAAGCAAACCGCGGTAACGCTTTGAGGAAGGGGAGGCAAAAGCAGATGATAAGACTTGCTCTTACAAAGGGAAGAATAGAAAAGAAGGCGCTTGAATATCTTTCTCGCGCAGGCTACGACGTTTCCGAGCTTGACGACGATAAAAAAGGCAGAAAGCTTCTTTTTCACATCGGAGACGATATAGAGGTCGTGCTTGCCAAGGCTGCGGACGTCATAACTTACGTCGAACACGGCGTGTGCGACGGCGGAGTCGTAGGCGAAGATACCATAATGGAAGCCAAAGGCTCGGTATACGAGCTTCTTGACCTTGATTTCGGAAAATGCCGTTTTGCGCTTGCCGGTCCTAAAGGAAAGGACTTTTACGACGGTTACGGTCATAAGGTGATAGCGTCAAAGTATCCGAACGTAACGAAGGACTACTTTAACGCAAAGGGCTTTGACGTTGAAGTGGTGAAGATAGAGGGAAGCGTAGAGCTTGCGCCGATACTCGGTCTTTCCGACGCGATAGTCGATATAGTCGAGACAGGCTCAACTCTCAAAGCAAACGGTCTTGAGGTATATGAGGACGTAGCGCCGATATCCGCAAGATTTATAGCCAATATATCAAGCATAAAGATGAAAAAAGCCGAATTTGATAAGCTTACGAGCGGACTTAAAAGGGCGGTTGCGGAAAGAGCGGCGGAGAGAGCCGCAGAGGAAGCCGCGGCTAAGGCTTGAGGACGCTTCGGTAAGAGAAAGGAAATAAAAAGATGTTCAGTATATATACGAAGGAAAATGTCGGCGAGCTTATGTTGAAGCTCAAAAAGCGTGCCGAAAACGTCGGAGAAGAGATAGAAAAGACGGTACGCGGTATTATTTCCGAGGTAAAGGGAAGAGGAGACGCGGCTCTGTTTGAGTACGGAGAAAAATTCGATCACGTAAAGCTTGACAGTCTGTATGTTTCCGAAGCCGAAAAAGAGAAGGCGCTTGAAAGTCTCTCTCCCGAGCTTAAGGCGGCTATGGACAGAGCGGCGGCGAATATCTATGAGTTCCATGCAAAACAGAAGCAACAGAGCTGGATAGATAACAGAGACGGAAAGATAATGGGTCAAAGAGTGCTTCCTCTCAGACGAGTTGGACTGTATGTTCCGGGCGGAAGCGCTGCCTATCCTTCTTCGGTCCTTATGAACGCAATACCGGCTAAGGTAGCGGGAGTCGAGAGCATAGTAATGTTTACGCCCCCGAAGCCCGAAGGAATAAATCCGGCGGTCATATATGCCGCAAAGCTTGCCGGAGTTACGGATATAGTCGCGGTCGGCGGAGCGCAGGCGGTAGCCGCAATGGCATACGGTACCGAGAGCATAGAAAGAGTCGATAAGATAGTCGGACCGGGCAATATATTCGTTGCGACCGCGAAAAGGCTCGTATTCGGAGCGGTCGATATAGATATGTTCGCAGGACCGAGCGAGGTGCTCGTCATCGCGGACGATAACGCTGATCCCGCGTATGTTGCCGCCGATTTTATGAGTCAGGCGGAGCACGACCCTATGGCGGCTTCCGTGCTTATAACCACATCCGAAAAGCTTGTAAGCGAGACTCAAAAGGAAGTGGAGCGCCAGATGTCGTATCTTTCGAGAGCCGATATAATAGAAAGATCGCTTTCCTCTTACGGCTCTGCGGTCGTAGTCGATACGCTTGACGAAGCCGCTCGTATATCCGACGCGATAGCGCCGGAGCATTTGGAGCTTATGGTAGACGACCCGTTCGAGCTTCTCGGAAAAGTAAGGAATGCGGGTTCGGTATTCCTCGGTAAGAACTCTCCCGAGCCTCTCGGAGATTATTATGCCGGCCCCAACCACGTTCTTCCGACAAACGGTACGGCACGCTTTTCCTCCGCGCTCTCCACGGATAGCTTCGTAAAGAAATCGAGCTATTTATATTATTCCGCGGACGCACTTAAGGGCGCTTCCGACGATATAATAAGATTTGCCAAAGCCGAAGGACTTACCGCGCACGCAAATTCGATAGAGATAAGAATGAAGAAGGACGAAACGATATGAATCCGTATATACCGAAGAAAGTCCGCGATATCTCGGAATATGTTCCGGACACCTCGTGCCCGGCGATAAAGCTGGATGCAAACGAAAGTCCGTATGCGGTCCCGCGCGAGGTACTGACGGAGATAGAAAAAATATCGCTTTCGGCAATGAACCGTTACCCCGATCCCGAAATGAAGGAGCTTCTCTCTGCTTACGGTGAGTATATAGGCGTTTCTCCCGAGCTTTTGGTCGCGGGCGACGGCTCCGACGAGCTGATATCGCTCATAATAAACACCTTCCTTTGCGACGGCGGTAAGCTGCTCATATGCGACCCCGATTTTTCGATGTATAAGTTCTACGCCGAATTTTCGGGCGCGGAGACGTTCGTTTACTCTAAAAAGGACGGTATGGAGATAGATTTTAACGAGCTTCGAGATATCGTCGAGCGTGAAAAGATCGGACTTGTCATGCTCTCCAATCCCTGCAATCCCACGGGAGTCATGTATGACAGAGAGACCCTGCTCGGATTTGTCGATAGCGTAAAAGCGCTTACCGTCATAGACGAAGCGTATATGGAGTTTGCTCCGGCTTCTCGGAGCGTTATAGCGGACGCCGAAGAAAGGGATAATCTTATAGTGCTCAAAACGGTCTCTAAGATAGGACTTGCCGGGCTTCGTTGCGGATTTGCCGTTTCAAACCGCGAGCTTATCACGGCGCTTAAGAAGACCAAGAGTCCGTATAACCTCAATACCTTTACGCAGTCGGCGGTCGCCGCGGCGATAAAAAATCATTCGTATTTTTCCGAGAAAATCGAAAAGATAAAGACCGAGGTCGTTAAAATGTACGAGCTTCTTCTTCCTTTTTCGGAAACTCTCGGATTTCGCATGGATAAGAGCAACGCGAATTTCGTGTATCTTCGTTTTTCGAATTCCGAAAGCGCGGCAAGCGTACATTTGCTTTTGAAAAAAGACGGCATATCCGTGAGGCTGATGAAAAACGCGCTCAGGATAACCGCCGGAACGCCTAAGGAGACGGAAGCTCTCGTGCGAGCTTTTAAAAATGTAAATGCAATAAATACACGGGCTTGATCACATACATAAAAACGGAAAGGCGGTATCGGATATGAGAACTGCTCGTAAGATAAGAAATACCAAGGAAACTCGGATAGATATGACCTTGACGCTGGATCCGATCGAAAAGGCGGGACTGTGCGGAAGCACCGGCATAGGTTTTTTCGATCATATGCTGAATTCCTTTTGCGTCCACGGCGGATTTCACGTTAAGCTTGATATGACAGGAGATATAAACGTCGACGGACACCATACGGTCGAGGATACGGGAATAGTTCTCGGATCGCTTTTTTCCGAGGTGCTCGGAGATAAGAGCAAAATAGCGCGTTTCGGTCACGCTTACGTTCCTATGGACGAGGCGCTCGCATTTGCCGCGATAGATGTAAGCGGACGCGCGTATCTGGTATACGACGCACCCGTGACCGCCCCGATGATAGGCGATTACGACGCTCAGCTTACGAAAGAATTCATGCAGGCGTTTGCGTTCAATATGGGCGCGACTCTGCATGTTAAGGTCGAATACGGCATAAACGAGCACCATATAACCGAGGCGGCTTATAAAGCGGTCGCAAGAGCGGTAGCCGCGGCGGTCGCCGAAAGGTCCGGCGGAGTGCTTTCGACTAAGGGTGTGCTTTAAGATATGAAAAAGATAGGTATAATCGATTACGGAATGGGAAATCTTCATTCCGTTGAAAATGCGCTCAGATATATCGGAGCGGACTGCTTTATATCCGATGATAAGGACGAGCTTTCTATGTCCGACGGTCTGATACTTCCGGGCGTCGGTGCGTTTCCGGACGCTTCCGAACGTCTTTTTAAGGCAGGCTTTCCGGAATTTATAAAGAAAGAGACGGAAAAGAAGCCTCTGCTCGGGATTTGTCTCGGCATGCAGCTCCTGTTTGAAAAAAGCTATGAATTTCGCGAATGCGAAGGGCTTGGATTTATAAAAGGCGAGGTAGTAAGACTTAAGGCGGGAGAAGCCGATAAACGCTATAAGATACCGCATATAGGCTATAATTCCGTTAAAACGGTAACCCCTTCTCTTCTTATGAAGGGAATAGACGACGGTTCTTGCTTTTATTTCGTACATTCGTATATGGGGGTCTGCCGCGAAAGATCTCAGCTCGTATCCGTTACGGAATACGGAGAAGAGGTCACCGCCGTTGTCGGCTGCGGCAACGTTTACGGCACACAGTTCCACCCCGAAAAGAGCGGAGAAACGGGACTGAAGCTGCTCTCAAATTTCGTAAACATACTTTAAAAAAGCGAAAGGCTTGTAAGAACGATGATCATTTTACCTGCAATAGATATTCTTGACGGTAAAGCCGTAAGGCTTTTCAGAGGAGATTACGGTACTGCCGAGAAGGTCGCCGCAGACCCTTTCGAAGCGGCAAAAGAATTTGAAAACGGCGGCGCAGAGCATCTGCACCTCGTCGATCTTTCGGGTGCGAGATCCGGAAACGCGGACGGTATCGAGCTTATATGCAAGATAGCGCGCTCGGTAAAGATGACGACCGAGGTCGGCGGTGGCATACGCTCAATGGATACGATAAAGCGTTATCTTGAGGGCGGAGTCGACAGAATCATACTCGGAACGGCGGCTATAAACGATAAAAAGCTTCTGTGCGACGCTCTTGGCGCATACGGAGACCGTGTGTCCGTCGGTATAGACGCAAGAAACGGTATGGTAAGCGTTTCGGGTTGGCTTAAGGATTCGGATATAACGTATACGGCGCTCGCAAAGGAATGCGAAGCGCTGGGCGTAAAGAACATCATCTTTACCGATATAAGCCGAGACGGCTCTCTTTCGGGTCCGAATCTTGAAATGCTCGGTGAGCTTTCGAATACCGTATCCTGCTATATAACGGCTTCGGGCGGTATAAAGACGATAGACGATATCCGCGCGCTTAAAAAGCTCGGGCTTTACGGAGCTATATGCGGAAAATCGCTTTACAGCGGAACGCTTGAGCTTAAAGAAGCTCTTTCGGAGGCAAAGAAGACTGCGATATGATAACCAAAAGGATAATACCGTGCCTTGACGTTAAGAACGGAAGAGTGGTCAAGGGAACGAATTTCGTCGGGCTTCGAGACGCGGGCGACCCGGTTGAAGCGGCAAAGCTCTATAACGCACAAGGAGCGGACGAGCTTGTGTTTCTTGATATAACGGCGTCAAACGAAGAAAGAAGAACGATAGTCGACGTAGTGGAAATGACCGCGCGGGAGGTGTTCATGCCTCTTACGGTCGGCGGCGGTATACGAACGGTCGAGGATTTCAGAACGATATTGCTCGCGGGGGCTGACAAGGTCTCGGTAAATTCGGCGGCGGTAAAAAATAAATATCTTTTAAGCCGCGCGGCGGATAAGTTCGGAAATCAATGCGTCGTTATCGCGATAGACGCCAAAAAGGTCGGAGACAGGTTTCATGTCTACATAAACGGTGGACGGATAGATACGGGAATGGACGCAGTCGAATGGGCGATCGAGGCGGAAAAGCTCGGAGCGGGAGAGATACTTCTGACGAGCATGGACGCGGACGGAACGAAAGCGGGCTTTGATATAGAGCTTACGAGAAGCGTTACGGAAGCGGTAGGTATCCCTGTGATAGCCTCCGGCGGTTGCGGATCAAAAGAGCATTTTTATGACGTTTTCGAGCTTGCGGGCGCGGACGCGGCGCTTGCGGCTTCGCTTTTCCATTATAAAGAGCTTACCGTGGGCGAGGTAAAAGAGTACTTAAACGAGCGCGGTATACCGGTAAGAGTTTAAATCCGCGTAATAAAGAAAAACAGAAAGGAATTATTTCAAAATGGAAGATCTGAAAAGATTTTTTAAGAAGGGCGAGCTTATTCCCGCTATAATCCAGGATTATAAGACCAAAGAGGTCCTCATGCTTGCATATATGAACGAGGAGTCGCTTGCCAAAACGCTTGAAACGGGCATGACTTGGTTTTACAGCAGAAGCAGACAGGAGCTTTGGAATAAAGGCGCGACCTCGGGTCACGTCCAGAAGGTAAAGCGTATAGATTACGATTGCGATGAGGATACGCTCCTCGTGTTCGTCGAACAGACGGGCGCGGCTTGCCATACCGGTAACAGGAGCTGCTTTTATCGCACGCTTGAGGAAAACGAGGAGATACCGTCCGCTAACCCCTTGCTTGAGCTTGCCGAGGTCATAGACCACAGAAAGAAAGAGCCTGAGGAAGGATCGTATACCTGTTATCTGTTCGAAAAGGGACTTGATAAGATACTTAAAAAGGTCGGCGAGGAATGCGCCGAGACGATAATAGCCGCGAAAAACGGCGAAAGCACCGAGCTTACCGGAGAGATATCCGATCTTATGTATCACCTCATGGTCATGATGAGAGAATGTGAGCTTCCCGTTACGGAGGTAATGGACGAGCTTGAACGCCGTTCGCATAAGATAGGTAATCTTAAAAAGATGAAGGTCGTAGATCATTTGACCTGAATATATAAAAACGGACCGCTTCCGAAGGAAACGGTTCGTTTTTCGTTATACAACAAAAGACTTTTTTATAAGTTGATCTGGTTTGCATTTTCTTCGAATTTAAGCAATTCCAAGGTCTTAGCGTCCGGTTGCCCGTTATAAAATTGTTCCAACACCTTATGAAATACAGATCCGCCGTTACCGATAAGTGAAAAAAGCGTCATAGATGACCTTAATTTCATCGCGTCGGTGTACCCGAAGATATCTTCGGGAGCTTTGTCTTTATGTGTTAATAACATTTCCGAGATTTCAAAGAGTCTTGCCGATAATATCGGATGCATAAGATACGCCCTCGCTTCTTCAAGTCCGGCAATGCCGTAAGTATATGCCGCAGAACTCATGCCAAGTCCGCGAAGTTGAGGGAAAATATACCACATCCAATGCGATAGCTTTTTTCCGCGCTTGATCTCGTCAAGTGCGACTGCGTACATACGTTCCTGAGCTTTAATAAATCTATCTAACGAATTAATGTCCATATTGCCTCCGGATACGGTTATGTGTCTGACGATTTTTGTAATATATTTAAAGTGCCAATGCGGTGAGATATTTACCGCATTGAAATAAAGCCATAACCACCGAATTTAACGGCGGTTATGACTTTGCTTTTTATACCCTGTCTCCGAGGATATCTATCCATTCGTGATAAAATTCTTCGAAGCGACCGTTGTCAAGCGCGTCTCTTATTCTTTCCATAAGAGTATTGTAGAAATAAAGATTGTGTATCACGCAGAGTCTCATTCCGAGCATCTCGCGCGCCTTGAAGAGATGGCGTATATATGCGCGCGAATAAGTGCGGCAGACCGGGCAGTCGCATTTCGGGTCGATCGGAAGAGTGTCGTCAAAAAACTTCTCGTTTGAAAGATTGAGCTTTCCGCTCCACGTGAAGAGATTTCCGTGGCGCGCGTTTCTGCTCGGCATGACGCAATCGAAGAAGTCCACTCCGCGGCGTACCGCCTCAAGAATATTCTGGGGTGTACCGACTCCCATGAGGTAACGCGGCTTTTCGAACGGCGCATACGGTTCGACCTGCTCGATTATGTGGTACATGACGTCCGCGCTCTCTCCGACCGCAAGTCCGCCTATCGCATATCCGTCAAGGTCAAGCTCCGCTATGCGTTTCATGTGCTCGACGCGGAGGTCGTCATAGGTACTGCCCTGGTTTATGGCGAATAAGAGCTGATCCTTGTTGAGCGTATCCGGAAGTGAATTCAGACGAGCCATTTCCGCCTTACAACGCTTGAGCCAGCGCACGGTACGCTCGGATGAACGCTTTGCGTACCCGTATTCACAGGGGTTTTCTATACATTCGTCGAACGCCATTGCAATAGTTGAGCCGAGGTTTGACTGTATCTGCATACTTTCCTCGGGTCCCATGAATATGCGTGTTCCGTCCATGTGAGATTGAAAGTAAACGCCTTCTTCTTTTATACGGCGGAGCTTTGCGAGCGAAAACACCTGGAATCCGCCGCTATCTGTGAGTATCGGTCCGTCCCAACGAGCGAACTTATGAAGTCCGCCGAGACGTCGGATCAGCTTGTCTCCCGGACGAATGTGAAGGTGATACGTATTTGAAAGCTCTACCTGACATTTGCAGTCGATAAGATCGGGAAGCGCAACGCCGCCCTTTATAGCCGCGCTCGTGCCGACATTCATAAATACGGGCGTTTGTATCGTGCCGTGAACGGTGTTCATAACGCCGCGACGGGCTTTTCCCTCGGTCTTTAAAACGGTAAACGGTAATTTTTTAATGTTATCAGACATGATATAAGGTCCTTTTTGAAAATGAATTATAAAATTTACTTGATTGTAAAAGAAGTTATTTTTGATTTTACACAAAACAAATTGTAGGAGCAGTTCTTTTGCTTTTGAGAATATGAGATTTTAAGACAAGGCTCAATCTATAGCAAGATAAGTTGTAGGAGAAGTTCTTTTGCCTGCTTTTCTTTCAAGAAAAGTAGGGGGAGTTATTTGCGCTTGAACCAATGTTCTATATCGTTCTTGGAAAGCTCAAAAGCTACCGGCCTGCCGTGCGGACAGAAGCGTATAGCGGGATCGGATATCACGCGCTTGCAGAGCCACTCTATGTGTCCTTGATCGTAGACGCGACCGGCTTTTATCGCAGCCTTGCAGGAGGCTTGGTGAAGAGCCTGCTCGTAGAATATGTTTCTCGCTATGTTTGCGTTTCCGGTGCCGGACGCAAGCTGTCCGGCGATCGTAACGAAGAGCGTCTCGGCGTCGGACGCGGAGAGGGTAGACGGAACGGCGGTCACTTTTACAAAGTCGTGCGAGCTTTTTGCGATGAATTCAAAGCCCGTGGCGCGTATCTCATCGTCAAAGCGTATAACAGCGTCAAGCTCGTCGTGAGAAAGTCTTATCTCAAGCGGAAGCATAAGGATCTGACTGCCCGTGCCTGATGATATGTTCTTTTTCATATCTTCGAAAAGCACTCTTTCGTGCGCGGCGTGCTTGTCTATCATGATAAGCTTTCCGTCGGTCTCAACCATTATATACGAATTGAACGCTTCGCCCAAAATACGATAATCCACAGTAGGCTCGGAGACGGTGAGCGAGTCGGTAGCCGACGCGCGCGGAATAGAGCTTACGGAATATTCCGGCGTTTTGGGCTCGGACGGTCTTTCTTTTAACGCGTTTTCTTCGATCACGGGTGCGGTCATTACGCTTTTTTGATATGCGTTTTCGCTTTGCTCCGTCCTCGCAGGCTTCTCCGAGGGCGCGGAAGAAAGCGGAATGCTTCCGTCTATGCTTGCGTCAAAGGCGAACGGAAGCTGCGGCTCGCGTTGCTTTTCGGATACATCGTTTTCGTGTCTGAAACGCAGGTGCGGCGGTAATTCGTCGGCATGGCTTGAATAAAGATGAATGTCGGATACCGCCTGCGGAGCGCTTTCCGTAACGGAAAGCGTAAGCTGAGTTCCTTTTCCGACAGTATCCTGCGGACCGTCTTTGAGCGGAACGAAGGCGCTTATTATGCGTGCTTCCTTTCGTGCTTCGGTCTTTGTTTTCAGCTCCAATTCCGGACGGGTCAGATTTTTTTCGAGAGAAGTACGTATGGCAGAATATACCGCGTCGAATACCGCCTGCTCATTTGAAAATTTCACCTCAAGCTTTGCCGGGTGTACGTTTACATCGACGAGCGCCGGGTGTATCTTTATCTCAAGAACGCATACCGGAAACTTTTCCGAGGGAATATATGAGCTGAACGCCTGTTCTATCGCCGCCATGGCAGTACGGCTCTTGATGTATCTGCCGTTTATGAAGAAGTTTTGATAATTTCTGTTCGCACGTATATTTTCCGGAGTTCCTACGTATCCCTTTACCTCTATGCCGCCGGTCATTCCGTGTACCGGCGCGAGCTTTTTCGCGAAATCGCGTCCGAGTACGGCATATATACAGTTTATAAGATCTCCGTCTCCCGTGGTTCCGAAGCGCATTACGCCGTCGGAAATAAACTTTATCGCAAGATCGGGGCGCGAAAGAGCTATCTTTTCCACTACCGCGGTCACCGCGAGCGCTTCCGAAGAGTCCTTCTTTAAGAATTTGCGGCGGGCGGGAACGTTTGCGAAAAGCTCTTCAACTATTACGGTAGTTCCGTCTCTGCCGCCGGTTTCTATTATCTCCCGTATCTCTCCGCCAACGCAGGTGAGCTGCGTTCCGAGCGGCTTGTCAGGTTGCTTTGTAAGTATCCTTAATGTCGAGACCGCTCCGATGGCCGCTAAAGCTTCTCCGCGGAAGCCGAGCGTCATTATGCCATCAAGATCGTTTTCATCGTGTATCTTGCTCGTTGCATGGCGTCTGATACAGACGGGAACGTCTTCGCGCGACATTCCGCAGCCGTTGTCGGAGACGCGAAGAAAGGTTATTCCGCCGTGCTTGATCTCAACCGTTACCGAGGTAGAGCCTGCGTCTATCGCGTTTTCGAGAAGCTCTTTTACGACCGAGGCGGGACGGTCGACGACCTCGCCCGCGGCTATGAGATTTGCTACATGCGGTTCGAGAACATTTATTATACCCATTTTTATATCCTTTCAACAGAATGGGGTCAGGTGAGCTTTTTCAGTTCGAATATAAAATTAAGCGCCTCTATCGGAGTCAGCGTATTTATATCGCACTTTCTTACCTTATCCGCAAGCTCGGCGTTTGCCATGTCCTCAAAGGAGATGTTTCCTCCGATAGTCTCCGAGGCTTTTTTAACTTGCTTTTTTTCGTCGGGAGATTCGGATTCCGCGACGGCGAGTATCTCCTTTGCTCTCTTGATCACTTCGTTCGGTACGCCTGCAAGTTTTGCTACCTCTATACCGTAGCTTTCATCGGCGTTTCCGCGTATTATCTTACGTAGAAAGATTATGTCGTCGCCCTTTTTCTTTGCGGCTATATTATAGTTTACGACTCCGTCAAGCTCGTCCTCAAGAGAAGTAAGCTCGTGATAATGAGTGGCGAACAAGGTCTTTGCGCCGAGCTTTTTACCGGCGGTATATTCCGCTACCGCACGCGCTATGCTCATTCCGTCGAACGTGCTCGTTCCTCTGCCTATCTCGTCGTAGATTATGAGCGAACGCTTTGTCGCATTCTTAAGTATATATGCAACCTCGTTCATTTCGAGCATGAAGGTGGATTGACCCGAAGCAAGGTCGTCGGACGCTCCGACTCTCGTGAAAAGCTTGTCCACTATTCCGATATGCGCTTCGCTTGCGGGTACGAACGAGCCTGCTTGCGCCATGAGCGTTATGAGCGCGACCTGACGCATATAGGTTGATTTACCCGCCATATTCGGACCGGTTATAAGCATGAGTCTGTTATGAGACGTATCAAGCTCGGTATCGTTCGGCACGAAATAACTGTCGAAAACGAACTGTTCCACTACCGGGTGACGTCCGTCCTTTATGACTATCCTATCGTCGTAAGAGACCTCCGGGCGCACGAAATTGTTGGCGGAAGCCGCTTCTCCGAGGCTTGCGTAGACGTCGAGCGTAGCGAGAAGCGAAGCGTTGTTTTGTATCGCTTCGGCGTGCTCGGTTATCTTATCGCGCAGACGGCAGAAGATATCGTATTCGAGCGCGCAGATCTTTTCCGACGCGCCGAGGATTGCGCTCTCAAGCTCTTTTAACTTCGGAGTGATGTAACGCTCGGCTCCCGCAAGCGTCTGCTTTCTTATGTAGTAATCGGGAAGCGAGCCTTTGCTTGCGTTGCTTACCTCTATGTAGTATCCGAAAACGCGGTTGTAGCCGTATTTCAGCTTAGGTATTCCGGTTGCCGCGCGCTCCTCTTCGATAAGCTCGTCAAGATATCCTTTACTGTTATTTAAGAGTCCGCGCAGACGGTCAAGCTCTTCGTCGACGCCGTCGGCTATTATACCGCCTTCTCTCAGCGTAAGAGGCGGCTGATCCTTTATCGAAGCGCCGATCTCGTTTATAAGCTCGGCAAGCGGATCGAGATTATCGCGCACGAACGCAAGCTCTTCGCACGAGACGCCGCTCATAAGCTCTTTTATCGGTCCGACGACCGAGAGCGTATCGGATACGGCGCGCAGATCGCGCGCGTTTGCGGTACCGTATATTACCTTTGTGAGCAGACGCTCTATATCGAGCACCGAACGAAGATTTTGCGAGATCTCTTCGCGTAACATATATCCGTTTTTTAATTCTTCGACGGCGTCCTGACGTCTTGATATGTGACGTGCGTTTACGAGCGGAAGCTCAAGCCATTTGCGAAGCAGTCTCGCTCCCATTGAGGTCTTTGTCTTATCGAGCACCCACAGAAGCGAGCCTTTTTTCTCTTTTGTACGCATGGTCTCGCATATTTCAAGGTTTCTTCTGGTATTGGGGTCTATTTCGAGGAATTGACCGTCGGTATATACGGTCAGCTTCTTTATGTATGAAGTATCCGTTTTTTGAGTATCGGATATGTACGATAGGAGAGCGCTTACGCAACGAAGTATTGCGGGGTCTTCCTCTACGTCTATTCCGCCGAAGTTCTTTCCGAATTGCCGTTTGACGGTCAATATCGCCTTTTGGCAATCGAAATCTTCTTTTCTGTTGTCGTTGATTATGGCCTTTAGCTTATTCTTAAAATAATTTTCGAGAACCGGCTTTTCCGAAAGCGGTATGTTTATAAGTAGCTCTCTCGGAGAATACGCTTCCGCTTCCGTTATTACGCGCTCGTAAAGGAATTGACCTCTTACGCAGGTCGCGTATATCTCGCCCGTCGAAGCGTCGGCAAACGCCACGCCCGCTTCTTCAGGGTTGACGCATACGGCGCAAAGATAATTGTTCTGACGGTCGTCGAGCATTCCGTTGTCGGTGACCGTTCCGGGCGTTACTATGCGGACGATATCTCGCTTTACAAGACCTTTTGCCGTTGCCGGATCTTCCATTTGCTCGCATATGACTACTTTGTGTCCCTTGGCGACGAGCTTCGCTATATACGTATCCGCCGCGTGATAAGGAACGCCGCACATCGGTGCGCGTTCGGCTTCTCCGCAGTCTCTGCCCGTGAGCGTAAGATCGAGTATTCGCGAGGCTTCCCTTGCGTCGTCGAAAAACATCTCGTAAAAATCTCCGAGACGGTAAAAAAGAAATGCGTCGGGATATTGTTTTTTTACTTCAAGGTATTGAAGCATCATCGGGGTCATACGATCTTGCCTTTCCTTTCTATGCAAGTCTGCCGTAAAGAGCGTGCGCCTCGGCATCTTCAATGTAAAGCTCTGCGTAGCTTCCTATAAGCTCGTCTCCGCCTTCGAAATGTATCAGACGGTTGTTTTCGGTTCTTGCGGTGAGCTTATTTAAGTCTGTTTTGCTTCTGCCCTCAACAAGAGCGCGAAGGGTCTTGCCTTTGTATTCGAGATTTATCTCCTTGGATATCGCGGTCTGGAGATCTATAAGTCTCTTAAAGCGTTCTCCCTTTACCTCGTCCGGGATCTGCTCCGACATTTCGGCGGCGGGAGTTCCGCTGCGTTTTGAGTATATGAACGAATATATGTTATCGTATCTGACTCTTGACAACATGTCGAGGGTATCGAGGAATTCCTCCTCGGTCTCGCCGGGAAATCCGACTATTATGTCCGTGGTTATAGTTATATTCGGTATCTTTTCTCTCATGTAATCGATAAGAGAAAGATAACGGGCTCTGTCATAATGGCGGTTCATTGCGGCAAGCACTCTGTCGCTTCCGGATTGTAACGGGAGGTGGAAACGGCGGGATATGCCTATCCTTCCTTTTGCCGGAGGATTTGCCGCCATAACGTCTATAAGGCGCGTAGTCGCGTCCTTGGGGTGACTTGTCATAAAGTGTATTACGGCTTCTCCGTCAAGCGAACAGATATCCGTAAGGAGGTCCGCAAAGCAGTAACCCTCGCGTCCTGACGGAGCGTAGGAGTTTACGTTTTGACCGAGCAGAGTTATCTCCTTTATTCCCGAGGAAATAAGTCCGCGTATCTCGTCTAAGACGGCGTCGGGCTCTCGGCTTCTTTCGCGTCCTCTTACATACGGCACTATGCAGTATGTGCAGAAATTGTTGCACCCGTACATTACGGAAACGTAAGCGCTTGAACTTTTTTCGTCGCGGCTTATCGGTATGTCCTCGGAAATGACCGAAACGGAATTGTCTATCAAAAAGCTGCGTTTACCGTTCGTCAATGTGTTGTAGAGCACCTCGGGAAGGCGGTGCATGAGCGTTGATCCGAGCAGGAGATCGACATAAGGATATTTGTTCTTTATGTCGCTTACGCGATGCTCTTGGGAGACCATGCAACCGCAGATTCCTATTATGAGATCCGGCTTTTTCTCTTTATAGTGCTTGTATCCGCCCGTTATGGACAGAGCTTTAAGCTCTGCGTGCTCGCGCACGGCGCAGGTGTTTACGAGTATGAGGTCGGCGTTTTCGGGGCCTTCGGTCTTTGAATATCCCATTTTTTCAGCCATTCCGAGCAGCTTTTCGCTATCGGCTTCGTTTTGCTGACAACCGAAGGTCTGTATAAAGACCTTTTTTACGCCTCCCGTTATAGTGAGGACTTTTTCCATGTACGAGAGCTGCTTTTCGCTCTCTTCTTTTGAAAGTATTACGTTCTTTTTCATTTTTGGGGGGTAGCCTTTCGTTTGATCGCGGTTTGCTTAAGAGATCTTTAAACGTACGGATTGTTTTAATATCAGATGTAAGAGCATGCCCGTTACGGTGCCGGTCGCAAGCGAAACGAGTAGTAGGATCGGAAGGTAGCTTAAAAGCACGAAGCGACCGAATATCATCGCCGCCGCAAGACATTGTCCAAGGTTATGGAGTGCGGCGCAAATAACGGACAGACCGATACAACCGAGTTTTTTTATGGCGGCGAGCTTGTAGAACGTAAGAAACACTAAAACGAGCGCTCCGCCGAAAAAGGAGAATAAAAATGACGTCACGCTTCCGAACAGTAACGATGACAGAAGCGTCTTTCCGAGCGATACGAATATCGCATACGGAAGTCCGAGAAGGAAGAAGGCAGATGTTACCGCGAGACTTGCAAGACCGAGTCTGAATCCGGGGAGCGGTATCGCGGCGTTTAACGGAGTTATCGCTTCCACATATGAAAGTATCATTCCGAGAGAAAGGAAGAGCGCCGAAACGGCGGTCTTTTCAGCGTATGACCGCATCGTATCCCTCCTTTTTATCGCCTTCTATACGTATCGCTACCGTTGCCGGGGCGCAGATTATGATCTGACCGGTTTTTGTTATCCTTCCGGTGTTTTTACATACCCCGTCGCGGCAGGTCGAGCTTTCGACATATACCGCACCGTCCTTTATGATTACCGTAAGCTCCGTGCCGCAGTTTTCTATCTTCAGTGTGCGGTCCTCGGAAAGCGGATATTCGGTCTCCGTTTCTCCGCACATGACGATGACCTTTTGCGGAGCGGTCCGAGTATTCGAAGCAATGATCATAACGATGACCGCGAGTATTACGAATAAGTATGCGAGTATGTCGGCATGTCCGAACAACACAGGAACCTCACGCGAGTCTTTTTTTATTTTGATCACCCTTCCGTATGTGCGGTTTAGATAAGCGAAAATTAATATGCTTTCTTTGTTTTTTCTCAAAGTATTACATTTTATTATACCATGCTTTGATCGAAAAAGCAACCTTTTTACAAAAAATATTTCTTTTAATATACGCTTATGAGACTTGACATCAGCAAAAAAATATGTTACAATAAATACGGTAGCGATCTACCGAAGAAGCCTTCTGTAACTGACGGATACGAGCGGAGCATAAAACGCGTGGGAGCAGAAGGTCATAAGCCGACCGTCTGGGCAGTTTTCGTTTCGTTTATAGCGCAGCGAAGACTGCCCTTTTAAAATATCAAAATGAGCGGAGGAAAGAAAGTGGGAATCTACAATATTGCAAGCGTAAAGGAAAGAGTGATCGGAAATTCTTACGTCGGACGCGGAATAATAGTCGGAAAGAGCGCGGACGGAAAGAATGCCGTATTTGCGTATTTCATAATGGGAAGGAGCGAGAATTCCCGTAACCGTATATTTGTCGAAAACGGAGAGGATATAACTATATATCCTTACGATGAGAGCAAGGTGGAAGACCCTTCTCTTATAATCTATTCTCCCGTAAGAGCGTATAACGGAGGTATAATAGTTACAAACGGCGATCAGACCGATACGGTGTACGATCATATTTCCGAGGGAAAGACGTTTGAAGAGGCTCTCCGTACAAGAGAGTTTGAGCCGGACCGCCCGAACTTTACGCCGAGAATAAGCGCGATACTTGATCTTGAAGGAGATTATTCATACAAGATGAGTATACTTAAGAGTGAGGATCCCGACGGAAGCGCGTGCACCCGTCAGTTTTTCGAATACGCTCCGATGAACGGGCTCGGTCATTTCATACATACCTATAACTGCGACGGAAATCCCATACCTACGTTTACGGGCGAGCCGGAGAGGGTCGCCATACCGAACGATATAGACGCGTTTACCGACGAGATATGGTCCTCGCTTAACGAAAGCAACAAGATATCCCTTGCGGTAAGATACGTTCCGCTTGACGGCGGAAGAGCCGAGCAGAGAGTTATAAATAAATTCAAAAGGGTCTGAAAGGAAACGGTGAGAAAAATGAAGAATTACGAACTTAAATACGGTTGCAATCCCAATCAGAAGCCTGCCGAGATATACATGGAAAACGGAAGCGAGCTTCCGATAGAGATACTTAACGGCAGACCCGGATATATAAATTTTCTTGACGCGTTCAACAGCTGGCAGCTCGTAAAAGAGATAAAGGCGGCTCTCGGAGAGCCTGCCGCGGCGAGCTTCAAGCATGTAAGCCCCACCTCCGCCGCGATCGGTATAAAGATGAGCGAAAAGCTTAAAAAGGCATGCTTTGTCGACGATATCGAGGGTCTTGACGATTCAAAGCTCGCTACCGCCTACGCGAGAGCGAGAGGCACCGACAGAATGAGCTCGTTCGGAGATTGGATAGCGCTTTCCGATGTTTGCGACGTTACTACCGCGCGTCTTATAGCGCGCGAGGTGTCGGACGGAGTCATAGCTCCCGGTTACGAGCCGGAGGCTCTTACGATACTTAAGGGCAAGCGCAAGGGAAGCTACAACATAGTAAAGATAGATCCCGATTACGTTCCCGAGGCAAGGGAAAAGAAGCAGGTGTTCGGTATAACCTTCGATCAGGGCAGAAATAATTGTGTGATAAACAAGGATATGCTTGAAAACGTAGTTACCGAGGCAAAGGGATTTACGGAGGAGGCTAAGCGAGATCTTGTTATAGCGCTCATAACTCTTAAATATACCCAGTCGAATTCCGTTTGCTATGCCGAGGACGGACAGGCGATAGGCGTAGGCGCGGGTCAGCAGTCAAGGATACATTGTACGCGCCTTGCGGGAAACAAAGCGGATATATGGCATCTTCGCCAGCACGATAAGGTTCTCGGTCTTCCTTTCCTTGACAGTGTTAAGCGCCCCGACAGAGATAACGCGATAGACGTGTATATATCCGATGAGTACGAGGACGTGCTCGCCGACGGCGTATGGCAGACTCTCTTTACCGAAAAGCCGGAGCCGTTTACAAAGGCGGAGCAGAGAGCTTACCTTGATACGATAAAGGGCGTTGCGCTCGCTTCCGACGCGTTCTTCCCGTTCGGAGATAATATCGAACGCGCAAAAAAGAGCGGAGTGAGCTATATCGTCCAGCCGGGAGGCTCTATAAGAGACGATAACGTCATAGAGGTATGCAATAAGTACGGCATGGTCATGGCGATGAACGGGCTCAGACTTTTCCACCATTAAGCAGACGAGGATAAAATAAAAATATCCGCCGAGAGGGCGGATATTTTTATTTTAAAGAATCAAGGTAATTTTGAAGTATTATCGCGGCGGACAGGTTGTCTATGACGTCCTTGCGCTTTTTTCCTCTGGTGTTCGTCATATTCAGTATGTTCGCGGCAGCCATTGTGGTACAACGCTCGTCGAAAAGTACCGTCGGAATGTCGCAGATAGCGTTTATCTCGTATTCGAGCTTATGTATGCGTGCGGAGCTTTCTCCGAGCGTTCCGTTCATGTTTATCGGGTGTCCGATTACGATGCGCTTTACGTTAAGCTCGGTCGCCTTTTCGACTATCATGGCGGCAAGGGAACGTATTCCGTTTGCTTTTATCGTACACAGAGCGCTCGCGAGAAATCCGCTTTCGTCACTTACCGCAAGTCCGGTGCGTACCGTTCCCGCGTCTACTCCGAGGACACGTCCGTTCGTTTTTTCGGTCATTGATTTTGCCTTTCCTTAAGAAAATTTAGAGCGTTATATTCCTTTCGGCTATAAAACGCTCTGCCTCGTCAGAGGTAGGTACCGCGTCGCCGGCTCCGCGTTTCGAGACCGTAAGCGACGCGACCGCGTTTCCGAAGCGGCAGGCTCGGCAGATGTCTTTTGAACGTATGTATTCGAGAGTCATGGCGGCGGTGAACGAATCTCCGGCGGCGGTGGTGTCAACGACCTTTACGTCGTAGGTGGGAATGACGGTTATGCTATCTCCTTCGCAGACGGCAACTCCGCGTTTTCCGAGCTTTATTACGTAGTATCTCGCTTTTACCGACTTACTCAGTTCTTTTGCGGCGGCAAGAGTCTTATCGGGATCGGAAGGGTCTATTCCCGTGAATAGCTTGGTCTCCGTTTCGTTCGGAGAAAATACGAACATCGGCGCAAGATCCTTAAGCGGATAAGAGGGATCCGCGGGACCTGCGTCCACAAAGAGAGGAATGTTAAGCTCATAGCACGCTTTGGAGACCGCCGCTACCGTTTCGAACGGTATCTCAAAATGGCAGAATACCGCGTCCGGCATTATCTTTTTAACGCAACTTACGGCATGATCGGCGTTAAGGAACGCGTTAGCGCCCGAAAAAACGGTTATCCTGTTCGCTCCGTCGGCTTCGACGGTTACGGTCGCAAGACCGGTAGGGACTCCGCTCGGCGTAAGTATACAACTTGTATCTATTCCGAGAGAGGTGTAGTAGCTTCTGAGCGAATTTCCGTTTGCGTCATCTCCGAGCGCGGCGCAGAATACCGAATTTCCTCCGAGCTTCGCTACCGTAACGGCGGAATTCGCGCCCTTGCCTCCCGCAAGGTAAGAATAACCTTCTCCCATTATCGTTTGACCCTTTTCGGGGCAGACGTCTACCTTCATGTTAAGATCCATGTTTGCCGAGCTTATAGTAAGTATGGTCGGTGCTTTTGTCATTTTAATCCTCCATGCCGCCGTAGGCGGCTCAAATAGATATGATATGAATAATTTTCGCGTTTAGCTTTTTAGAAAATTAAGGCGTGAAATCGCATATATTCCGATGCGATCAAATTAACCTTTCGCGCTATATTACTCCTTCGGTCTTGAATTTGAATACTTCGATAATCAAATCGAATT
>CAZFQJ010000013.1:0-21173 GCA_964520875.1 uncultured Lachnospiraceae bacterium
GCGCGCGACATTTGGGATGTTGAGGCCGCAGGTTCGAACCCTGTCACTCCGACCATATCGGGTATTCATAAGGGATTTGACTTGTGGATACCCGCTTTTTGTTTTATATATCAAAATTCGCTTCGCTTTCGTACCTCCTTCGGGGTAAGACCTATCTGATCCTTCAGCCCCCTTCTGAAATGAGAAGCCGAACTGAATCCTATCAACGCGCCGATCTCTTCGACCGTCTTATCGGTGGTGCAAAGATATGATTACGAGCTTGAGCTTTATAAAACGATACTTAAGCAAATTTAATTCATATAGCTTGACAACGCCCGAAAAAACACGTATAATATACTTACATCGTTAAAATACAATCAGAATATTTTCGGGAGGACAATATTATGAAGATTTCCGCCGTAATGAACTTTGTCAGACAAAAGGATCAGCGCTACGAGGATAGTAGCTTCATGTACGATAAAACACGTGAAGAACTAATGCTCGTTAATGAACTTAACATAAAGAACACTTTCCTTTTGCAATACGACACTATCTGCGATCAAAAATACGTAGACATGTTCAAAAACGAGACCACGCCAAAGACCGAGCTCGGTCTTTGGTATGAGATAGTACGTCCCCTGAGCGAGACATGCGGTATTCCCTACAATAGCGCAAACGGTTGGGACTGGGATTACCACATAATCCCCGGATTTTCGCTCGCTTACACTCCTGCGGAAAGAGAAAAGCTTATCGACGAGGCTATGCGTAAGTTCCGCGAAGTTTTCGGATATTACCCGAAAACCGTCGCAAGCTGGTTGATCGACACTCATACTGTAAACTACCTGACGGAGCATTACGATATAGACACGCTGGCGATATGCCGCGATCAGGTCAATACCGACGCATACACGCTCGTCGGCGGATACTTCAACGGCGCATACTACCCTTCAAAAAACAACGTATTCACTCCGGCGCAGTCTGAGGAAATGCAAAATAACACGCCTGTATTCAGACTTCTCGGTCCTTGCCCCTTCCATTGCTACGATATGAAAAAATACTGCTCGGAAAACATAGGCACCTGCTATACGTTAGAGCCTGTGTGGACGCACGACGCAGACGTTATCGACGGTATGCTTAACGCGTATTACAAAAACGAGGATCTGGGATTTTCGTTCACTCAGCTCGGACAGGAGAACGGCTTCGGTCCCGATATGGATATAACGGAGGTTTTACGTTATCAAATCGATAAGCTCCGCGAAATGGGCGATGTCGAGCTTCTCACAATGTCCGAATGCGGACGCGCGTTCAAAAAGCGCTATCCGTCCTCAACTCCCGCGACCTCCGTCGTCGCGACCGAGAACTGGGATACGGTAGACGCGCAGACAGTCTATTACGATTCGAAAAATTACGTCGCGAACGTCTTTCGATACGAAAAGACGGTATTCATACGCGCTCTGTACCTTTTCGACGAAAATATCAAAGATAAATACATTGTCGACACCTGCCATACCTTTGACGGCATATACGAAAACCTTCCGATAGTCGACACGGTCAAATGGATAAACGAAAGTCTTACCGAAAGCGGTCTTGTCATAGACGCCGATGGCGAAGCGTACAAGGTCGAGAAAATCGGAGACGGAATACTTAAGATCTTTTGGTCGGACAAATACGTCGTGTTTAAAGAAGACAGTATTGAGATCAAGACAGACAGAATGGTCTATAATCATCTTAACGCAGTACCGAAGATCGATATCGAAGGCAACGCCGTTAATTTCGATTACGAAGGCAACAAATATTCACTTATCGCGGAAAACGCCGAGCTTAAGAGAATAGACGGTACGAATATAGAGATCTTACCGAAGGGCGTCTGCACCTTCAAATTCAAACAAGGCTGATGAAAAAGAAGCTCGAACGCATATGTGTTCGAGCTTCTTTTTTATGTTTCGGGGTAAAAATACAAGGAATATCCGTCTATCTCGGCAATCAAAGTCGGCGTCTTACCGCCGTCCGCGTATTTTGTAACGGTAACGACCGCATATCCCGACACTCCGTCAAACGTCAGATCGTATATCGTCGTTTGAAGCTTCTTACTTTTGATCGTATACGCGCCTTCATATATCCTTCCGTCGGTATTATCGCTTATCGTGATCTTCCCCCCACTCGCCGATAAGCTCATATCGACGACCTTGACCTCGGGGTATGCGGTATCGTACTCACCCACCGCTATAACGCTTAACTGATCGTCTTCTCTATATAGTACGGAGCTCATCTTCATGGTATGATCTTCTATCCTTGTCGAATACGCACCTCCGCACCCGCCAAAAAGCACCGCTGCCGAAATTATGATCAAGATTACGGTTTTTTTCATTTTCCCCTCCTGCGGGTCTTATACACCCCGATAACCGAGAACACGATCGCCGTTACGATAAGAGCGCACCGAACGATCTTAATATTTGAAGCTACGTATATCTTCGAAGGACCGTCAAAACCGCCTATAAAAGCTTCGCCCGAAGACATATCTCCCAAAGCTTTCAGAATGTAGATATTCTCTATCAAGCCCCCTACCGCCAAAAGGATCGCGGCTGCTCCCAATATAATAAAAAAGGCTCTTCGAAGCTTTCTTTTCTTCTCGTTCTGCTTTGCAAGCTCCTCCGAAAGTAATTCAAGCTTAATTTTCAACGCCCGCGTCTCCTCTTCTCTACTCGTCACGTCGGATTCTCCGAGGAGCGTATTTACGTCTGTATCAAGCGTTCTCGCGATCGTCACGAGCATATCGGAATCCGGTACGGATATCCCCTTTTCCCATTTCGACACGGTCTGTCTGACTACGCTTAGTTTAAGCGCCAGCTCCTCTTGCGACATGCCCTTTGCCACTCTAAGAGCTTTAATATTTTCGTTCAGCATTCTCTTGTCCTCCGAAAAACAATTAAAGTATACAACAAAATACCCGTCAAGTCAAGCAACGATTGTTAACATTACGCGCTTTACCTATTCATGCAAAGAAAAACGCCCGGCTGACCGATATACGGGTCAGCCGAGCGGATCATCCGATCAGGGATCAATATTCGTACTTCTTTCTCATCTTGATAAAGAAGAACAACGTCACGAGCATAGCGGAAAATTCAGCTACGAACAAAGAATACCAAACTCCGTCAAGCTTAAAAAATATCGGAAGCACAATTACGCTCAAGGTTTGGAAAACGAGAGTACGCAAAAACGATATAGCCGCAGACACGGCTCCGTTGTTGAGTGCGGTAAAGAATGCCGAACCGAAGATACAGAAACCGCTGAACAAAACCGATATAGCGAAAACTCTGAACGCGGTAACGGTCATTTCTATCAGCTCGGGATTATTTGCGACCGCGTCCGCACCGAGGAACAACGAGGCAAGCGGCTTTGCAAAAACGAAAGCGACGGATGCAAGCACCACACCGGAGCTTATCACGAGAATATTGCTCTTTTTAAACAGGTTTTTAAGCTCCGCCGTATCGTTTGCTCCGTAATGGAAGCCTATAACGGGAGCGACTCCTATGGAATATCCGATAAATATCGCCGCGAATATGAATCCGACATACATAACCGCTCCGTATGCCGCGACGCCGTCCTGACCGGCAAACCTCATAAGCTGGAAATTATAAAGAATGGATACGAGCGACATTGAGATATTGCTCACAAGCTCGGAAGAACCGTTCGTAACCGAATGAAGGAGCGCTTTTCCGTCAAAATTCATCTTTCCGAGACGAAGCAGACTGCTATTCTTTCTCGCAAAATACACGAGCGCTACCAGACCTCCTACGCACTGAGCAAGACAAGTAGCGGCTGCCGCGCCGACAACACCCCATTTAAACACTATGATAAACACGGCGTCGAGGGTCATATTTGTACAACCCGCGGCAACGGTAACGATAAGTCCGAGAGTAGGCTTTTCAGCGGTGATAAGGAAGCTTTGGAACATATTCTGAAGCATGAACGCCGGCAATGTCACAAGAACTATCCTTCCGTATGTCACACAGTACGGAAGCATGCCTTCGTCCGCTCCGAGCAGGACCGCGACAGGTTCGATAAATACTATTCCGAGGATCGAAAGCACAACGCCTGTGCATACTCCGATATAAGTGATCATCGAAAAAACGCGATTCGCTCTTTGCGTATCGCCTTCGCCGAGAAGCTTCGAAACAAGAGCCGAGCCTCCCGTACCGAACATAAATCCGAAGCAACCGAAGATCTGTACGAACGGCATTATAAGGTTTACCGCGGCAAATTCCGTGATACCGACAAAATTTGAGATAAAGAAACCGTCCACGACGCCGTATATAGACGTAAACACCATCATTACGATAGACGGTAACGTAAACAAGAACAGTTTTCGATAGTTAAAATGATCGGATAATTGAATATTCATAAGGTTCCTTTCCGATACGGAATAAATAAAAAGCTCAACAAGTACAGAAATCGGTAAAACGGACAGGCTACGCCCCATCTCTCGATATCTGCTCCCTTATCCGGCTTATATCCTACGGGATATATCCCTCCGCAGAGCTTCTTTCCATATTCGATTTTGATCTAAACTTCTACATGTATAATATAGACATTGCATACAATTGTACAGTATAAATCCCTTTTTGTCAAGGGCTTTTTTATATTATTTTTTAAATATATTGACAAAATCTCCGCTATGCGGTATAATCTTTAAGTCACGAACATGACCGAGGGGAATATCTGAACAATATGGAAATAAAAGAACAAAACAACTATTTCGGCACAGAAAATATCGGAAGGATACTTCTGAAAATGGCGCCTCCCGTAATGCTTGCACAGCTCATTCAGGCGCTTTACAATATCGTCGACAGCGTTTTTGTCGGACGCTTCTCGGATTCGGGACTTACCGCGCTCTCTATCGTATATCCTATCCAGTTGTTAATGATCGCGCTCGCCGTAGGCACGGGAGTCGGTATAAACACCGTAATGGCGTCAAAGCTCGGTATCGGACAAAAGGAAAAAGCAAACGAATACGCAGGCGTGGGCACTCCGCTCGCTCTCGTTCTTTGGCTTATTTTCGCCGTCGTCTGTTATTTGATAATGCCCGCTTTTGCGAAAATGTCAACGAGCGACGAGACGATAATCTCCGACGTCATAGTTTACGGAAGGATAGTCTGCGTATTCAGCTTAGGTCTCTTTCTCGAAAGCGTATGGACGAAGATATTACAAGCGCATGGCGATATGAAAACTCCCATGATAGCTCAGATCTTGGGAGCAGCGACAAATATAATCTTAGATCCTCTGCTCATATTCGGTCTGCTCGGGCTTCCGAAGCTCGGGATAGCCGGAGCCGCCGCGGCTACGGTCGCAGGACAGGCAGTCGCCGCGCTCATCGTTATGAGAAAAGGCTTTCATGCTTCCCCGAAGCTCGGAAAGTACCCTCACTATATAGCAAAGATATTCCGTCTGGGACTTCCGAACATTCTCATGCAATCCGCTTACACGTTCTACATATTCGGACTCAATATGATACTTGCGGGCTTTTCGGACGCCGCGGTCACCACGCTCGGGCTTTATTATAAATGGCAGACCTTCTTTTTTATACCGATAAGCGCCATGCAGACATGTATCGTACCTATCATCAGCTTCAACTACGCGGCAAAAAGGATAGACCGTTGCAAAAAAACTCTTAACGTTGCTATCCTGTTCGGCTTCGTACTCATGGCTTTCGGAACGCTCTGCTTCAACCTTATACCGGACCCCATGTTGCGCTTCTTTTCATCCGACGAAGAGGTGATCCGCATAGGAACGACCGCGTTCCGAATAATCGGCTGGAGCTTCCTTCCGCTCGTCACCTCGCTTACCTATCCCGTGCTCTTTCAAGCGGTCGGACGTCCGCTAAAAAGCTCGATACTTACCGTGATACGTACAGTCATCTTGTTCGTACCGCTCGGATATCTGTTTTCGCTCATCGGACTTGATTATTTTTGGCTGACGTATCCCGTAACCGACGGCTTGACCTCGATCGCCGGATTTATAATGAGCTTTTTCTTCTTTAAAAAGCCTTACGCTTCCGAAAACACCGAAAATACATAAAAACATCATGCCTTTCCTGTCTGGAAGGCATGATGTTTTTTATCAACATTTATCCGATCTTATCCGAGCAAAACGAAGGAAATATACATCGGCTGATGACGTCCTACGGGTGCTACCTCAAGCACCATACGGTTGGAAGCCTCGACTCTTTCACCCGCTCTTATCGTAAATTCAAGCGGAAGCGTACCCTTGTTGTGAGAGTTGAAGTGTTCAAGGACCGCGCCCTTCTTTCCTTCAACGGTAAAGCCCTCGGGAAGTATCCAGCGAAGCGAAACGGGGTGAGGCTCATTTTCAAACGTGGATTGATTTAAAAGAGTTACGTAAATCTTCTTTTCCTCAAGCGGACGGATATCGGGAGCGCTATCAAGCGTAATACGCGCCTTCATAATCGTAGATGAAAAATCCATGGTATAAGGCTTAAGCGAATCGGTGATAGGTCTTACCTCGCGCTCTACCATAGTCAAAAGCCTATTTTCGATATCGTCCGGTATCTCGTCTACATCGGCAAGCTCCACATTCACTTCTCTCATCTCAAAAGAAACGTTCCTTGAGTAGAGCACGCTCGGAGCTATCGCCACGACGCGCTCGGTAAGAGCCGTACAGTTATCGGGAAGTCCGCGGGCATGGTTTCCGCGGCTGATAGAGATAGTTACGATCTCGTCGCCTATGTGCTCCCTCCAATCGGCGGGGATACCCGCCATACCGTTAAGTATTCCGAGAGTTGAACCTACCGTCGCGCCCGTGCAGTCGGTATCGTCTCCGCAGTTTATCGCGTATATCATCGACTTTTTGAAATCGCCTTCGCCGAAAAGAAGACCGATAACGGCATATGTAACGTTCGAAGGAGCTTCGAACCAACCGTCTCCGAGATCCGCATTCTGCTCGAACACCGCGTTTCTCGCCTCCTGCCACGTCTTACCTTCCTCATAGCAGTTGATCGCCAGACGAACGCTCTTCGCCATTCTCGAATCTTCCGGAATAGCGGCAAGGCCGATGTTTATGCATGCTCTGAGGTCGTTTATAACGAAAGCTGCGGACTGCATCGCGGCAACGAAAGCCGCGGCAAACGTTCCTTCTCCCGCGCCGTGATCGACGGACGCGTCCTCTATTGCGTATTTGGCAGCTGCGTCGGGCATACCGGGAGCTACCGCCGCCCATATCTCGGTACGTATCCACGCGCCGTTCGAATTATTCCAACTGTTGTTATAATCTCCAGAGAGCGGAGGCACAAGTCCGGCATGCATATTCGCTTTTCCGAGACCGTATTCGTTCCAATGAGGAGTGATGAAGGTGAGCCAATACTCTCCGAGCAAGGACGAGCTTATCGCCTTCGGGCCTTGTTGCTCAAGCGCCATGAGCCAAACGAGCTGAAGATCAAGGTCGTCGTTCGGTAAAACAACGTTCTTTTCGGTCACAAAGCCCTTAATATCATGCATCTTACGTATTCCCTCGTAAGGAGTGCCCATAGTTCCGCCGATATTCTTTCCTACCCAGCAGGCATATACTTTGTCTTTGTACGCTTCATAATTCAGTTTCATGATCTGTTTCCTTTACGTATACATGTCATTGTACCCTCATTCTACCATACGAAAATTCAATTGTCAAGCATTTACGAAAACAATAAGGAGCAAAAAGCCGACCGATTACACCGGTCGACTGTCGCTTTTTTGCTCTTGCTTTTTGCCTTTGAAATAAAATTTCGATTCCGTTCCTTTTATCAGTCTTTTAAAGTTCTCCTTGTGTCTTACCGCCATAAATATCGCGCAGGCGCCTGCCATGCATATAACCGGGACCGAAGCTCCGAACGGGATAAGAAGGATCGGACAAAGCAGTATCGCGCTCACCGTGGAAAGAGACATGTATTTTGTGGTAAGCAGTAACAGACACATTACAGCGGTCGCGATAGCTCCGACTCGCCAATCTATAACGAACATGGTCGAAAGACAGACGAGGAAGCCTTTTCCGCCCTTAAATCCGAACCAAAACGGAAACGCGTGTCCGAGCATACAGAATATCCCCGTATATGCCGCGCCGAACTGACGGTCTCCGCATACCCTTCCGAAGAGCCACGCGAATATGACCGTCGCCACCGCAGCCTTCGCAAGATCCAACACAAGCACCCACCAAGCCCACTTATTACCGAACGTGCGCTTGAAATTCGTAAATCCGGGGTTTCCGCTTCCGCATTCTCTTATATCTTTATGATATACCGCCTTCGATATGACTATCGCGGGATTTATGCCCGCCACGATATATCCGCATACCGCGGCTAAAATGTAAAGTAGTATCTTCATATGACCGCCTCCGATCACTCCACTATCATGATATAATCATAAACGTCCTGACCGCCGTCTATTATGTATGCTTCTTTTCCGCTGTAATTAGAATGGATATACTCCTCTATTTTTTCCGATTCCTCGGCACTTGCGTCCCTGCCGCATATTATTATGCATATATCGTAATTCGAAAAGCCTATCCCGTCTATGGTCTTGCATACCGTGTCGATACGCTTCGGGCTTACCGCCATAAGCTCCTTACCCACAAAGCCTATATAGTCTCCGGAATGCATTTCCACATCGTCAATCGAAGCGTCGCGAACACAATGCGATATTTCCGCCGTGATCACCCCGTCCATTGCGCCTTCAAGCTCTTCGACGATAGCGTCAGCGTCGTCCGAGCCTGTATCGAGCATCGAAAGAGAAGCGTAACCCGCGCCTATCGTAGTGCTTTCTATGACGCGTATGTCGGAAGTGTTATAGAGCTGCGCCGCCTGTTTTGCGGTAAGAACTATATTTCCGTTATTGGGGAACACGAAGATCACATCGGCGTTCGCCTCGTCAAATGCGGCAATAAAGTCCTCAACTGCGGGGTTCATGCTCTGTCCGCCGTCGACTATAACGTCGGCGCCCCTGTCGCGAAACGTTTGTTTAAGTCCCTCTCCGTAAGCAACGGCAACGACGCCGTACCTTTTGCGTTCGCTCTTGACGGCTTCCTTTTCCGCTTCCGAGACGGTACTGTTATGCTGAAGAGACATATTTTCGATCTTGACTTTAAGAAATTCTCCGTACCTCTGACAAAAATCAAGCACCTTTTGCGGCGTCATCGTATGTACGTGAAGCTTTACTATACTGCCGTTACGCACGGTCACGATAGAATCTCCTATCGTCTGAAGATAATCGGTGATGATCTTTACGTCAAACGAAGCGATATCGGTCTTGGAATTCTGAAGACGAACGAGAAGCTCCGTACAGTATCCGAACTCAAGCACGCTATCCTCATCGAAAGCGTCAAGATCGATCTCTGCGACCTTTTCGGTCGCAGGCTCTGCGTCCGCAGCTATATCCTCGCCGCGAACGGCGCGCATCATGCCGTCCACTATGTATATAAGTCCCGCCGCGCCGGAATCCACGACTCCCGCTTTTTTAAGCACCGGAAGAAGATCCGGCGTCCTCGCAAGAGAACGCTTTGCCTCGTCTATAAACGAATCAAGAAACTCCTCGGGCGTCTGAGCGCTGCGCTTACACGCATATTCGGTAGCTTCTCTCACCACCGTAAGGATAGTTCCCTCAGTCGGAGTCATGACAGAGCTGTACGCCTGCTTTACTCCGTGACGGAAGGCTTCTCCTATCTCGTGCGTATCCGCTGAGTTAAGTCCGGAAAAGCCGTTCTTTATACCCTCAAAGAACTGCGAAAGCATACCTCCGAAATTCCCTCTCGCCGACGTCAGCATACCGCTCGATACGCGATCGGCTACCTCGCTCAACACCTCGCATGTACATTCGTCGTGATAAACTCCGCCCATCATGGTCATGAGCATATTATCTCCCGTATCTCCGTCCGGGATCGGGAAAACGTTAAGATCGTTGATCTCCTTTGCGTGCGCTTTAAGACTCGCCGCGCCCGAATTTACCATTCTGGCAAAAAGGATCCCGTCCAAAGTCCTCATGTCAATCTCCTATTTTGTAAGTTACTTCTTGTCCGAAGCCCCAGATACCGACCGCGTCAGGTCCTATCGAAGCTCCTATTATCGGACCTATATATCCGATCTCAACGCCGAGACACGGGATCTCTTTTTTGATAAGCTCAACAAGCTTGTTTACTTCCTCTTCCGAGCAATCCGCGTGAGTAAGATATACGGTCTGCTTTTCCGGTTCGATCATCGTCTGCTTTAAGAGCGACACTATCTCCTCAAACGACTTCTGTCTGCCCTTGACCTTTTTGTACGCCGCCTGCGTTCCGTTCACGTCGGAAATAAGCACGGGCTTCACTCCCATGAGATTTCCGAAAAACGCCGCGGAAGCCTTTACTCTTCCCGAACGCTTAAGTGCGTCGAGAGAGTGGACGGTAACGTACTGATTTACCTTTTTACGCATGGAAAGTATACGCTCCTCTATCTCGGAAGCGGAAAGTCCTTCGGACGCGAGCTTTGCCGCCTCTATTGCGAGCATACCCTCTCCCATGCTTGCGTTAAGAGAATCTATACAAGCGATCTTGCTCTCTGGATAACGCTCCATAAGCTTGTTTGCCGTAACATAACCGGTATTTACCGATCCGGACTGCTTTGACGAGCAAGCTATGTACACTATATCGTAACCCTCGTCAAGATACTTTTCGAATATTCTGTTAAACTCCTCCACCGAGACCTGAGCGGTCATTACTCTGTTTCCCGCTCTCATTATCTCGTAAAGCGCATGCGCTTCCTCGGCGCTCCACGTAAGCAGAGCCGGACTTTCCTCTCCGTTATAAACGGTAGACATCTTCGCATAATCTATACCGTATCTCGTAAGCTGCTCCGGATTAAGATCCGCGCATGAATCGGTGATGATCTTTACTTTTCTCATAGCTTACCTCCAAGTTCATCCGATCTTGTCCGATCGAATATTTTTTGCCCTGACATGGCATTTTACGATAAGATTTTACACCCGAAAAATAAACTGAAACGAAACAAAAATGTCGGACGAGGATTTTCGTCCGACATTTTTCATGTTTATATATTTAGGTTACTGTTTCGGAATATTCATGCGTTCGAATTCCTTATCCTTGTTCCAAAGAACGCTTATACGCATCTCGGTACCGTTTTTTATACGCTTGAAATTCTCTATATGCTTATATAGCATGATAGGTATGAGAAGGGAAAGTATCAGCGCGCCCGTGAAATCCGAATGCATTATACCGTAGACCGCGGGAAAGGCGAACGCCGCCGTGATCGGCACAAAGCATATATAATTTGTGATCAAGACAACGCATATCTCACCTGCGAGCATAATGAGGAATACTCTCCAATCGTGTGCGAGCACGGCGCCGCCAAAGCAAGCCAGACCTTTACCTCCGCGAAATCTCATATAGAACGGAAAGACATGACCGACGATACAAGAAATGCTCGTTACCGGGAACAGGTATGCGGTCTCCGAAAAAAGAATTTCGCAGAGCCATACGCAGAGCGACGCCTTCGCGATATCGAAAAGCGCGCACGCGATGCCTATCACCTTCCCGAAAAGTATGAGAGCGTTGGACGCTCCCGCGTTTTTCGACCCCTTTTGACGAATGTCAAAGCCGCGTATCTTCGCGATGATGTACGACGGATTTATAGATCCTATCAAATAGCTTATCAAAATACAAAATAAATAATTCATCTGTTTCCCCTTGATGTCGTTCTTATCCGCTTCTGTTTTTTGGGAAGCTCCACATAAAACGTCGTAAGTCCGCTTTCGCTCGTGACTCCGACTCTTCCGCCGTGAAGCTCGGTTATACGCTTGACTATGGCGAGACCGATACCGTTTCCGTATGTCGCGTGCGATTCGTCCGCCTGATAAAATTTTTCGAATATCTTCGCTTGCTTTTCGCGCGGGATCTCATTTCCCGTATTGCCGATCGCCACCGAAAGCATATCCGTTGTCTCCGATATATCGACCTTTACGGTTCCTCCGCGCGGCACGAACTTAACCGCATTATCTATCAGATTTATCCAAATCTGCTTTAACAGCTCCTCGTTCGCTTCTATCATGAATTCGTCAAAATCAAGTTGGATCTCTATATCCTTTTCGACCCACTTGTTTTCAAAAAGCAGGACCGCCGAGCGTATCTGCTCGGAAAGATCGAAGCGCGATATATCCGTAAGTATCCTTTGATTTTCGACCTTTGTGAGGTTCAAAACGTTGGTCGCCATTTCGGATAACCGCATGGACTCCTCGCGTATGGACCTAAGATATAATTGACGCTGCTCCTCCGTAAGATCGCCCTTTTCGAGAAGCCCCGCAAAGCCTGCGATCGAAACTATCGGCGTCTTGAATTCATGAGAAAAATTATTTATGAAGTCGTTACGGAGCAGTTCGGTGTTTTCAAGCTCCTCTGCCATTGTGTTGAAGCTCGCCGTGATCTCCTTGAAAACATGGTGCGTGGATATCATCGGACCGAATTTAAGACGCGTCTTGAAATCGCCCGCCGCAAGACGGTTCATCTTGTTTACCAGATCGTTTACGGGCTTTAGCGGTATCCTGCTACTGAAAAAAGCAATGGTCGCGCTGATGACGAGACTGCTTATCAGCATGAATAAGAATATCGAGCTTAATCTGAGCTCACCGTAACCGTCGAGCAATATTCCTACCTTCGTCAGCGCCCAGACCACAAATCCCGATATCAGGATCGCCGATAAAAGTATGGCGAAAACGAATATCGTGAGCGCGAGCATGAGAGAGGTCCTGTGAGTTTTTTCCTTGATCTTTTCCGAATCGAGCTTTAAAGACTTCGTTTGCTTCATGACTTTTTTACCGCCTTATATCCAAGCCCGCGAACGGACTCTATCTCAAATTCGTTCCAGCCCTCAAAGCGTTTACGGAGCCTGCCGATATGTACCGTCACGGTCTCCCAACCGGTTTCGCTATCCGCGCCCCATATCTCGTCCATAAGTTGTATTCGCGTAAATATCTTTCCGGGATAAGATAGCAGCTTATAAAGAAGCAAGAATTCCTTTTGCGGAAGCTCCTGGACCTCGCTTCCGCGAGTCACGGTCAGAGAATCGTAATCGAGAACGACGTCGTCTATCACTATCCTGCGTTCACTCGCTATCTTCGCGCGTCTGAGCAAAGCTTTTATGCGGAACAACATTTCGGCTTCGTCCACCGGCTTTGTGATATAGTCGTCGGTTCCGACGGCAAATCCCTTATGCTTATCCACCGGAAGCTGCTTTGCCGACACCATAAGTATAGGAAGATTATTGTCGTTTTCGCGTAAGATACGCGTAAACTCATATCCGTCCATCTCAGGCATCATAACGTCAAGGACGACTAGATCCACGTGTTCTTTATCGAGAGCCTCCAAGGCTTCGACGCCGTTTACCGCCGTAGTAACGGTATAACCGTTTCCTTCAAGCACGGCACGCATGTAAAGTCTTGTATTTTTGTCGTCGTCTACCACAAGAATACGAAACACTTGTCATTCTCCCTGTTTATCCGATATTTTATTTAGAGCTTTTCTGAATCTGAAAACAAACAACACCGCCGTAAAGCTTACCGCAATAAGATCGGCGATAGGCTCCGCCATATATACTCCGATCGTACTGTCGCTCACCAGATGCGGCATGATGTAGATGAGCGGCAAAAGAAGGACGAACTTCCTTACCACCGCGACTATAACTGACGACGGCGCGTTTCCGAGCGAAACGAATGTCATCTGACAAGCTATCTGTATACCGAAAAGGAAGGTGCTTCCGAAATATATTCGAATGACTTTTTCGGTAAAATCAAGAAGCGCGGTCTCCGCGGTAAACATCGCGGCAAACGCTCTCGGGAAAAGCATGATTACGCCCCAAAGCGTAACGGAATATACAAGAGACACGGTAAGTAAGAGCTTGAATGTCTTTTTTACGCGCTCGGCGTTCTTCGCTCCGTAGTTATAGCTTGAGATAGGCTGGGCGCCCTGTGCAAATCCCTGAAGCGGAAGCATGGCGAACTGCATGACTCCCGTAAGTATCGTCATGGCTCCCACCGCCAGATCTCCTCCGTATTTAAGAAGAGAAGAATTGAAGCATATAGATATCACGCTTTCGCTTGCCTGCATGATGAACGCCGCCGCACCGAGCGCAAGACACGGGAGCACCACCTTGGGCGAGACGAAAAGGTTACTTACTTTTAAGCGAAGCAATGCTCTTTTGTCGCGGAAAAGGAAGGTCACAACCCAAACGCAGGAGCACGCCTGAGATATCACGGTAGCGAGAGCCGCTCCGCTGACTCCCATATCGAGTCCGTAAATAAATATCGGATCGAGGATTATATTCGCAACGGCGCCTATAAGGACCGAGATCATCGATATCTTTGTAAATCCCTGCGCCGTAACAAACGCGTTCATACCGAGCGTAAGCTGAACGAAAATCGTTCCGATCGCATATACGCTCATATATTCGGTAGCGTACTCTATCGTATTTTCGCTCGCTCCGAACATAAGCAAAAGATCACGGTTGAAGATCAAAAGAACTACGGTAAGTATGACCGATATGACTATCTGTAAACTGAAACAACCGCCTAATGTCTTTTCGGCGCTCTCGTTATCTTTTTTGCCCATAAATATAGACGCCCGCGGTGCTCCTCCGGAGCTTACAAGCGCCGCAAATGCGGAAACTATCATGATTATCGGCATACAAACGCCCACGCCCGTCAGCGCAAGGTCGCCGTTTTCCGGTATATGGCCTATGTATATTCGGTCAACGATGTTATAGAGCATGTTTATGAGTTGTGCTATTACCGTCGGAAGCGCCAATTTGAACATAAGCTTTCCTATCGGCGCGGTACCGAGCATTTCCTTTTGATCCTGCATGATTTTGTCGCGTTCCTCCGTTATACGCCTGTATATTTTATTCTTTCGATCGTTTATCCGTCACTCGAAAGTACTCCACAGTTAGTTATATTGTGGCACATTTTACGTACCGTGTCAATCGTTTTCCCTAAACGTTTACAGAAAATTTTCACCTTTCGCATAAGCCTCGTTTTATTCGATTTTATATTTCCGCACCTATTGACCGCATAGCGTTTTTGTGCTATAATCATATCGCGGATATATCGATAAAAACGGTATCCGTTTTAGATTTTTACATTTCCGCCTCGGGCGGCACTGAAAGGGGAGCGTTTATGGAATACGTAACGTTAAACAACGGCGTAAAAATGCCCATGCTCGGCTACGGCGTATATCAGATCAAAAGCGACGAATGCGAAAGATGTGTGCTTGACGCATTGTCCGTCGGATACCGTTCCGTAGATACGGCGCAGAGCTATTTCAACGAAGAAGCGGTAGGAAGCGCTCTTGTAAAGAGCGGAATACCGAGAAACGAGATATTCCTTACGACCAAGGTATGGATAGAGCATTACGGCTACGACGAATGTCGCGCGTCTGTCTTAGAGTCGCTAAGAAAGCTTAAGACCGACTATATCGATCTTTGTCTTTTACATCAGCCGTTTTCCGATGTCTACGGAGCGTATCGCGCGCTTGAGGATCTGATGTCGGAAGGAAGGATACGCGCTATCGGTATATCGAATTTCTACGTTGACCGTATGGTCGATATCGCAAATTTCTCACGCGTAAAGCCCGCGGTAAATCAGATCGAGATACACCCTCATCATCAGCAGAGCGAGGCGCTTGAATGGCATAAAAAATACGACGTCAGGCTTGAGGCATGGGCGCCGTTCGGCGAAGGCAGGAACGGCATGTTCGAGCTTCCCGAGCTTAAGGCTATCGGAAAAAAGTACGGAAAAACGCCCGCTCAGGTCATTCTTCGCTGGCATGTGCAACGCGGAATAGTCGTGATCCCGAAGTCCACGCATATCGAACGCATGAAGGAAAATTTCGATATCTTCGATTTTACTTTAACGGACGGGGATATGAACGAAATATCCAAGCTTGACAGAAAACAAAGCTCGTTCTTCTCTCATACCGATCCCAAAATGGTCGAATGGTTCTCTCAAATGGTCGAAGAACGCAAAAAGCAACACGATTGTTCAAAAGAAAAGAAAGGTTGGTAAATGACCGTGAAAAAAGTACTGATATTATCCGGAAGCCCGAGAAAAGGCGGAAATTCCGACACACTTTGCGATGAATTCATGAAGGGAGCAAAGGAAGCGGGACACGACGTGGAAAAGATACGAGTGGCGGAAAAGAACGTAGGATACTGTCGCGCTTGTTACGCATGCAGAGACACCGGCGTATGCACCGTAAAAGACGACATGTCGGAGATCATGCAGAAGATGATCGACTGCGACGTTATGGTACTTGCAAGCCCGGTGTATTTCTATTCGATAGACGCACAACTCAAAGCGGTGATAGACCGCAGCGTCGCACGCTGGACCGAGGTCAAAAACAAGGAATTCTACTACATAGTCACGGCGGCAGACGAAGAGCTTTCCTCCGCCGACACTACCCTTGCATGCTTCCGCGGATACGCCGACTGCGTCGAAGGCGCAAAAGAAATGGGAGTCATATACGGAATGGGCACGTATGAAAAAGGCGAGATAAACGGGAAGAGCGCCATGCGCGAAGCTTACGAAGCGGGAAAGAACGTTTGATCTTGTTTTGAATAATTAAAAGATACAAAAAGTCTCTCGGGCATATCCCCGAGAGACTTTTCCTTTTATGATCATTTTTGATCATTTTCCGTCGACTGTATCGTCTATTATCCTGCGTATGTCCTCGTAATCCGACTTAGGAAGCAGGTACGTGTGTTCAAACTCCTCGGAAGCGCTCCAACGCGTAACAAAATCATCGTCCACGCTCACCTTTCCGAGCTTGTGATAATTCCAATACGCTCCGGGACGCACCGCCTCCAACATAGCGGTATGGTCCCAGCTCATTCGTCCCGCCCCACCGTTATGAACGAGGTATGCGTGCGCGACCGGGTCGCCTTTTTCCGCCCTTGTCGGATAGCCTACCATTGTCTTGATATACGAGCCTATCTCGTAACTGCTGAACACGAGCCTTCCGCACCATTCGTTACACACCGTTTGAGCCGCCAGCAGTCCGCTCGCCTTGATGTTCCACTCACAAGCGACGGGCGTACCGGAAGTGTTTCCGTCGGGATAGATCGTCATCGGCCAGCTTTCAAAGAACCTGCCGCCCATTACGACCGTCCTCGCTATCTTACGCCGTATAAGCTCTTTACCAGTAAGCTCGGATATTCCGTCGGCACCGCTCGTAACGAGCCTCGCCATAGTCGTAAGCGCACCCGTAACGACAAGGGTTATACTGTTATCCTCAGCCGCTGCAAGCGTTTTACGCAAAACACATAAGCTATCGGGTAAAGCGTCCCTGTTTCCGTACACTTTTGAGGGATAAGCGTTCGGAAATTTCTCGCATAGCTCCGCGGCGTACACTCCGCGCCCCTTGACGGGCGTATCGTAATTTACTCCGACGGGAACGCTCCTGCCGTAAAAACGGTTTATCGCGTCTATACAACCGGCAAAATATTCTCCGCCGAAGCAATGAGTAACCGCCAAAAGCTCGGCTTCCCCCTTGTCACAGAGACGGTGGAGCAGTGCAAGCGCTCCCGCGTCGTCGCAATCGCCGCCGATATCCGTATCAAAAATTATCTTCGTCATTTGTGATCACCTTATCAGCCGAGCACGAGAGAATACGTGTTTCCGACATTTCCGGCAACCGCGACGTCAATAACGATATTGTTTCCGTTTGAAGTTACCGAAACTCCGTCATCGGCGCTCTTTACGGAGAGAGAACGTCCGAGATCGACGGTAAGACTTATATTTTGAAGCAGGTGGGTCGGGTCGCTGACGCTTATCTCAACTTTTCCGTCCTTATCCGTGATCATAACGGCACACGGAACATTCGCGGTAACGCCGTTTGAGCTTCCCTTCTCGTAGAACACGTAACCCGTGATACCGAGAGTATTCTCCTTTACGACATGGACCTTATCGCTTACTTCAAGAATAGTTACGTCCTTGTTTGCGGAATACGCCGCCGTCTCCTCTGCGGTAGCGTTCGGAAGATATATGAAACTGTAACTGCCATTACTCGGCTTAGAGCCGTGACTGTACGTCGCTTCGAAGAAGGTGTTGGTCTTATTCGGCTGCGTCTGTCCGGAATTTTCCGCTTTACCGTAGGTTATGACGGTATCGTCGAAGAATACGTATCCGCCCATGTTCGTAAAGTGCATATTCTTTACGGTCTCGGTCTTAGTATCTCCGCTCGCAAGCGAGAGGGCGCTACCGTTTACCGTCAGTACGTCGGAATTACGCCATATTCTGTTTTCTATAACGGTATAAACGCCGCTTTCGTCGTTCTTTATCAGAGTAGCTCCGCTTTCGCTCGCCAAAGTATTCCGTGAATACGAATAATTTATTCCCGAACCGACCGCTACTATCTCGTCATCGAACATGAAATACGATTTTCTCGCGCTGAGATCGGTACTGAAATACTTGTTCTCACCGTATCCGAGCTCCATGAAGGCTATTCCGTACTTTCCGTGCTCGACTCCTCCTACGAATGCGGAATCACCAAGTATCGGACTTACGTTCTGCTCGACTCTGTCGGAGGAGCTTACGGTAGTACCGGGAAGCTTGAACGGATCGACAAAATCGAAGTAACTGTAATTGTAATCATATCCGTCCGTATAGATATAGAGCATGCCGTCGCCTTGATACCAGCCGCGGCGGTTTTCTCCGTTTATCGCTTCATACTTATATATACGTGTGGAGCTCATCGAAACGCATGCCCCGTACTTTTCACCGTGCATCGCCACTCTGTCCATATTGCCGAACACCTTGACAAGCTCATATCCGGTCCTCGGGGTCACGTTATCGTTGTTCTTAAGATTTACCGCGTAGTCAACGAGCATAAGCGGAACGTTCGAAGCGTAATTATTATCCGACGTGATCATGTAGTGACGGATCATCGCCTCAAGCTTATCCTTGTATTTGCTCGGAGCGTACGTCGTCATTCTAATAAACGAAGCCACTACTCCGCCGTTCGCCTCGCTCGTATTTCTGTATACCTCTCTGCCTCTCGTGCAGGCAAACAGGTTTCCGCCGTACAACACCGGCTGGAAGCTATCGAAAGCCCATGCGTACTGATTTTCTGTTATATCCTCATAGAACGCAAAGCGGCTTCCGCGCAAAATGAGCATTATCTGAGTAAGCTCGTAAAACAAAGACGCACCGTATCCGCAGGTATATGATAATTTTTCGTGCTGAATGAACGATCCGTCCGTATAGAATCCGTCTCCTAACGTAACATACTCGAATATCTCAAGGAGCATATCCTTGGAAATAAGTATCCTTTCCGCGTCGTTCTGCAAAAACGCGGAGGCGAGCACGCAGTTACCTATCCAGAGCCTGTTACATGCGGTCATAGACGGATACTCGTTCAGATAATCGAAGGGAGCAAGATATTTCTTAACAGCTTCGCTTCCGAGCTCGTCTTCAAGTATCATAAGTATCTTTGTAAGGTTAAGCGGAATACCTATATCCCATTCCCACCAGTTACCGTATGTGCCTTTTTCCCATACACAAGGACCGTAATAATTGTTGTATGCGTATTCAAGACCCTTCACTATATCCGCGTAAAGCTCGGAATTATGGTAATATTCGCTTCCCACGGTCGCATAACCGAGCGCCATATCGTAGATCTTGCCGTATATTCCCTGTATCTTGACCTCGTTTCCTCTTATTCCGAATACGACGTCATATCCCCAGAGCTTACCTACCTCTCCGTTCGAATACGTAGCCTTAAAGCTATCCCAGTCGTTTTTACACGCGTTCGATATCGCCGCAACTCTGGAATTGTATTCGGCGGTGTGAACCGCGTTCTCGTTCGGATCTCCCACAAGGAACTCTCTCCATTGGTCCTTTACCGTCTTGTAAAGCTCGGGATCGTCGGTAGAGACTGGAGATATCACCTCATATTCCTGCTTTGAAAGATACATATATCCGAAGCAAAGGTAATTCTCATCGCTACACGTAAGTCCCCAACCGCTCGTGGCATAGTTGAATCTCACTATATTTTGGAGATCGGGTGAATAATTTCCTCCCGCGTCGGCGATACTGAACTCAAGGACCTTCCAGCCGCTCCAATCGACATTTATCGTAAAGCTCACATACGGATCCATGGCCGTGCTTGCGATGTTCGGGCTTGAAAAATAGAGCATGACCGTAGTATTCGTAGCCTTTCCGGAATATACCGCTACCGAAAGCGTATCGTAACCGCTCCAATCGCTTATCTTCGGCGACTTCAATTCGAAATTTTTCTTACCGCTGACGCATAACGAAGCGTCCTCGGAAAGATCGCCCGAAGAATAAACGACTCTTTCGTTAATGTACGGCTTCGAAGTATCGGTATTATCGACTATACCTCCGTTCGCCTTACGGAATCCCGGGTCCGTATAGTCAAAAAGTATATCCATTTGGGGCTCTTTCTTTTCGATCCTTAAATAGTAATCCTTATCCATTTCATCATCTCCGTTTTTATTATCGTCATCGTTTCCGGGTCCTTTTTTAGGCTTGCACGACGCCAGCGCCGAAACCACCGTGCATATCGCCATGATAAATGCGATCCGCCTTATACTTTTCTTAATAACAATCACTCTCCTTTTTCGCATATCTACCTATAAAATCCCCCGAGAACATTATACCATATTTACCGTCATTGTCAATAAAATTGAAGGCATTTTGCCTGTTCCGAACGCTTTTTCGGCGTTTTATCCAAAGCGCCTCGTCATTTTTTGTGCAAACAATCAAAACACCCGCGTACTTAATGTCCCGTTTAATACCCATTTACAGAGTTATAATCCATACATAAAGAGTAAGTAAGCCGAAAGGAAAAGAAAAAATGAAAAGAAAAAACGATAGTTGCGCGGAGCTTTCCGTATTCAAGAAGATACTCGGGATATTTCTCTTCGGACTCGCCGCGGTGTTCGGAAACGTGATAAGCGTGATACCGTACATAGCATCGGTTCCCATGGCGATAGCGTACCTCGGAATACAATGCCGTCTTTGGTCGTAAAAAATATTTTCACTTTTTTCGAAAAAGGTATTGACAAAACCGAAATGATGTGCTATAATATCAAACGTCGGTTAGCGAGAGTGGCGGAACTGGCAGACGCGCACGTTTGAGGGGCGTGTGGTTTACAC